>JAJFLM010000043.1 GCA_021772655.1 Deltaproteobacteria bacterium
GGTGGTAATGTCCATAACAAGCTAATAATTTTCCCGAAGTTGCGGGTAACGGCCTGTTGCTTAAAGTTTTTCCCGATAAATTTTTGTGGGCCGCGAAATAATACGCTGGCATCGTGTGAGATCTGCACACGGGTCGTGCTAAAGTTTCCTTGGCTGTAAATCAGTTGGTCCGCTGGAGAAATAGGCGCACGGTTTTTTTCTATTTCGTTTAATGCTTGATAGAGTGCTCTCAGTAAGGGGCGGATGTTTGGAGGGCGGCCATGTGACAACTCAATCATTTGATCTTCTAATTGATGAAGTAGCGATTCATAGGGATTATAGTCGCGCGCGTGTTGAGCTATCTTTTTGAATTGTTCAATAGTTGTTTGCAGATCTTCTAAGTTGAAGGGAAGGCCTTGAATCCATTCAAAAGTTGCTGGGTCACGTTCCTCAAGTCCCATTGCGGTAGCAGCCGTGATGATTTGACTGAGGATGTTGGGTTGTAACAATTGCCGCGATTGATGGTCCCAGGTGTTATAATGAGTGAGGATTTTCTCAGGGAGACCTGAATCTGGAAATTCAGCTGCAATCAAATTACTAGCACGCATCAATCCTAATTTGCGGATAGCTTGTGAAAACTCTTCCCAGCCTTCAATAATTTGGTGTGTCTCAGCGGTGAGTGCGGGGGAAAGACGGCTCTGTTGCAGTTGGCGTTGACACGCCTCTCTAAGCTCGGCAGGCAGTGCGGGAGTGCGTCGTTGTTCCCAGTGCACAGTTTGGACGAATAAGGCTCGCTCAAGTTCAATATGAGGTCGGTACCCATTGAGAATCGCATGGGTTTGATCGAGCAATCTATGTTGTGTTTCTAAGGATTGGCTGTTGAGAGTACTTAGCTCTAAATTTAAACGCGCGGCACTTTGCAGTAAGCCAACATTGGCTACTGGAGTCAGGAGAGTCCACGGAATTGAGCTAATCACCGGCATTTAAAATCTTCGGCATGAGAGCCTGCAAGTTGCTGTCAGAAATGTAAAAAAATATCCACATTAAGCCTCTAGTGGATAAATAAATGTCCCATTGGCTAGCCAAGGAAATGCTTCAATTTAACAAGTATTTCAAGTGCTTATTAGGGTTTGGGGGCATTTTTTTTGCTTTGCGAATTTTGATGAATTAACGAATATTTTTAATCACTCTGTTAGGCACTATTTTTCTGACAAAATAAGACGCTTATTGCGCATGCTTTGTCTGAATTTATTGTAAAAATGGGTTGTGCTGTCGTTCACGTCCAATACTGGTTTCAGGCCCATGACCCGGGAGCACGATGACCTCATCGGGTAGAGTGAGGAACTTCTTTTTAATGGAATCAATCTCTTGGGCATAGTCGCCTTTCCACAGATCTGTTCGGCCAATACTACCAGCAAACAGAGTATCCCCGGGAATCAACAAGCCGGCTTCACGTAGTTGGGGAAAGAAGAAACCACAAGAGCCGGGAGTGTGGCCGGGGCTGTGGAGGACTTCCCCTTTAATCCCACCGGCACTGAGTTCTTGTCCATCGACTAAGTATTCATCGACGGGAACAGGCTCCATAATGTCTTGTGGGGGCAGGCCTAAAAAGGCGCCTTGATCGCCCATTTTTTCATATAAGAACAGGTCTTCTTTGTGCAGCATCACACGGCCATTGGTTTGGGCCTGCAAGGCGGTCGTTCCGCCAATATGATCAATGTGGGTGTGGGTATGAATGATGCTGGTGACTTGCAAGCCATGGGCTTCCACCTGTTGCATGATAGCGGCGATCTCATCGCCAGGATCAACGATGATAGCCTGCTTGGTTTCAGGGTCGCCGAGAATCACGCAGTTGCATTGAAAGGCGCCGACCGGGAGAATTTCGATGATTTCTTGCATAATGGGCTTCTAGACTGGATTTACGCGAGAAGCAAGTGTGTTGGTAAGGGCTATTTTTTGCAAAATGTCACACTTTCTTTGCGCAACTTTTTATCCTGCCTGGCGATAGTTAGAACCCATGTTGATGGTCTCTAGTACAGCTTTAGTCGGATCGGGAGCGCTTTTGGCGTCTTCATCGTACATGAATGATAGGTCTCTAGCGATGCAGGCTATGGAGACGGTTACGTCGGCAGAGTCCGCAACAAGCCCTGCAACATCTCGGTTTTTGCCCCCTGCTGAATCAAGTCGCGTTGGTTTAATAGGAAACCGCCCTGTATCAGATCAACGGGTCTTGCTTTTTGTTGAATCGGTTTATGGTTTTGGACACTTTAATATTACGGATCTATTAGCTAAAGAAATTACCAATCTTGGTCTTGATGTTGCGGTTGCTTCAAGCACATTTGATCATAATGGCTATTCTTTTGACTTTGGTGGAGCCAAGCGTTTTTACCTGCCTCCTATGGGCGTGAATGCCGATAATAAAATGTGTAAGCCTAACCAAGAGGCCTTCAACTATAGTGGCGATCCTTATTCAGAACTTATCTATCAACGCACTCGTGAGGTTCTTAAGCAATATGAACCTTCATTGATTGTTTATGAGCTGTACCCTTTCATGCAAACGTGGCGAGATGCTACGGCACGCGCGGTTAATGATCACTATGAGGCGGCAGGTAAGGACTTGCCCGAACGTGTGGTGCTGTGTCGTGATATTATTCATGCGAAAAATCCAACGGCTGTGTTAAACCGTCTGAAGAAGTATTGTAGTCGCTTGATGGTGCGTGGTGATAGTCACTTTGCACGTCTAGAAGATAGTCAACCTGAATGGGCCGAGATCCCACTACCCATTGATTACATTGGTAACTTTGCGGCTAAAACACAATTTACAGGTAACATCAGCCCTAAAGAAGAGATTGTTATCTTTGGGGGTGGTGGTTATCGAGGTAAGAAAGATACAAGTTTTCTCGAGGCGGTGGTTGATGTTTCTCGCTATACCAAAGCCTTTCGCGATTATCGATTTAATATTATTGTCAGTGAGGGAACGCCTGAAGATGTTGCGCGCAGTATGATCCAGTCGATGGCGAGTAATTGTACTTTGTCAGCTCCGGTGGGGACAGATATTTTTAAGCAAATGCTGGCGAGTGCTACTGCGGTCATCACTCGAGCCGGGTATAATACTTGTTTTGAACTGGCACGTATGAAAAAGCCCTTTGTAGTCGTACCTCGCAATACAGATGAGCAGGTCTTGCGTGCGCAAATGCTTTCTCGCGGTGGTTTTGCTCATGTTGTCAGGGATGAAGAAATTTCAGCTATATCTCTTGCAAGTGCTTTGGATGCTTGTATAAAACCCATGCTTGGAGAAACCTTGCAGATTACTTTTGATGGTGCACAGCGCATGGCTCAGTCCTTAGCAGCTTTGCTTAGTGGCACACGTTCTACCCGACCTGAAATAACACGTTATTTTGACTAGTCTTATTCGCTTGGATTAATCTTTAAAAACTCACAAATCACGCGTCCTGTCAGTCCCCAAATATCATGCTCTTCAAAATAAAAGTGCGGATCTAAATAAGTATGTCCGGCATATTCTTTCGTCATAAATTCATAATTTTTAGGGTTTTGTAAGTGTGCAATAGGTACCTCAAAAATTAAATCAATTTCATTGGGGTCACCGATCCAGTTTTTAGGAACGATAATATCGGCAATATAAGGAGTGACGCGAAAACCCGTGGGTGTAAATTGAGTCGAAAGCTGTTTCACTAAGGCTGCGTTTTCGGGTGCGAGTCCAATTTCTTCTTGGGCTTCGCGCAAGGCAGTTTGCCAAAGGTCAGTATCTTCAGGCTCGTAAGCACCACCGGGAAAAGAAATTTGTTTTTTGTGATGTGCTACTTTATCACTGCGGCGTGTGAGAATCAGTGAGTCGCTGGAACCGCGGTTAAATCTTGGAATCAATACCGCGGCTTCTTTCCAAGTCTCAGACCATTCAACACCTTGTGGGATCCAATGCGGAGTCATACCTATTATCCACCAGATTTTTTGTTGAGTGTAAACCGAATCCCAATTTGAATCGGCTGTGGGTAAAAAGGGAAGGGCGCGGCGCGGCGTACGGTATCTAAGGCAGCGCGATCTAATACCGTGGCCCCAGAACTTTGTGCTAACTGTAATGAGGTAATAGAGCCTCGTGGCGTAATTTTAAAAGAGACTGAGGCGACTCCAGTTACACCGCGTTTTCGTGCCATCATGGGATAGCGTTTGGCAGCTTCGATGCGACGTCTAATTTCAGCTAATACAATATTATTGCCGACAGTGCCGCTACCTTCGCCTTGTCTTGGCCCGGCTGAACGACCGAAACTCTGCCCGCTGTTCGTGCCGGTTTTAGCATCATAGCCGGCTTGTTGGGTGCGCTGTTGTTGGGACGCCCGCTTTTGTTGAGCCTTAGATGCTTGAGTGGGCTCCGGAGCGGGTTCTACTGAAATTTGAATGGTGCCGCCAGCACCACCGCCAGGGTCGTTTTGCTTGTGTAGTTGTTTCCATAATAAGGGAAGGAAGATGAGTGCATGAATGACAAAGGCAAAGCTGAAGAAAAGCAGATAGCGTTTCATAATAAGGGGACCTGAATCCGATAATACGGCTTTTGTGTCTCAGGGTCTAGCGTTACCTGACCTTCAGTTTTAAAAACGGCCTTCATATTGTCTGCGGTAATAACAGTTTGAGGTGTTCCTTGCGCAAAAATCTGTCCATGGGCGAGTAAGATCAATTCATCACAGTACTGGCTGGCAAGGTTGATATCATGCAAAGTGACGACAATAGTTTTTTTCTGTTCCGTTTTAAGTCGATGAATCATGGAGAAAATTTCTAATTGATAATGAATATCTAAATGAGATGTCGGTTCATCTAATAATAAAATGTTTGTCGATTGACTGAGGGCTCGAGCCATTAAGACACGACGGCGTTCCCCGCCCGATAGGTCTAAGATGGAGCGCTCTTTTAACGCATAGGTATCCGTAATGTGAAGAGCTTGTGTGACAATCTCAGTATCTTCCGGTGAATCAAAACTGAATAAGCCTTGATGGGCTTGCCGTCCCATCATCACAATATCCCAAACAGAAAAATTAAGTTGTAGGCTTTCTTCTTGTTGAACATACGCCATTTCTTGAGCACGTTTCGCATAAGGTATTGTGTAGATGGCTTGATTTTGCAGTGTTACTGCACCCGACGTTGGTTTAAGTATACCAGCCATTAAGTGGAGGAGGGTGCTTTTACCGATACCATTGGGGCCTAAGATGCCCACGATTTTTTGTGCGGCAATAGTTGTGTTGATACCGGTTAATACCTCAGGACCTTGAGGATAACGATAAGTCAGTTGATTGATTTTAATCATGAGCGCACCTGCCGTAATAAAACTAAAAAGAAAGGTGCCCCAAATAAGGCGGTCACGGCTCCCACTGGCAATTGAGTTTGTAAATCACTATAAAAGCCCACCGTACGGGCTAAGACATCGCAACACACTAAGAGAATAGCTCCAATTAAAGCAGCGCTGGGAATAAGAATGCGGTGATCTGGCCCCCAAAGTTTGCGTGCAATGTGAGGAACAAATAAACCGACAAAACCGACTAAACCTGATTGAGCGACCACCGCACCGACCATGAGTGAGGCAAAAAAGAAAATAAGTTTCATTTGTTGCGTCGGATTGATGCCTAAGGACTGAGCGGTTAGGTTGTTTTCCGATAATAAATTAAGCGCACGGCTCGATCGTTGCAAGCCAAGCAGCCCTATAATGACAAGTCCCGTCGTGATGATGAGTTCGTGATAGTTGACAGCGTTGAGTGAGCCGATCAGCATCGTGAAAATGCGCTGCGATTGTTCTAAAGGAACGACGGCATTGATAAATAAAATAAATGCGTAGGCAAAAGCATTGAAGACAACCCCGGTTAATAAGAGAACCTGCGAATTAAGCCGGCGACGAAAGGATGCTAAATAATAAACTCCCGCCATGGCGACGAGTGCGCCGGCAAAGGATAGCAATGGCAGCCAAATTAAGGGAACCCCACAGGCTAAGGCGATGACTGAGCATAAGGCGGCCCCTGAAGAGACACCCAGAATGAAGGGGTCGGCTAAAGGGTTGCGCAACAAACCTTGAAACGCAGCCCCTGAACTGCTGAGCCCCACGCCCACCAATACGGCCAATAAAACGCGCGGCAAACGACTTAAGTAAAAGATGTCAGTATCACTGCTGGGGGTGCCTGCAAAAATATGCTGCCAATTAAGTGGGGTTGATCCCAAGGCACAACCGAGTCCAATCGCAATGATTAATAATAAGGTGAGGCTGATAAGAATGTATAGCCAGCGTCGGAGTGTCAGCGTGGGGTGTGTCATCTTAATTGGCTTTGCTAGCCGGGTTATGAAGCGCATTAAAAACCATTTCAGCAGCGTCGGCGATGCGGGGTCCCGGAATAAATAAATTAGGGGAGAGACTATAAATCTGCTGTGTTTTTACGGCGGGTAAGGATTGATACTGCTGCCACTGATTCAGTTCTGAACTAGGGTCCAGATCAAAAATAACATCAGGTTGCCAAGCTAAGACTTCTTCCATACTGAGTTGAGGGTACGCGATTTTTTTTAGGGGGACCGCATTCGTGATGCCAATATTATTTAACAGCTCGCTGATAAAGCTATTACGTCCCGCGACGATCAAAGGTCGACGTTGAATGACGACTAAAGCACGCTTAGATGGTTTTTGTTGGCTTTGTTCTGAGAGTGCGGCAAAGCGCGACTTCAGTGCATTGACAGTTTGTATGCTGGTATCGGCATTATGTAATAAGCTGCCGAGGGTTTCCATGGCATAATAAATTTCACCGAGCTTCCGCGTTTCAATCACCATGACAGGAATGTGGGCTTTGCGTAATAAGGCAACAAAGCGCGGGCTGCTGCTTTCTTTGTTGGTGACAATCAGGTCTGGTTTGAGTGCGAGAATTTTTTCTAAATCAGGGAAGGCATAGCTGCCCACTTTGGGGAGTTGTTTGGCGGCTTCAGGCCAGAGACAATGAGTCGTGACACCAACGACGCGGTCACCGGCACCTAAGGCAAACAGCATTTCTGTCAGGTTAGGTTTGAGGCTGATAATGCGTTGTGGGTTGGCTGGCGGATTGAGCTGGGGTTGTTGACATGAGAGCCATAAACTTAAGGCTGTGAACAGGGGAATAAAGTATGGGATCGTCTTTTTCATCTCTTGTGATTAGCGAGAAATTGTTAGTTTGGCTAATATTTTAAGGGGAAGTGCCGTGTACAATAGACACCGCATCTAAATCAAAGCCATGGTTCCCATCACCGTCCGGCCCTAAATCTAAACCACTATCGACTATTTTAATAAAGCGCGCTGTTGTGAGTCCTACGGCGGCTAGGTCAAAGGAATTCCCCCCAGCGACATTGGGATCGCGTGGATCAATATTATTGCTGGCGACATTCGCTAAGGTCGGTTGAGTGCCGGCACAACCGGGATAAGGGTAGTCCTGTGTATTGCAGGGAAAGGTGAAGAACTGAATACCATCCTCACTGACGGAGACCGTCGCCGGTTCTGCAAAAATATTATCGGGACCCATCCCGGCCTGAAAGGCATTTTCAAACACAATAAAGTCAGCGCCAACTCCGTCAAAGATAATGTAGTCGTTGAATTCCAACACAATCTCACCGCCGACGCCTAAAGAAAGCACATGCAATGACTGTGTACAGCAGCCTTCACCTTGTGGTCCACCGAGTATGATATGCGGGAACTCAGGCAGACCAAAGCCCCCATCGAGTCCGATGGAATGGGAAACGACTGAATCAACATAGGCATCCGCCCCCAAGGGGAGCGCTTCTTCTTGAATCTCAGGGTCTGGGTCGGGACCCGGATCAGGATCATTTCCTGGATCGGCTGAAACGGTTACGGTTATGGCCCCATCAGGGAAACCCTCATCCCAGGCATCAAATGCCGTGATGACAGCTTGTCCGGGACCCATGGCGGTGACGATGCCATAACCTGAAACACGCGCGATGTTGGGGTCTGACGATTGCCAAGTAAGTTGCCCACTGATTTTCCCACTGGGATGTTTGTAATAACGGGTGACCACGTCTTCAAGTAAGTCGTCAGAATAATGAATGCTAGCTAGCAAGCGAACTTTTTGCCCAATAGTATTCAGCGTCATGGTCTGCGGATTGAGTGTTAACGCCACTGCATGTAAAGGGATGTCAAAAGGATCAATAATGGGGTCTGTCGTGTTCTCCGCTGCGACGCGTACGGTGCTGCTGGCATATTGTTTTTGCAGGTGCGCCCGCACAAAGGTTTGTCCGCCGGATACCGCGGTAACGGTTCCATTGGGCGAGACGTCTGCGATGAAAGCATTATTGGATTCCCATTCAATAATATGAGTGACACCCGTGACTTCGTTGGTAAAACTATGGGTTAAGTTTTCAAGCACCTGCCCGTTATGTAAGTGGACGGTCACACTCATGAGACTGCTGTTACCAATCCCTTTGATCGATAAGTCTTTCGGGACAATCTCAATGTGAGCAACGCCCAGAGGGTCAAGGGTGCTATTAGGTGTATTCGCAACCAAGCTTGCATCGTCACAAGCGTTGAGTGTTAATGCAGCGCAAAGCAGGGCGCTCAAGTAATATAATTTTGCAAGCCGTTGTTTCATCTTAATCTAGAGTCGTGACCGCATTAGGCGGACCGCCTACATCTAAAGGCCCTTGTTGGGCATAGTTATTATTAATATCTAAAATCACTAAACCAGCAGCATCTCCATTGATGCTGCCGCGTTCGGCGATTAATAAACTGTGTTCTCCGTCAAAATGGATGTCCGGTAAAAAACTACCAGGTGTTTGGTAAATATTTGTGCTGATAACGGTGCCAGTAGATAAGTTAAGCGCGGCCACTTGTTTGGCGCCTACAATAGTAAATGCTAGCCCCGCGGTGGCGATGGTTAAATCAGTGGGGTAATCGCCCAGCGCTTTATCATCAATGATGATTCCTGCTGATTGATAATTACTAGGATCGACTTGTTCAATGCCACCGAAGCCGTCATTCACATCTACGACAAAATTAGTAAAGACACCGCTCATGCAGACAAAAACTTTTCCGCTATTAGCATCATATTCAAAGGTTGATGGATTGCGACCCTCTAAGGTAATCCCTTGAGTCCCCGCTTGCAGCACGTCCGTATCAATGAGGCTATCGGTCACCGTATTAATCACAGCAATTTTTCCTGAGGTGTCGGCTTCAAATGCGCTATTTAAATCTTGAATCAATACCCATAGCTCAGTGCCGACTAATAATAAGCGTTCGGCACGGACGTTTTCGTCGCCGTCGTTTTCAATAATGCTATTGAGATCAATGCGATCGGTGATTTCACCGGTTTGAGGGTTGACGACTAAAATTTCTTCGGCCGTGGCGTCGGCTTCAGGTTGATACAAAGCGATATAAGCTTTGGTCGGTGACAGGACGAGAATGTCATGAGGGTTGGTACCTGCACCAGTTGAGAAATCAATGAGAGTGGTAAAATTTGCTGTCTCAACGACTTGGATATTATCGCGACCTAAGCGGTTGACGATATACAGTGTGTCATCAAAGACGCGCAAGCTGGCATCCGTATGGGGCAGGGGTGTGAGAATATTATTTTGAATGTGCGCTGTGGTATCAACCTGCGCCAAGTTATTAACAATACTTAAAATCCCCGTCGCAAAAAAATCACTGATATGGATGAGCGCGGTTGGGCCACTGGCCGTAGGTGCTGAGTTAGAGGGTGAGCTTGGACTCTTCGCGGAATTAGTTTGCGGCGTGACGCCACCACAGGCCAATGAGCTGAGAAAAATGAGGCTGATGAGATAATGTTTGAGGCGCATGATTTTACTCCTATCGGTAGTTATTGCTGAATGTTTCTTAGGTTCTTAGGTCTTTTTTGGTGTTTTAAATGGAGGGTGGCGAAGAAGAGCCGGCCCGGTACTGGAAAGCCGGCGACATCGCTTACTTGTTGATTCAATAAATTGCGACCTTCTAAGGTCAAATGCCCCCATTTCCAGGGATTTAGTTTAAGGCCGATGGCAAGCAGGCTGCGATGATTCACCCGTAAGGCATTGAAATTATCTAAGAAATTGCCATCAATGAGATCAAAGTCGGTAAACAGCGTGCCCCAGCGATAGCGCACCTCGGCGCCGGCATGAATTTGGTGGCGTGGGCGTCCGGGCAGAGTTTTGCCATCAAATCCGGCCCGGTCACTCGTATCTTGGGCCCATTGCAGGGTGTAATTCAGGTCAAAATTGAGCCAACTTAAGGCCTGCCAGTGGCTTGAAGCTTCCAAGCCGCGGAGGGTGGCTGACCCTAAATTTTGGGCCTGAGCCGTAAATTGCGAGGTCTGTAAAAACTGAATCAAATTCTGGGCATGATTTTCAAAGTAGTTGAGAGTGAGTTTGCCAAAGTGGGGTGTCCATTGAAAGCCCGCATCAAAATTCCAACTCGCTTCTGATTTTAACTGAGGGTTGCCCAAAGTAGCGCCGCGGTCGCCAAATAATTCAATAAAATTAGGGGCGCGAAAACTCCGGCCACCATTTGCCAGTAAGGCCCATGAGGGAGCCACTTGCCAACGCAGTCCTAAGTGGCCGCTGAGACCCCATTGCTGTTGTTGATTGTTAGGCCCGACGAGAGCACGTGAGGGGTCCGCGCTGAGGACTCGGTTCCACAATGATTCGAGGCGCGCACTCGGACTGATAATGAGACGATCATGGAACAAGGCCCAGTCATAGCCGGCACTGAAAGCCAAGCGATCACGCCGCGAACTTGCTGTGGTGCGGGGCGTGGCTAAAAAATTTTCGGGATGAAAGGACTCTCCGGTATAGCTGAGTAAGGTATTCACTTGATGTTGCGTGCCGATCAACCAGTCGGCTGCCAGTTGAGCTCCATAATGATAGGTATTGTCATCATTGTCTTGGGTGCTGAGTCCAATGTCGTTGTTCAAATCACTAAACTGCGCTTTTTCGGCATGAAAGAAGGGCGTGAGTCTTAGGGTTAAATGATCGCGAGCTTGCCATTGCACAGATAATTGCGTGAGATTTTTTAGATTACTTAAGTCCGCACTTTGCGAGGTGAGGGTGCCCAAGCCAGGAACCCCGCGAGTTTCGTGAAAGAAGTAGTGTGAAAAGCTAAGCTGCCAATTCTCATGTTCTTGCCGTGACGCACGGATGAGAAAGCTATTCTTGGAAAATTGATTGTTTTGGCGGGGGACAATGCGGTCATCACGGGTGTTGGCGAAGGTGCCGTTGTTATCTAAGAAATTAAAATCACCATCACTGCGTTGGTATTGATAGGCGATTAAAAAATCTGTCTCCGCTTTTTGCTGGCTATAGATAGCGCTGCCTTCATAGGTATTGAGGGAACCATAACTCTGAGTGAGCGCCATATAATGACCTGGAGTGCTTTGGCGACTCGTTATGGCAATCACCCCGCCGATGGCACTTTGGTCAAACTGCGCGGGGGCATAACCGCGATAAACCGTAATGGATTCAATCAGTGCGGCCGGTAATTGACTGAGATCCACAGCGCCACCCGCGCTGGCATTTAGCGGGACGCCATCCCAATAAATAGAAACCTGTTCTCCGGTAGAGCCGCGAATAGCCACCGTGGCAAAATCGCCCAGGCCACCAAAACGTGTGACATGAACGCCTGCGACTTTCGCGAGTACCTCAGCCACCGAGATTAATTGGTCGCGTTTGTCGGCGAGCGAAATATGGCTTGTTGCGATTGTAAACGAAGCTTCGGCAGCGGGAGCACGCGTGCTTGAATGGACAGTGACGTCTTCGAGTTGGGTATTGGCAAGTGCAGTAGTAGCAACGAATACAAATCCCAATAGCAAAAATATTTTAGAAACGTAGTCAGGCCACGTCATCTCTATCTCCCCGAAGAGTGACGAATTGAGCTTTGGGAGGTCTCCTGACTTAAGGGTTGTGAGCGACTCGGCCTTGCCTTCCCATCCTGCGAAACTTTAGGTGTCGCAGGACAGTGACTTGAATGACCGAGGGCTTAATCCCTATTACAGTGGCGGGTCCGTTACGGATTTTCACCGTATTCCCTGATTCCAATAGCTAAACTCTATTAAGTTGAGACAGCGCTAGCAGGGCCCAAGATACGGGTCAAGGTGCAAATGCTAAGTGATTGATTCCTTTGTCATTGCGAGGAGCATTAGCGACGCGGCAATCTCATGGGATTAAATTATCGTCGAGGATCACCAGCACCTTACAGGTTCGTGATGACGGATAGTTTAAACGACGTTGTGGTATTCAGTGTTATCTTTGGCTTTAGCTTCTTCAAAGCAGCGTCGTCGTTGTTGGCACTTATAACAACTGCCACAATGATGATTACTCTGTGGGTTGATGCACGAAAAAGTCATATCTAGTGGGAGGTCATCCCCTTTTTTGATGATAGCGGGACGTTTGACCGAAGACAGTGGTGTTAAAATCTTTAGCTTCTTGCGCAGACCAATTTTAGTAAGTTCTTCAAATTCCCTGTAAAATTCAGCAGTTGTATCGGCAAAGGGAGAGTCTCCCGGGGTGCCAATGGCCAACTCTTTAATGCCATTTACGTGACAGAATATACCTGCCGTTGATAATAAGCTGATATTACGGCCCGGTAGCTCCATCAGTGAGTCCGCGGCATAAGGCCCCGGCACTTCACCACCATCTGTGGCCCAGTAACCCCGGCGATAAATCGTCTTAATCGGCAATGAAATGTCAATGACCTCACCAATCGAATTATGGCGTCGTTTCATTTGGCGGTGAAAGCGGCGGAGCCAAAAACGTTCGGCAGGCTCCCAGATAAAGCCGCTGACCACGTAAATGGGGACTACGGTCTTATATTTCTTCGCTAAATCTTCAAGAAGTGCGACGCTCGGAATTCCACCCCCAATGAGGGCAGCTACTGTATCGGGTGCTGTTGCCATAAGACCTGCGCTTGTATCGCGGAATCGCTCATCTGACAAGTTTTTTGCGTGCTTTGCCCTTAATAAGATTGATTATCGGGCTATAATTCACTAGGTTAGCGCCGCTTTTATGTACCGTGTCACTAAAGAATTACGTTTTTGCTATGGTCACCGTCTGATCGATTATTCGGGGCCGTGTGTGCACCCTCATGGGCATAATGCCCGGGTCGTGGTCGAATTAACCCGTGAGGCCTTAGATCGTGCCGACATGGTCTATGATTTTGCCGACCTCAAGCAGGTGTTGCAGTCGTGGATTGATAGTCATCTGGATCATCGGATGTTGCTGCGTCATGATGATCCGTTAGTGGCTATTTTTAAAGAGCTGGGTGAGCCGGTCTATGTCATGGAACGCAACCCCACGGCCGAAGCGATTGCAGAAGAGATTTTTAGATATGCCCAAGATCAGGGCTTGCCGGTGACAGCGGTGCAACTATGGGAAACCGAAACAGCGAGTGCAACCTACCGGCTTGAAGCCGAGGGAAAAGAGAATCGTTATGCTGTGACGAAGCGTCACTCCGGTGCGCTGCGGGCTGTTGACGGGGGAATCGCCCCGAAAAAAAATGGAAGGACATCATGACACGCATACTGGTCATTCAAAATAATGAAGCGGAAGGCTTAGGGTCTTTTGAATCTGAATTAAAGCAAGCAGGAGTAGAATTTGATCTGATCAAGGCCTATGAAGCGCAAAGTTTGCCTGCTGGCGTGATGTTAGATGAAGTGGGTTATCGTGGTATCATGATTTTGGGTGGACCGATGAGCGCTTTGGATGATCATGGACATCCTTTTTTATTGGAAGAAGTGCGATTGATTCATGATGCTTTAGAGCGCAAGTTGCCGCTGTTGAATGTGTGTTTAGGGGCGCAGCTTTTAGCCCGTGCCTGTCACATGCCTTTAAAAATTGGTGGCCAAAAAGAGGTGGGCTGGCATGAAGTGCAGCTCAATACTTGGTTTACGCAGCGGAACCCGTTATTTTTTCAAGTGCCTGAAAAATTTATGACCTTCCATTGGCATAGTGATACTTTTGAAATTCCTGCTGAAGGGTATCGTTTGGCGGGTTCTAAACTGTATCCCAATCAAGCTTTTTGTTTTGGTGGCAACGCTTATGGCATTCAATTTCATCCTGAAATTACCGAAGAACTCATTCATGCTTGGATAGCGGCTGATGAAAAACGCAGTAAACGCTTTATTTCAGCGGAACAAGAAGCGGCTATTTTAGCAGGTATGCCGCAATTTTTAGCGGACCAACAAAAGATTGCTCATCAGATTATTTATGGTTGGACGAGCTTATTACGCCCCAAAGATTATCGCCGTCCTATTGTGGAAGAAATTCCTGAAGAAAAGCCAGTCGAGGTAGCTGCTGAGGCTACTCCGGAAACCAGTGCTGAAGAGGCGGTGGGGGAATAGGTTTGGCGTAGGGGCGCAATTTATTGCGCCCGTAAGTTATCTACCGATTTATTCCCAAACCATTTCACCAGCCAAAAACCTCCCACTAATAAAACTATAAACAAGATCGAAGCGACATTGAAGTAGCGCTCAATGATTTCTTTGATCTCTGGGCCCCAAAGCTGGAAGGCGAGTCCGACTAAAAAGAAACGTGCAGGACGACTGACAATAGAGGCTAATAAAAAGTTGCGGAACTTAATGGCAAAGGCCCCTGCAGTAATCGTGAAAATTTTATACGGAATCGGCGTAAACCCTGCGATACCAATCGCCCAATAATCATATTTATTATAAAGGGCTTCGACACCTTGGCGCCGTTCTTCAGAAAGTATTTTTTTGACAATCGGCCGGCCGCCCCAACGACCGATACCAAAACCAAAGGCGCCGCCTAAGATAGAGCCGATGCTCGTAATGCTGGCAAAGAGTAAGGCATGTTCGGGTTCGGCCAGACACATAGCCATCAACAAGATATCAGGAGGTAAGGGAAAAAAACTCGACTCAGCGACGGAGAGTAAAAACAAGGCCATGGGTGCTTGCGGGTGTGCGGCCCAAGCGAGGACCCAGTTGTAGAGTTCATGAACCATGGCGGGCACCGTAGTCGCTGGGCGGAAAATAGTAAATAGTTAAGCATTTCAAGGTGTCTCCGTGCAGCGCCTTGCTTCTTTTTTGCCTCGGCGTTAAACTGAATGCCTATTCATTTTCAGTGGCTTTAAAAGCTACCTATATATAAGGAGGCCCCATGAGCACCCAAGCCCCAGATAATATGAGTCATTTGAAAGATCAGCATGATGAGGCGATGGAAGTAGCCGAAGCGGCGCGCGAGACTGAATGGAAACAACCAAGTTATGCCGCGGGTCTTTTTATGGGTCGGGTGCAGCCAGAGCTGATTCGAAATTATCCCGAGCCGACAACGGAGCAAGTGCTTGAAGGCGAAGCAATGTATGAAAAAGTACGTAGCTTTATTGAAGAACATGTGGACCCTTTGCAAGTAGAGCGTGACGCTAAAATCCCTGATCATGTGGTGCAAGGATTCAGGGACATGGGCTGTTTTGGTTTAAAGTTGCCTAAAGAATATGGTGGACTCGGCCTGTCACAAGTTTATTACAATAAAATTGTAGCGCTGATCGGCAGTTATTCGGCGTCAGTGGCGGTGTTGATTTCGGCTCATCAGTCGATTGGCGTCCCCCAGCCTTTGAAGATTTTTGGAACTAAAGAGCAAAAGCAAAAATATTTACCTCGTTTAGCTGCTGGTGCGATTTCGGCCTTTGCTTTAACAGAGCCGAATGTGGGGTCTGATCCGGCTAAAATGACAGCGACGGCGGAACTCACCGAAGACGGGAATTATTATATTATTAATGGTGAAAAGCTGTGGTGCACCAATGGAACGGTTGCCGAGCTTTTGATTGTGATGGTGCGTACCCCCGATAAAATTGTGAATGGCAAGCCGCGCAAGCAGATATCGGCGTTTATTGTCGAAACAAACAGCCCGGGTTTTGAAATTGTCCATCGTTGTGAGTTTATTGGTTTGCGTGGTATCGAAAATGGTTTGCTACGATTTAAAGACGTGAAAGTCCCCAAGGGAAATCTTATTGGCAAAGAGGGGATGGGTTTAAAGATTGCATTAACCACATTGAATAATGGTCGACTGACTTTGCCCGCAGCTTGTGGCGCTTACTTTAAACAATGTCTCAATATCAATCGCGACTGGGCCAACGAACGGGTGCAATGGGGCGCGCCGATTGGCAAGCATGAAGCGGTGGCGAATAAATTAGGTAAGATGGTGGCGACGACTTATGCGATGGAAGCGGCTACTTATTATGCAGCTGGCTTAGCGGATTCCGGAACGGCTGATATTCGTTTGGAAGCCGCGATGGCTAAGATGCAGGCCAGTGAAGCGGCTTGGCATGCGATTGATGAAACTCTACAGATTCGTGGGGGTCGTGGTTATGAAACGGAACAATCTTTATTAGCCCGCGGCGAGAAGCCTTATGGTGTGGAGCGGATGTTGCGCGACTCTCGTATCAATACAATCATTGAAGGGGCCTCTGAAATTATGCGGCTGTTCTTAGCGCGTGAGGCTTTAGACCCACATATGAA
The DNA here is from genome assembly GCA_021772655.1 of Deltaproteobacteria bacterium. Taxonomy (GTDB): domain Bacteria; phylum UBA10199; class UBA10199; order 2-02-FULL-50-16; family JAJFLM01; genus JAJFLM01. The sequence continues at coordinate 16,458 of JAJFLM010000043.1, forward strand.
GTTGGGTGCCGATTTGATTAATCCTAAAAGTTCTTTGGGTGCTAAAATAAAATCGTTTTTTAAGTCAGCGGTGTTTTATTCATGGTGGTATCCCACGCGTTGGCTGCCGACTTTCTTATGGAAGCGTCATGGCCAGTTCCGAAGTTTTTCCAAGCACATGCGTTTTGTCGAGCGAGCGAGTCGCCGTCTGTCGCGAAATATTTTTCATGGCATGATGTTTTTTCAAGCGGGATTAGAAAAACGCCAAATGTTTCTAGGTCGCATTGTTGAGATTGGTGCTGAGTTATTTACGATGTCAGCTGTTGTCTCAAAAGCTCTAGCCGATCAAGAGAAAAGTCCAAATGATGAAACGCCTCAGCAGTTAGCTGATTTATATTGTTGTTTGGCCAAACGGCGCATACAACAAAACTTCCGTGAATTGTGGCGTAATGATGATGTAAAAGTTCGTTATGTGGCGCAACGTTTTCTAGCGGATGATTATCAATGGCTTGAAGCTGGTATCATCGAGCCAGAAGCTATTGCGTTACGTTTGCTCGAGCAGGTGAGCCAGAGTTCGGCAGCGTAGGGTTAGGCTGAGCGGGTTTCGGTTTTTCTTTGCTGCACCGGGCTACATCTTGATCAAAGACAACTCCCGATCCATCAGCAAAGCGTACCATGAGTTCGGTATGTGAGTCGCTTTCATTTCCGATGTAGAGTCCTGTGATATGTTGTTGTGACTTGCTTAAAGCCATTGAAAAGAAGAGCTGTTGATTCCGTTTATGAATCACCAGCTGTCCCTTTTTTAAGTGGTCAGATTTTCTTTTGGCCCAGCGACATTGAGGGTCATCTTTTTGGCACTGCAGCATAGAAACTAGCAAGCGGCGGTGCTGCGATTCAACACGGATATAACTCATAAATTCTTGTTGAGTGCTGTTCTTTTTAATGCAGGGATAAAGCTTGGAACGAATTCTTTCGTAACTTTGTTGGGTGTAACCGGTCCAACGCAGCAGCCCAGAGATGCGCCAGATTTTATTGAGGTGCTTTCCTTGGCGCACGGCTACATAGCTTGGTTTCATCGCGCTCATTGTTGCATATTCATGTCCGCCACGTGGATCAAGTAGGCCAGCGGAAAAGGGGCTGCGTTCTTTTTGAATGACCTTGGCGGATCTCATTGCTTTGGAAATGGGAGCGACTGGCCAGGGTATTTTAGGAGGGCTCATAGGTTAATTATCGGGAAGTCTTATTAAGAAGTACTGCATAAAAGTGTTTGCGGACACGATTAGGTATTCAGTTGAATACAGAATAACTCACAAATTTGACAACATAAGCAGCTTATCTAACGATAATAACTTAGTAATTTTAGATAGTTATAAATACTTACTTAATAATTACAACGGCTTGTATTCATATTTGTATACAGATATACTGATAAGCACGACTTAATTTTATGCCTCGACATAATCCGAACATACCCATTTGGGACTATATGGACTATCGCGTCTATCTTAAGGATTGGTACGCCGATGCGAAGGCAAATCGTCGTGGTTTCTCTCACCGCGCTTTTTCAGAAGAGGCCGGTTTTTCCTCGCCTAATTTCCTTAAACTCGTGATGGATGGGGACCGTAACCTGACGGAGAAAAGCATCATTCCCTTCATGAAAGGGTTACGTCTCAATAAACAAGAGCAGGAATTTTTCCATAACTTAGTCTTCTTTACCCAGGCGAAAAACCATGAGGAAAAAAACGGTTTTTATAGTCGCATGTTGCAGTCCCGCAAATTTTCGCAATTGAAGCCCTTGGAAAAACGGCAGTTTGATTTTTATACGACCTGGTATCATCCCATCGTGCGCGAGTTGGTGAATTCGCAATATTTTGATGGGACGGCTGAGTGGGTCGCTCAGCATGTGCAGCCAGCTATCACCGTGGCGCAGGCAACTAAATCTTTAGAATTATTAGCTTTATTAGGGCTTATTAAGCGTTGTGATGATGGTAAATGGCAGCAGGCAGACAATCTCATCAGTACTGGGCCTGAGATTAAATCGAACGTATTGATGCAATATCATCAGAATTTATTAGAGCTGGCGCGTCATCAATTGACGGCGGTTCCGGCAAAAGAGCGGGATGTCAGTTCGCTGACCTTAGGGATCAAACCTGAACAAATTCCACTATTAAAAGAGAAGATTCGTGAGTTTCGGCGTGATATATTGAAGGTAGTTTCCGAGGAGGAGGACACCACACAGGTCGTGATGTTGAATGTGCAACTGCTGCCTGTGAGTACGGAGATTGATAAGTCATCATGAAACGCATCCTGTTAATTTTAGCCTGTTTTATTCTCATGGGTCCGGGGGCTTGTCCTTCGGGATCTAAGGGATCAGGTCCCAGTTTACTGGGTGGCTCTGAAGTAGGGAATCCCGATCCAGAGCAGGGCGGTTCTGAGGTGGGCAACCCAGATCCCGAGGGTGGTGGTGCGGAAGCAGGGAATCCGGTCGAGTATCGCGTCGTGAAAGGTTATTTTAACAGCAAGGAAGACCTCGATACTTCTAAAGTATGCGACTACGACCGTGTTGTCTTCGTCAATGAAAAGTTGGAACATACATTGCGCTCGGTGACGGATGAATGTCGCTTTGAACAAAGTATTGCGGTGAATCAAGGTTGGGCCGTTGTCCCCCTGGCGCCAAACGAACAATTCTCGGTATCCGACTTAGGTGAGGGTGAGATTTATAAGGTGATTGGACCCGGCGAGTCGACGGAAGAGAAACCCGTACCCATTGACTTAGGTTTGATTCAAAAAAATCCAGTCACGCAAAAAGCTGATCCGGAATATCCGATTGAGGCGGTTGATTTGGCAGTGGGCGTGGCAAGCCCGGACCAAGATGGTGACGGTAATCCGGATGCGTTATTTAACGAAATGTTAGCAGTCTATCACCCTGGGGACATCAACAATCGCAGTCGTACAGATATAGAATTCTGCCCTTTAAGTCATAAAGGGGTGAAGTTAGAACTGAGAAAATGGAAAATGATTGCCAGTTCTAATCCACGCGGTGCCGCAGGTCGTTTGGTACCGGTCAATGGGATTGAGTTAGTGATTCATTCTATGGATGTTGGTTCGATGGCTGCGGTTATACCAATGAAACAAGAAGTCTTTAAAGGAACCATCGAGGCTGGGTTTATCCGCGTCAATGGTTTGTCATTTATTGGTGAGACCTCTTATACTGTCGAATGTCGTGGCTGGACCTCTCATGAGGAAGCTGTAGCACCAAATTTAAATCTGGATGTGACTTGCTACTACACACCGCAAGGTGGACCCGATACCGACGGTGGGATGTGTTATTACTGGGATTTTCTGCCAGAGGCCCCTTAGTCATTTATGAATGTATCACTGGATTCATCTGCATACTGAAAATACCTAAAACACGAA
>JAJFLM010000421.1 GCA_021772655.1 Deltaproteobacteria bacterium
ACAGGTCGCTCACCGCTATTGATCCACATCCCTTTCCCCTTTCCCCGTTTTCGAACGGTAGCGTGTTGCTCGTCGTTGCTACATCTCCGCAAAGCTGTGAGCGGCGGCACATTCTATCAAGCGATCGCTACTGTCACGGATTTATCTGCAGGGTGGCGGGCCGTTTCGAGGTGTGGACATGCGTGGTGAGCGCCACGAGGTTCAGCCGTCTCTGTCGTGGCGGGCTGTTAAAGGGCCGCACGAGGCCGTGTGTCGGTTCCCCCTCCCCGAACGACCATTCCATGACCCTGCGAAATGTGCTTGCTGCGATCCTCTGTACTGTGCTTGGAGGCTGCGGCTCGGAGTCTTCGACAGAGCCGATTCTTTCGGACGCCGGGAGCACTCCCAGTGCCGACGCCGACGCGGGCAGTTCCTACCAGAACGCGAAGGCGGATGTCTGGATATCGTACTTTGAGCTGCCTGGCCCTGGGGGATCACGCCTGAGGGACGCCATCGGCTACCTCGATGCTGACGGGGACGGTGACACCGATGTGTTCATGGGGACCGGCGAGTACCTGCTCCAGGGCGGGGTCGACAGCGAGATGTACATCAACGACGGATCCGGGGTCTTCTCGCTCGACCAGAGTGTGTTTGGCGGCAGCGCTCCACCCGCAACGCACGCCCGCAAGACGGCGGTGGCAGATTTCGACGGCGATGGGCGAGACGACCTGTTCGTATTCGACCACGGGTTCGACTCAGATCCTTTTCCGGGGAGTCAGCCCAAACTGATCATGCAGGATTCACCGGGGTCCTTCTCGTGGAGCAAGCTCCCTGACACCGGCTTCCATCATGGTGGGGCCGCGGCCGACATCGACAACGACGGGGACATCGACGTCTTCGTCGGTGGCTTCGATCCCTTCTTCTACGTCAATGACGGTTCAGCGGGGTTCAGCAAGTCCCTCGACCGTTTCGATGGCAGTATTGAGAAGGTATTCACTGCGGAGCTCATCGACGTGGACAGAGACGGGTTCGTGGACCTGTTGGTGGGTGCGCACGAGCGCGATGGTGACCAGACTTCCGTCTATTGGGGTAGCTCGACCGGATCGTTCGGAGCAGCTCTCCGGACTTTCCTCCCGGCATCGGCGGCCTTCGGCGCTGTTCTCGACATAGAGGCCGAGGACCTTGATGAGGACGGGGACCGAGACTTGGTTGTCAACCGGACAAGAGATGGGGATGACGGGCAAGGCATGGGTTTTTACGTTGGCCGGCGTACCCAACTTGTGCTGCACGACGGGAATCGTGGCTTCACTAATGGAACCGCCCAGATCGATGATGCGGGGGGCGATTTCGACCCCTGGTTCCCCTGGATTCGCATTCGAGAATAGGACAACGACGGGGACCCGGACATCGCTCCGGACAACCAAGGGGTCGGCTACGTGTACTTGAATGATGGTGCGGGAGTCTTCACCAAGTTTCAATTGCCCCTCCCCAACTAGGGGCGCTGAGCGCCCCTAGCACGCGGTTCAATGGATGGAGGCGACTCGATCGGGCGAGCGGGGCGGCGCCACATAATCCGGTGCTCCAAAGAAACGCTTGATTGGGCCGTAAAGTTCGACCTCAGCCACTCTTGAGGTCCTCTAAACGGTCGGCTACGGCGTCGCAAGCTGACTCCCCGGCGGCGATGGCCTCGTCAGCTCTGTGAAAATCCCAGATGTCTAGATCGCGAACGTCAGGAGCGATGACAATATCCGGGGGATCGTCGACCATGCGACTTCGCATGATTCGGTCCTGCATGATACTCATGGTGGCTCCGATGACTTCAAATACTCCAGGTTCCGGCGTCTGGTCGGTCCCCAATGACGGGATGAGATGATCCAGGGTCCACGAGTGTCCATGGGCCTGCGCGTCGGCCTGCGGTGTTGCCACCGAACGTGGCGCTCTGGGGTAGCTTCTCAGGTGGCGATTGAGGTTGACTGCGATGACCCGTTCCGCTCCCAGGGCCCGACACACAGACACGGGAACGGAATTCACAACACCTCCGTCAATCAACCAGTGCCCGTTGTCACGGACCGGCGTGAAGAGCCCAGGCAGTCCGCTCGAAGCTCTTACGGCGTGTAGCATCGAGCCCGTGCGGAGCCAGACTTCGTGACCTGTTTCCAAGCGCGTCGCCACTGCTGCGAACGGAATCCTCAGATTTTGGATGTCGTGATCCTCGATCACCTCGCGGATCCGCCGCATCAACCTGTCTCCCCTCATCATGCCACCGCGGCCGAAGGTCGCATCCAGGAGGCGAATGACGTCAACCGGACCGAGGCTGCGAGCCCAGCCTCCGAGCGCTTCGAGCTGCCCACTGCAGAAGGACGCCCCGACTAGTGCGCCGACAGACGCGCCGGCGACCACGTCAGGCACGAGGCCGAGCTGTTCCAGCTTCTGGATCACCCCGAGGTGAGCCCAGCCGCGCGCAGACCCGCTGCCGAGAGCGAGGCCAAGGCGCGGGCTGCTCGTCAAGTCGCCATTACTCACGCCGCGGCCTCGCCGTTGGATGTCTTTGGGATCGTGCTAATGTGAACCCAACTGCGGCGTGTTCCAACAAGCGCTTGCTGCTGCGGGCCACTCGTCTAACAGCTCGCGCCCCTTGATAGCAGGCTGGCGGTGCAGCATCTATAAGGCGACCAGAGTCAAGAGGGCGCAGCCCTCCCTTACCCGTCGGCGAAGGCAGATGGGTGGGTCGATGTCTGGGATGTAGCTCAAGGTCCTGCGTAATGATCATGCGGTTACGGTATGCACGTTGCGTCCGATCTTAGGCGAGTCTCACGAGGGACTCAGGCATCTATTCAGGTTTCGTCCCAACGCGGGGACGTCCGAAGATCTGCTATGCGAGCGGGGGGCTCAGTCAGAATCTGAAGGTCGTCGAGCGACATGCTGCACGCGGAGCTTCCCCCTATCGTGATACGGTACATCGTGGTGTGGCATCTCAGTTTTGCAGTGACACGGGTTGATCACGCCAGACCTCACCGGTACGCAACATGGCGTGTACTGCGCGGGCGAGGCGACGAGCGGTCGCGATGCGAGCGACCTGCCACCCGAGCCGCTGCTTGATGAGCTCATAGGAGTCCGACAGCCAACTGTCGGGCGCGTTGGCGACGTGGCTCACGACCGCTCGGACGAACGTGCCCCTGAGCCAACGGTTGGCTCCGGCGGGGATCGATCCATGTCGGATCGGCCGAAGGCCGGACTGTGAAGAGCGAGGGGCGAGACCGGCATAGCTGACGAGGTGCCCGGGTGTACGAAATCGTGTGATGGGCAGCGTCTCGGTCGCGATGACGAGCGCACGGTATGCGCCAATGCCCGGGATGCTCTCGAGCAGGGCCACGGCCGGGTTGTCTCGGCCCATGCGCTCGACCCTGCGATCGAGCGTCTTGATCATCGGCTCGAGTTGATCGACGAGGGCCCACTGCATGGTGATGAACAGACGCCGCTCGTCACCGAGCCGTGGCCAGGCCTCGGTGCGAACCCACTCACGTCCGTCTTGCGTAAGTAAACGTCCGCGCTCGAGGTGAAGCCCGACGTTGTGGAGCTGGGAATGGATGCGGTTGGCCATCTGGGTGCGCTGGCGTACCAACCGGCCCCGGCTGCGTAGGAGCACAGCCTGCTCTCTCTGCTCAACGGACTTCGTATGGACCTCGGGGATGAGGCCGGCGAGTCGCATGCGTGCCAGGAGCTCGGCATCGATGTCGTCACTCTTGTAGTTGGACTCGGCGATGACTCTCAGGCGCTTCGCATGGGCCAGCACGAAGTGAACCCCCGGACCCTCGAGTCGGTCGAAGAGCCACGGCCAGGCCGGACTCGTCTCGACGACCACCTCCAGGGGACGAAACGGCTCGAGGAACTCGTCGAGTCGATCCGCCTCGCTGTTCTTGATGCGCACGGGCTTGTGTACGAGCTCACCTGTGTTGCTCACGATGGCGATCACCGAATACGTTGCGTGTGCGTCGATTCCCGCGACAAACATGGCTGGTCTCCTTGGGTTGAGGTGCCGCAAGACCTTGAGAATCCCAGCGTAAACACCTCACCCGCGTGAGGCCAGCCAGTCGCCTTATAGGATCAGAATCGCGAGGCGATAGGTATCGGGGTGACGATTCAGGTTGGTTCAAGAGGAATGCGAATGGCCGGACGGACCTATGTGCTTAGCGAAGTACCACTCAAGGCCAGTCGGAATGTCCAGTACGAGGTAGCTGTGCTGCCCTGGGGCGCGACGGAGCCTCACAACCTGCATCTGCCGTTTGGCACGGACTCCATCCAGGTAGAAGCGGTCGCGGTCGAGGCGGCG
>JAJFLM010000422.1 GCA_021772655.1 Deltaproteobacteria bacterium
CGATTTGACGAATGTCTAATATGACATTTAAGTGTAGTCGGACCAGGGCCGGTTGCACCGACCATCAGCGACAACTGGCTTGCAAGCAACGGGTGAAACCGGCCCGACAAGACTCACACGCGTGGCAATATAAAAGTGCGCGCAGAGACGCGGAACCGCAGAGTATAGAAGCGAACTTTGCTCGGGAATGCGTGATTGATTCGGTGGGATCAACAAGGCGTGCATCTTCGCGTCGAGTGTGAAGTGAACGCATCGTTTTCTTTCAGCCACTCTGCGACTTTGCGTCTCTGGTCGAGTCTTTTGGCTCATTCATCGCGTGTGGTCAATCGCTGACTTTTTCAGTCCGCGTCGTATGATGAGGCGGTACTATTGACGTTTTCGGTCATACACTCCCTCGCAAAGCGTGTCCTGCACTTTGTTTGACTTACACCCGATGGCTGGTCCGGCAGACAGCGTACAGCGCGCCGCCGAATAAAAAGATAACCGCGATTGCAGGCACCACATAATTGGACTCCGACGCTGCAGAGGTCTTTTCAGCCGGAGCAGTAATCGGACCTTGATCCTGCGCCAGCACCGGATTGACTGCTTCAGCGGCGACGGCCCACGACAGCCCTACCGTCATCAGCAACACCAATCCCGCTCGTCTCAAACGCTTCCTCATTGACAACGCCCTTTTTATTGTTGTTGCACCAGCTTCAAGAACACTCCGCCAACGACATCTTGATTTTATAACAACTCGCTCAACGGTACCCGCAGTTTACGAAACTCACGACTGGGCAAATCCACCGTCTCCCAGCTTGGCGAACGACTCTTCATCACGTCTCGATAGGCGTCCGCCCAGACGCCGAAAAATGCGTATCTACGACCGCGGAATTCAAACAGCTCGTCGAACAGCGGCCAATCGGTTTCATGAACCACATCATAGGCGAAGGCCAACAGCCCGCGAAAGTCCGCGCCGAACACCGTTTCCCATTGCAGCAAGGCGGGAACATCCTCCGCTCCGGTCCAATTCTCCCATTTGTGTCCCTGCTCTTTGGTGCCGGAGGGAAACCGTCGCCCTTTGACATCCACCAGCAGATTAACGTTGCGAGGTGAATAGACGATGAAATCGATCGACTTCAGCGAAGCCCCTTCCAGCAGCGTCCGGCGGTGTTCATCCACAAACACATACGGCGTCCGCCGCCCCCGCAGAAATTCTTCAAACGCCAAATCATAATGATTATGCCGCAAACCCATCCCTTCCCCTCCCAGCGCCTGTCGGGGTGTTCAGTGACAAGAAACAGAGCATCGATTTGTTTCCAATCACCCGAATCTCAAATTTCCACACTCACGTCATCCCCTTCACCTTAATCGCAACCCGCACCAGAATCAATCACTGTTTAACGCGGAACGCTCCTCGAGTCAGTTTTTAGCCACAGCGGTCCCAGCGTGTCAGCGCCGCAACCGAATCCACGAGATGTTTAGCCACGGATTCACACAGATTAAACACGGATTTCAGGAATCTACACGAATGAAAACACCGGCGGATGATTCGTGTAAATTCGTGCGGTTCGTGGCTAAAACTTTTTTGATTTTGGTTGTCGCTCAGCCGCGCAGGTCACACCGGTTACTTTTCTCTGCCACGACTCACTCTGCTCATTAGACCCCATAGGATTTCAGCAGTTTCAAAAATAATTCAATGGCAGTTCAATAAACGACTGTCAGACAAACCGGTCATGTTTGCACCTATTTCTTTATCTCTTTTTCTCTGCGTTTCTCTGCGTCTCTGCGGTAAAATCCTTTCGAATGATCTAACGCCCCCAGCGACCGGCTCGAACGAGACGTGCTCCTGTATGGTATGTTATGATTGGCTCATACACCGGATGACTTCCTACTTTCTGTCGACGACCTCACAATGCCCCCTGACCACAAACCGCGATTGACGCCCGGATTGTTCGTGGGGTTGGTGCTGGTTGGGTTTTTGCTGCGGGGGATTTTGCCCGACCGCGCTGCTGTGGAGCATTTTGATGAAGGGGTCTATGCCGCGAATCTTGTCGCTGGGGATGGGTATGACTTTCATTATCCCAGCCGGCACTTGTTCGCGCCGCCGCTGCTGCCGGGGATGATTGAATGGCTGCAAGTCGGATTGGGAGTTAGCGATATTGCCTCGGTCGTCCCCAATTATTTAGCGGGTGGACTAACGGTGTTGTTGGTCGGATTCGTCGCCAGCCGCTGGTTTGGCAAGGTCGCCGGGTTGGCCGCAGCGGCCTTGGCGGCGCTTTCAGGGATTCACATTCTGTATAGCCGGACCGCGCTGACTGATCCGTTGCTCTGCTTTTGGCTGCTCGCTGCGGTCTATGCGATGTGGTGCGCGTTGGCGGACGGGGATAAAATCTCTGCCGTCGTGGCTGGTGTATTGACCGGTTTGGCGTGGTGGACGAAGTACAACGGTTGGCTGCCGTTGGCGATCGGCAGCTCGGCTGCGGTGACTTGGTTGCTGGTTTTGCGCGACCGCCGCCGCGTTGCTGGGACTTTAGTCTGCCTGTTGATCATGACGACCACTGCCTGTCTAGTCTGGTTACCGGTCTGGTATCAACTTCCCGACGGCTATGCCGCGGTGGCCGCCAATCACCGGCAGTATCTGGTGGGAATCAGCGGTTGGCCGGATTCGTTGTGGCGGCAATTGCTCAATCACCGCCTGCTGGACGGTTTCAGCGGCAGCATGAGCCTGTTTGTGGCGGTCGTGATTTCGGGATTCGCAATCCCCAATCGGCGTAATTTCAAGCTGCTTGGTTTGGCGGTCGGGCTGTGTGGCTTGGCGGCAATTTCGACATCTAGCGTGGTGATCGCTGCCTGCGGTCTGATTTGGATGTGGCGGAATGTGCAGCTTCGCCCGGCGACTTCGCCTGCTGCAGATGCGGAAGCCGATCGCCAATTAGCGCTCTGGCTGTTGATTGCCTGGATCGGCGGTCTGACGTTGGCGACTCCATTTTACACTCCCTATCCCCGGATCACACTCCCTTGGTTGATTCCGGTTTGGATTGCCGGCGGAGCGGGAATCGCCTGGTTCGTTTCGGTCTGGGTGGGAGAACGCGATGATTCTGTTCAGTCGCTTTCAGCAGCAAGTTCACGAACGCGGACGATTGCCTGGAGCATGCTGGGGACGGGGCTGTTGTTGCTGGTACTGGGGAGGATCTGGAATCCTGGTTCGCCGATAGTCGCGTGGCAAGACCGCAGGGGGATGGCTCAGGTTGCCTCCCAGGTGAAGTCGGACATCGAACAACGTCTGAGCGAACTTGGCGTTCCACGTGGTGCGGACTTTGTGGTGGATGTGTATGGTGAGCCGAGTCTCTACTTTCAACTGCGTCGCTCCGGCGTGGAGTTGGCGCTACCGGCCAGCAGCTTGCGATTCGCTCAACCCGACGCTCCGCCGCCGCCGTATCCCACGTTTCTGCTCAGCGGTCCGCACGCCGAGCGTAGCCCGCAATACGCCGAGCAATTCCAAACGGCCCAGCCCCGCTTGAAATTGATCAAGAGCTACGAATACGCTCCCAGCGATCTGGTGCTGCTGAACGATCTGCCTCCACGTGAAATCCGTGATGCTGAAGGCCGCTCCCCGCTGTACCAAGTGCAGCTCTATGAGGTGCAGTAAAAGTTCCACGTGGAACTTGAGAAATTCCCCGCGCAACCTGCCGCTGATTATATAGAGCAAGGTTGGCTGGGGGAGGTGCAGCGGCGAGGTTCCACGTGTACGGTGCGGGATGGCTCTGCCTTTATGGTTGCACGTGGAACTTTATTAAATTCCACCCTTGGCAGAGGAGTTACTAAGGATGGGGCTACCTGGAATATCAATCGCACTGGCGGACAAGCCGGCCAGTGGCACCCGATTGATGGAGTGTGAAGTTACACGTGGAACTTTTCGGAGGGCAGGTGATCGCGTGGCGAGGAACCTATAACAGCAGGTGGATTATTTTGGAATCGTGACACGTGGAACTGGCGGGTAACAATCACCCATGGTTTGGCCAACGGTCATACGGCACCGTAGCCTGGGGCATCGCCCCAGGGAGCGGTGAACGACAAACATTTTGGCCGAAGACCATATTCACCTCGGCAGGGTGACAGGTTCTTGGGGAAGGGTAAATATGGCCGTTGGCCAAAAAACATGCTTGGATCCCGATCCCTGGGGCGATGCCTCAGGCTACGGTGGAAAGAGGCCTTCGGCCATGAAAGTCGGAACGCCTTGTGCCAACCGAGGGAAACACGCTGCTGTCTCAAAACCGTTACACGTGAAACCAAATTTTTCGCGGCGTGTTCTCGGGACATCCCGCGAGAAGTCATCTTGCTGCGAATCGGGGATGAGGGGTAGAATCCCGCCCTTCACGGGAAACTGAATTTATTGTCTTAGCGGGTCCGGACCACGTGGAACGGACGCGGGGGTTTCGTCCGCCCGTGCGGCGGCGAAGGAAGAAGGAAACGAGCAATCATGGACGGCCAACAACACGATGTCTCCGGAACCAAGCGGCGCCTCGGACGAGGATTGAGCTCTCTACTGGGCCAGTCACCAGCGGAAGAACCAGCCCCCACCCCCACAGAATCGGCTCCCACTCCGGTCGTTGGATCGTCGGAATTGGTCCATGTCTCCGTCGACGAAATCGAGCGAAACCCGTTTCAACCCCGCCGGGAATTCGACTTAGATGCGAT
>JAJFLM010000423.1 GCA_021772655.1 Deltaproteobacteria bacterium
AGCGAAAAGGTTGAAAAGGAACGTATAGACGATCCTGAACACCCAGAAGGCCATAGGATGGAATATCCTAAATGGCACAAAGCAAGGCTTGCTAGAAAAAAAGAGCGCGAAAAGCTTGCTATTGAAAAATTAAAGCTTAAAGGTGGATATGTCGATGAGCATACTGCGTTTGATGCTTTAAGACGACTAAAAGAAAGTGGGCATGTAGTTCAACGTTATATTGACAAGAGCAAATTACCATGGCGCGAGATGTACGAGTGCCCAGAATGTCACAATAGAGTTGACGCTAAACATGTAGACACCAAACGCAGCGAAATGTCATGTCCCGACTGCAATTACGATGGCCCAGCTCCAGGAATGATTTCTGAAAAACCTGAAAAGTTTGCTGAAAAAGAACCAAGATGGTTCACGTCAGATGCTGGTAGCAAATTGATGGATCCATCTAACTTTCCTCCACAAAAGAGATATGATCGAATTTACCAAAAGTATTCAGCAAGAACTGAAGGTCAGAAATATCAAAGAGATTGGGATTGGATTCAAGCAGAAAAATTATATCCTGCAGCTGATCTTCTTGAAGATTATTATGATGATGTTGCTGAAATCAATGCCGAAGTTGAACCTCTATTTCAACGAGCTGTAAACGATGTAGATACGATCTTCATGCAAGCATTAACAGGAGATTTCGATCCTGGAAAATACACAGACCCAGATCTTGCTGATGAAGAACGAAGATTTGGTTCACTAGACGACGCAACGCAATTCTTGTCAGAGATTTATAAGAATTCGTCTTCTATCAAGAATGCGAAAATAGGACAAGCTATTGCTAAAGATTATATGCCTGAGATTGACCCAACAATGGGAGTGTCGGCTGGGTATCAGACATGGTCTAAAGTTCCTCTTTACATTCAGAGATTGATTAACGTACAATACATGTTAAGGCAACGTGCTTTAGAATATAAGAAAATCGCTGCAAAACATGACCCAGAGATCACAACTATAAATGCAAAGTCTGATAAAGCTAAAATCATGATTCGACAAGACTTTGAAAAGTTTTGTAAGAAAATGGGATGGCCTATTGAAAAGAGTGCATTTGTTAAAAGAATGGGCCCTTGGAAGAATAAGCGCGTTGATAAAGTTATCAACAGAATCGCGAGGATGCGAGGCGTCTTGAAGAAGATTTCTGAAGCCGATCCAGAACACTATGCATATTCTGCACGTTCAGCAGCAGCTGGCAGACGAGGGGATATGGCGAACTTGTTCGGAGAAAGTCCTCTTATAAAGATGGAAACCTTAATGGAAATAACTAAGAATGCAGTGCTTGCACAATCTTATGGTGAGGGATCATCTTTAAGAACTACAGCAGGACCTCGTTCTAAACAAAAAGGTGGTCCGCTCGATTCTATTGCAGGTAAATCTGGAACATCAAGAGCTGGTGTCCCACGAAAAGGCGCAGACGGCGGTCCTCCTCCAATAAGAGGAAGATTATCTCCTGAACCAAAAGGCCGCAGACCTAAGAAGAGGTAGGTCATATGCGACTATTCTCAATAATAGAAACTCGAATTAAAGAGATACTACCAAATCGTAGGCTATTCGAGGCCTCGATGGTACCTCCGTCTCTAAAATTCTCAGGCGGATTGAGATTACCAGATTCGACGCGGTTTAGTCTAGGAACTGAATTGTGGGTCGATGAAGATGAAGTCGTCGACGCTATTGACGCATGGCAAGAAGAAAATAATAAAAACTTCTTTGAGCATGCTGACGATATAGTAGAAGCGCAAGTAGATGCGAAATTACTACAAAAAGGTGCTAAGGCTGAGCAACACATTATTGGTGGACATTGTAAGTCATGTTTTAAACGATTAGACAAATCGCTTGTTCCAGGAGATCTGTCTTTTGAAATGGCGGCACGTTTAAAAGAAGAGGCTGACGCTGTTGAGCAACATAACAGTATTGATGTAAAAGACAAAAACAAGCGAAGAAATAGTTGGAATAAGCTACAATCTATAAAGAAAACGCAAGTTCATGCAGATCAGAGAATTAGAGGTATCTTACGAGAGAATGAAGGATGTTATAGATGTCTATGGACTGGATATGGACTGGAAGATCCAAAGATAAGATCTGATATTCTTAAACCTATTATAGATACACTTGTTGCACTACATACTGATGAAATCAAGAAAATGGTAGCTATTGAAGTTACAAGCGGCTCATCTCAAGAATTGGCTGATGCTCTGCTCTATGATTCTGATTATATGCAAGTTATTAAAGATCGAGATGCTAAGCATGAGCGTAATGTATTAGATAAGTTCTATAGACCATCTTTCCGATACTTAACCAAATGCACCAAATGTAAAAAGAAACACGCATTTTCGCAAGAAGTCAATAAACAGATTTCTCGAATTGATCCACCCGAGAAAGTACATTGTATAAAGTGTAAAGCACCAAATGAAGCTGGAAAACTTGTTTCTACATTTCACCCTTTTACGAGAACAGAAGAAGGTGAACCAACTTTCCAGTGTCAATGCGGCGAGCAACTAGAATTACCTACTAAATTAAGATGGAAAGACGCTCCAGGGCAACCAGCTCTTCATATGAGAAAAAAGAAATCAATGAAAGCGTTGTTACATGGAAAGAATCCTGAAAGAATAGGTATTGAAGATAATAAGGCATATGGACTTGCAGCATTTGCAGATGCTAATCTTGACCCGAAGGATATCGAAATCATTATAGATAACTATGATTTCGATTATGATACTGCTCAAAAAAGCGAAGTAAGAGATACTACCGACGATGGTGGTGGTAAAATGAGGGCTAGAATAGGGGCTGAAAATTTAGATGAAAGCTCTAGAGAATACTATGATAGCAAACCCCGTAGTATATGGGAATTGTTATTTAAAACGCGAATGGCACATTATAACGATGTCGATCTTATCGAATTCCTATCAACAGATTTTCCGCTTGGTGAAGATTTAACAAAACAAATCACTGATACGAATTGGGAAACTATCCTGATAGAAGTAATAATCCCACTCCAAAATCTGAGATGGCAATTATATGCCGACATAATGGTTGGTATTATAGCTGGCGATTTAACGAGGCCCGGTGGAGAGTTTGCTAAAGAAGTACAATTAAAACTAGATAAAGGAATAAAACACTCGTCTGTACAAAAGTCTGCACGTAAAGAGCTTTCGGATGAAGATTTCGTCATGTTCGACTACAAAGAGTATGAAATTAAAACTGACCTAAAAGGTCTTAAGTCGCTTCTCGACAAATTCTCATATCAATCACATGAATCGCTATATGACATAATGATAGCCTCAATAAATGACGAATTTATGCGTTCTAAAATAAGGTTTTCTGCCGAAGATTGGGAAGAACATACTTTACATAATTCAACTGAAGAATTGAAAGATTTAATACGACAAGCTGGACAAATGGGTGATGAAAAGAAAAATCGCAAACCTGACCTTCTTTCTTCAATACTTTTCGCCGAAATGGAACATGATCCGTATTTTGGTGAAGGTTTAGTAGATGGACACCAGTTTGTTAGTCTCCTACAAATGATGAACGTTATATTAACTGACATAGAAGATGATGGAACAATCAAATTGAATCTATACAGCGAAGATTGGCAAGATAGGGTTGATAAAATTTTCGACTCTCTTTCTGAAGAATCGAAAAGGAAAATTAAAAAATTGTCAGATGGACCAACTATCAATGATATTGATGGATCACGACATGGAGATATCAAATGGGCACGACTATGGGGTGGAATGACAGAAGAAGAGCTCACTAAATTTATTTTCAACCCATCCGATGAACTTCTAGATGACATAAGTAATAGGATATTGGACAGGCAAGGTGGCGATGGGTCTGTTGATCCAAACGATATACTCTTGCGTAAAAATATCCTGGCTTTAAGTGGCGACGAAGGTATTCTAGATACCAAAAACATAGATGACCTAGAACAGATGGACTCAGAAGAACTGAGCGCTGGGGAACAATATCTTCAAAAATTAGCTTCAAACCCTGAATTAGAAAGAAGAGCACATTTAATAGCATCATATAAGAGGTTCCAAGATATTTCAACAAAAATTCTTGGAGATCGCAAAGAAGAATATGAGGTTATCTTCTCAATCCCAAGTGCGAAGGATAAGGCCGAGTATATAAGGGAGTTCCTGAACTTTTGGACGGAAGTGTCAAACAAGTCTCTAGTACCAGAAGAACGATTCTATGACCCGGACATGAAAGACAAAGCCATAACTTTTTGGAAAACCCAAGATGTTGATGGAAAAAGATTCTATGTTGGAAATAGTGAATTGTTTTTCCAAGCAATAGTCGGCGATGAAGGTATTGAACTTGGAGGCGATTCTGAGAAGGACAAAGCCGAAGAAGAAGAATTCTTGGCGAAGTTGCCAGAAGATCAGCGTGAGAAATATAAAGAAGCGTTTGGCTCAGGCGAAAGAGGCAAATTAGAGTATGGAGCACACTATGGCGAAGAAGACACAGACGAAGAAAGAGACGACGACGAAGGCGGAGACTACGATCTCGGAGACATCCTCGGACCAGATCCAGACGAAGACGACTAGAGAGAAAATAGCCAAAATTCTAAATATGACTGTTGAGCAACTTGACGAGTTCGATAGACTTGTTGAAGATCTTAATCCTGATGGTGGTCGCTGGGCTTAATAGAATATTTAATAGCATTCTTTTTCATAATATCTATCTCATTATCACTAAATCCAAGACACATCCTTGCAATATTTAGTTCTTGATTCATTGTAGTCCCGAATGTTGTTGGATCATCTGTACAAAGCGCCAGATTCAAACCTGCATCGAACATTTTTCTTGCTGGATGTTCTCTGAGCTTCGGCACAACTCCTGTAAACCAATTTGATGATATCGAGATTTCAAATAGGACATCTCTTTCGAGTGCCATATCTATAGTATACTGATCCTCTAGTATTCTAATGCCATGTCCTACCCTATTCACCCCTACTGTTTCGATAGCAGTTTTAACATTCTCAAATCCTTGAGATTCGCCAGCATGCATAGTACACATCTTTCCAGCATCTCTCCACCTTTTATAGATTGGAGCGTAAAATATTCCATGCATACCGCTTTCGTCACCAACGCAGTCGATTCCGTCAATCATATATGCAACATCTGAGTCGATAATATTTGCAATTTCGAGTTGTTGTTTTTTGTCAGTGCCGTATTTTAGCGACAAAATGAGTTTAACATCTACACCATTGTGCTCAGCAACATTACTAACTGTATGATATATGATAGTTATAATATCTTTAGGTTTTACATTCATATGCTTCAGGTATTTGTCGATAGAGAATCTAATCTCAGTATATTTTACACCCTCTCGACGGATATCCTTAATCATAGCCTTAAATATATCTGATATAGTCTTCTTTGTCCATTTGATATGCTCAAATATCTCGAATTTTCCTAGGAATCTGTGGAAGCCTCGGACACCAACGTCGTTACGATAAGTCATCATATCATAAACATGGTTTAGATCCTTCGCGATACCGAGGTCCTTTGAAAGATCCCAAGCAATCTCTGGACGAATACTTCCAC
>JAJFLM010000424.1 GCA_021772655.1 Deltaproteobacteria bacterium
CATAAATGTCGAGGTACGTTTGCCATTCGATGAGGCCGCATCGGCGGCAGCAGGCTGGCAGGGTGATTCGTTTCAGCTTTACGCAAGCGATGATGGGGATTTCCTGATGGCGCTTGTTTGGCAATGGGATAATCAGCAAAACCGCATTGAATTTGAACTGGCTGCCAATCGCTATCTTCAGGAAAAGTATCCTGAGCTGAACGATTCGATTGCAGAAACTCTGTGCAGGTCCAACGAATTGCAGAGCGCATGCCTTTTGTCCAATGAAAATCAGTCCTTGCTGGTCAGCTCCACGCAAAATGATTTGCTTTCAGCAGCCATCCCTCTTTACGCTGATTTTCAGTAGCGACGTTGACAGCCGCTTTTGTGCATAGTAAACTCTGGCCGCTCAAATGGCGAGGTAGCTCAGTGGTAGAGCAGGGGGCTCATAGGCCCTTTGTCGGGAGTTCGACTCTCCCTCTCGCCACTAAAAATCCCCCCTAAATTGGAGGATTTTTGTTGTTTTTCTATAATGTCGTTGGTTACGCTCCTCACGTCCGCTTCGTTTTGCGGGCGCCGAACGTCCGCCTAGCTCCTCCAGGGAGACCCTGGACGCCGCTCGCCGGCAAAAAGTGGACAGATTCCTAAATTTGGAACCCGTTCTAATATAGCACACCTATTCTTTTTAATCAAATGAAATTGCTGGAAAAAGTATTAACGAATAAAGTAACGTGCTGTCAGATTACAATGTTTCCTAAAAAATCTTATGCTATATTCATCTAGCTGATAGGAGTGGAAGTTGAACGGGAGCTGATATTTGCAATAGAGTCCCCCAAACTAACATCCGAATTAAGGTGGTAAAAGATGCCCAAAAAGATCAGAACAGTTGAAGAGCACCTGGGATCCATTGAGATGCTTTTGGCTGCATTAATTCTTAAGAAAGATGTCAACATCAAGCAAGTTGCGAAGGTGATTGGTGTATCCGATAGCAAATTGACAGAAATGTTCCCAGACAAGAAGAAGGGAGGAAAGGAATGACAAGTAAATCACTCGAAAAAGAACAGCTCGATACACTCAAAGAAATTTCTAAAAAGTTGGACCAAATGTTGCTTCTTTTTGCTATTCAAGGTAGGGAAAAAGAAGATCAATTGAAGATTTTGAAGAATTATCAAGATCAGTTTAGCAAACGAGAGATACAAAGGCTCACAGGAATTGACAGAAGAGACTTATAAACCAACTTTAGATATCGAACAGCTACAATCAAATTGCGCTCACTATTCTGAGCTTCACGAAAAAGCTGTTGAAGTCATAAGGAAGGCTGATGGGAAAACGCACTACAAAAAAATAGCTGGTTCCTTACACATTCATCCAACAACTGTTAGCGGTCTCTTAAGCACAGCCCGGAAATTAGGATTAGCAGTCAAAAAAGATGGCCTATACAAGAAAAAACCTGGCATTTTGCAATACATGCCAAAGAGGAAGAAAAAACCAAGGAAGGGCTTAGCTGCAACAGAACTTGTAGCAAAGGCAATCAAGAAGAGGAGCAAGAGCCCAAACCCATCTAAATCAGAACGTGCAATATTTAAAGACCGGCAAACTGAGAAAATGTCTGAGGCTTATTATTGGTTGTATCTTTCTGAAAACACGCTAAGGCAATTGATCAGGAATACATTCAAGTATGAAGCCGGTTGGTGGAAGAAGAGAGTCAACAAGGGAATTCGAGATGAAGTTAGGGAAGCGATAAGAGATTACCCCTATGACGGGGCAGTGAGAGCTGACGAGCTTGAATATACTCATCTAGGGCAGCTAAAGGAAATTTTTATTCGGTCAGATAACTGGAAGATCCTAAAGTTATTGTTAAATGAGCAAGACAAAGAAAAATTCCGTGTAACGATTGATAGAGCAATTCCATCAAGAAATTCCATAGCCCACTGCACCCCCCTCACAAACGAAGACTTGAAAGTTGTTAGGATTAGGTTTCAAGATATTCTGAGTATGATCAAGTAAGATCCCCTGTATTCTAAGCTTTCTAAACTTGTAACAATTATTCATTTATTTTCTTGATGAGATCAAGCATAACTGGAATGTTTAGATCATCTAATTCCTTCTTCCTCTTGATCAAGTAATACCACGAATGGGTGGCATCATTCGATCCATCTTTAAACTCTTTGGCAAGATCATATAGCCTTGATATCATTTTTTCTTTTTCCGGACCAAAATCATGCCTCTTTACTCGCAGATTTTTCAAAATGACACTAAAGTCTTTGAATCTTCTCTGATGTGTGTCGTAATATAGTTCCCGATTTTCCACATTAGTTGATGGATATTTATTGGATAATATTTCCCGAATGAGATTTTCGATTATTTTTCTCGCCAGGATTTGAGCCGCCGTGAGGACACCATTGTTGTAAGCTCTATTGAATTCATCCAGATGCCCACGGATAAAAGGGTCGTTCGTTTCGTACTGAATTAGGGGCTTTTTTTCTGGCTTTTTCCTGACTGTTTTCTCTTTTACCTTGATCGGCGCTTTTTCCAATTGAATATTGGCAATGCTTTCCTTCTCTTCTTTTTCAAGCATTCTAAAGACAGTTTGACCATGTTGGACGGCAAGTACATGCGCAGCTGCATTAATAGGCAGGCTTGGATTTGTTCTTCTAATCGCTGAAATCTTATTGCGGATCGTCTGTTTTGCTAAACCCAGTTTTCCGACAAGATGTTCAAGGATTTTTGGATCTAATTCCCGAGGCATGGTTTAGGGAGAGTCCACTTTCCCTTGTTGACTCCCTTGAGATAATCATTAGCGGTTGTTTTTGAAATATTAAGTACGCTAGCAATTTTTTCTTGAGATGCACCCTGAGAATACATTTGTATTGCCACGAATAGTTCAAGTAGCTTGCTGATTTTTTCTAAATCTTTATGAATTGTTTGGAGGTCTTGACTTTCGAACCGCATTAGAATCTCCTGCCCTCATTTTGAATTACTTCGCTCTTTGAATGGCTTTGACTACAGCATCATAAGATTTGCCAAGTACGTCAGCTATATCTTGGCGTTCTAAGCCAAGATATAAAAACTTCTTTTCAATATTTTCTACCGTACCCATATCGTTTAGGTTGACAAACAACAACGCCTTCAGATAACCCTTCAGCTCGCTATCTTTATCCTTTTCGTCAGCCATCTATTATTCTCCCTTCGTTCGATGCAAATTCGTCCTTATCCAATTGTAGTCAATAAACCATACCACGAACAATAAGATAAATATATTTGTTAACCTTCTATACTCAGTATTTCTGGTTCGGAAATTTTCTGCGTCGGAGTTGGTGCAACTTTGGTGCAATTTCGCATCAAAGTGATCAAATAGCCTTTGACTGAGAAAACTCCCATGATTATCTATGGCATTTAACAGGCGGTTGTACGGCAACCGAGGGCTATGGCAGCCTTAGCAAGTGAAAAAACTGTCTTTCCTAGCATATTTGTGAGTAGTTTTTAGGTGCAACCCCCGCGTAAATAATGGAGAATACGGAGAATATGGAGTGCTAAAATTCAATTTCCCCCTCTATTTTTGGGTGATTTTGTTTCCAAATCCATCTGTAGGGGCCATGTTTCAAGCTCATAAGCCCTTGGTCTGGTTTCGACTCTCCCCCTCGCCACTATTTCTGCCTGTTGACAAACCGCTTTCTCAATAGCTTTCCATCCATTAGTTTACTAAGTTGATTGGCCTCTCAGCCTATTTATATTCCTGCCAGGCCCCATTGTTTTTCATCAAAAAGTCAAATTCGCCTTCATGTTGGGCCATTAAGTTCTTAATAAACGCTTCGGGCTCGATGATTTCTTCTGCATGGAAAACCCCGGCGGGAAAGCCATCTTCCATGAATTGTTTTGCGATTTGAGCGGTCACTAGCCCCGTTCCTCGGCTCTCGTTTTTCCCCCCTAAGAGATATTCAAGCTCAGT
>JAJFLM010000425.1 GCA_021772655.1 Deltaproteobacteria bacterium
TTTAAGAGTTGCTTTAATAAACTTGCGATACTGCTGCGAAGGTCCTCCGGCAAGAAATCCTGGCTCAGGATATATTCTAAGCTATCATAGCCATAAGTTTGTGGCGTCAATCGCATGCGATGTTCACTGGAGAAAGTTTCGCCCACATTATGGAGGCGCGCTAGGCTACGCCCCAACCACTGACGATCATCATCGGTAATCTCATCATGCTCGCGGCCACGAAACTTAGGATAAAAAGTATAATAGAGGCCCTCAATTTCAGCTAATGACTCAATGTCATTGATTGATTCTTGTAACTGATAGGGCAGCACCACGGGAATCTCAGCGTCATCTGCTGCCAGAATAAAGCGGTGTTCGTCGGTAATGGCGGCTGCGGTCCATCGTTCCGGGCGATAATATTTTCCAATAATAGAGCTCCCATCTTCCAACATAATTTCGTAAACGCGATTCTCATAGCTATTGAGTGGAAATAGGGCCCCCGTAGGACGAAAATCTTGGGCTTCAGCCGATTGAAAGCATAGCTCAGGGCTTAAATGATCAAAGTTTAAGGCCATGACTGATAGTCAACCTTGATTGGTACGAGAGAATCAATAGCCGCATGAGCAGCGTAATCATTATGAAAAACTAAGGGGATAAGCTGCCACGGACTTGGTTCGCTGAGTTGCAAGTGATTGTTCTCATCGACGGTGACGGTAAAATCCTCAAACTTGCGGAAACCTTCACCACTGGCTTTGATTAAGGCCTCCTTAGCGGTCCAAAGTTGAAAAAAACGTTCCGCAGTGGGTTCTTGCTGCCAGTATTGTTGTTCCGCTGGATTAAAATAACTCTTCATGATGCCTTTAAAATCAACTTGGCGCCGTTTCTTTTCAATATCCACGCCCAATTTATGCTGAGGCATACAGGCCAGCGCGGCATAAGCATGCGAATGCGATAAATTAAATCCAAAGTCGGGATATTCGCTTAAACAGGGTTTTCCATCGGCATTATATTCAAAATGCAGGCTCTCCGCGGTTTGTTGAAGCTCTTTTCCGAGAATTTGGCGCATTTGGGCGCGGCACACGATATAAGCCCGCTTCGCAGGCTCCACGTGAAATTGCTCCGCCCGGCTCTTTTCTTCCATGGATAATAAGGGGAATAAGTGATCCAAGGGAGCCAAGCCGTTCAGAGCCCAGTGATAGATTTTAATAGTGGGTGTGCTCATAATAAATAAGTAACGTCACTGTAAAACCGCAGCATTGAAATTTCCACCTTCTTTTCGTATAGCCTCTAGATGACCTTATTAAAACCCCATTTACTCCTGCTAATAATGCTTGGTGTCGCCGGAATAGGATTTACAACTCAAGTCTCGTTCGCTCAGGAAAGTGAGTGTACCGATTTGGTGGATAATGACTTAGATGGTGATGTTGATTGTGCCGATGATGATTGTTTTAATGACTTGCGTTGCGAAGACGTAGAAAGCATTTGCAATGACAACTTTGACAATGACGCTGATGATCTCAAAGATTGCATGGATCCAGATTGTTTCGAAAATGACTTATGTATGTTTCCAGAAGAAACCTGTGATGATTTATTTGATAATGATGGGGACGAACTCATCGATTGTGATGACATCAACGACTGCGCCTTTCACCGCAACTGTGGTGGGACAGAACTTGATTGCACCAACGGTGTTGATGAAGATTTCGATAATCGGATAGATTGCGATGATGTTGACTGTATTGCTGACCCGGCATGTCAGGTCTTTCAAGGAATTTTTAAAGGGAGTGGCGGCTGTCACTTAATCAGGCCACTGTCATGAACCAACAAGAAACGATTAATATTATTGCCTTTCATAATTCAGGCGGTAGCCCCATGATGTTTGGGCCATGGAATCGTTTTTTGCCGGATCATTTCAAAATTCTCCCGATAGAATTACCGGGACATGGGTCTTCCTTAGGTGAACCCTGTTATAGTCAAATGGCCGAACTCATTCCGGCACTGTTGCCGCAAGTGAAAGCTAAATTAAAAGATCCCTGTGTTTTCTTGGGGCATTCACTGGGTAGCCTGGTCATGTTTGAAGTCGCCCATGCACTTCGCAAGGAAGGAGGAGTCTTGCCACAATCTTTCTTTATCGTGGCGTCATCAGCGCCTCAAGCGAATAACTATCATTTACCCTTCTCGGATGACCCCTCACGCTTAACAGTGGATGAAGTATTAGACCAATTGATGCCGCGCCTTGATGAGCAAACGCAACGCTTATTAAATGAAAGTCATTTACGCACTATTGTAGGGGCTTCGTATAAAGCTGATTTTACCTTAGCACGCAGCGGTTATCAGTACCAAGGACGACCACCGTTAGACATCCCTATTACGGTAGTTGCTTATGAAGATGATACTTGGGTGAGTTTAGCTAATGTAGCGGCTTGGCAGGAGCAAACCCGTGCGGCTTTTAAATTAATTAAGCGCCCAGGAGAGCATTTTCAAATTTATCGGGATGTCTCTGCTTTGGTCGATTTGTTAGTGACTAGTTGCAGTTAATAAATTTAGTTTTTAGCGATACGGCCAGATTCAGCCTGATTTTGTTGCTCCCAAGCTAAAAAATTGTCGACGTCTTTTTTGATAGATAGCAATACAAAACCAAGTACGCTCACATCATCTAAAAACCCCACCGTTAAAATAAAATCAGGAATCAAATCAAAGGGGTTTACGAAATAAGCCAGTGCCCCCAAGAGCAACAGCAAACTTTTATAAGGAAGCTGGCGATAACGACCTGTAGCCCAAGCTTTAAGCATGCGCAATAAAGCTAAGAAATCACCCCATACTGACCCCACACGAGCTTTTTGCGCCTTAAGCTTATGTAAAGCTTTATCGTGGAGCGTCTCGGCCTGCTTTGGATTATTGGCATATTTTTTAGCTGCTTGTTGAGCCCGTTTCCAGGCTCGACCTTTCGTTGGGTCCATAGCTTCAGTTTAAACAGCGACTAAGAGGCTGTAAAGGCCTCTATAAACATTCTTGCTCATAATTAATCAAACTCGAATAGAATTTGAGGCTAGGGTACTTCTCCTGTACAAAATTCATTTCCCAATCATTCTTAAAAAGCATCATCGGATAATCGCGCACATCAAAAACAATTTGTTGTTGGTACATGGTCCAGACCTTACTCATGTCTTCAGGGTTGCCATGGTACCAACGCGACACAGTGTAGGGGAGATTGTGAAAATCAGCTTCAGCTCCATATTCCTGTAATAGTCGGAATTTAGCGACTTCCATCTGCAGGGCCCCGACCAAACCTAAATATAAATCTGCGTTTTGTTTGCGCCGAAATAATTGTGAGGTGCCTTCTTCAGCCAATTGTTCCAAACCCTTATTTAATTGTTTCACCTTTAAAGGGTTCTTTAATTCAACTCTATAAAATAACTCTGGAGAAAATTGAGGGACTCCCGTGAATTCGAGTACTTCTCCTTGGGTAAGAGTATCGCCAATCATGAAGTTACCGCGGTCATGTAAGCCAATGATGTCGCCCGCATAGGCTTTGCCGACGTTTTTGCGATCCTGCGACATAAATTGAACGGCATTATTTAGTTTCATCTCTCGTTGTTGGCGTACGTGAAAAACGGTCATGCCGGGTTCAAATTTTCCGGAACAGACGCGTAAAAAGGCACAGCGATCACGGTGTTTGGGGTCCATATTCGCCTGAATCTTGAAAATAACTCCCGTAAAGGGGGCTTCAATTGGTTCTACGTCTCGTGTTCTAGCTGGTCGCGAACGCGGTGAAGGGGCATAGCGCAGCAAGGCCTCTAATAATTCTTGGACTCCAAAGTTATTGATCGCCGAACCAAAATAAACAGGTGTCAGTTCACCGGCTAAAAACTTGGCCTCATCAAAGTCGTGCCCGGCACCTTCTAAGAGTTCAAGATCTTCAATAAGTTTATCAAGTGACTCCTGACCGATAGCGCCTGCTAATTCAGGATCTTTTAAATCCGTAAATACCTTTTGTTCAAAATCTAAGGTGCTCTGCCGTGCCTCAAATAAACATACTTGTTTATTGAGGATATCTTAGACGCCTTTAAAACGACTGCCTTTACCAATG
>JAJFLM010000426.1 GCA_021772655.1 Deltaproteobacteria bacterium
AGCGGTGGTGGAGTCAACCTTGAAATACCACCCTGATTATTTGAAAGTTCTAACCGCAACCCGTTATCCGGGTGTGGGACATTGTCTGGTGGGTAGTTTGACTGGGGCGGTCGCCTCCTAAAGAGTAACGGAGGCGCGCGAAGGTTCCCTCAGGCTGATTGGAAACCAGCCGACGAGTGTAAAGGCATAAGGGAGCTTGACTGTGAGACCTACAAGTCGAACAGGTACGAAAGTAGGCCTTAGTGATCCGGCGGTCCCGAATGGAAGGGCCGTCGCTCAACGGATAAAAGGTACGCCGGGGATAACAGGCTGATCTCGCCCGAGAGTTCATATCGACGGCGAGGTTTGGCACCTCGATGTCGGCTCATCACATCCTGGGGCTGAAGTCGGTCCCAAGGGTTTGGCTGTTCGCCAATTAAAGTGGTACGCGAGCTGGGTTCAGAACGTCGTGAGACAGTTCGGTCCCTATCCTCCACAGGCGCAGGAAATTTGAGAGGATCTGTCCCTAGTACGAGAGGACCGGGATGGACAAACCTCTAGTGTACCAGTTATCACGCCAGTGGTAGCGCTGGGTAGCTAGGTTTGGAATGGATAACCGCTGAAAGCATCTAAGCGGGAAGCCGACCTCAAGATAAGATTTCCCGCTCCTTCGGGAGCTAAGATCCCTCGCAGATTACGAGGTTGATAGGCTGGAAGTGGAAGTACAGCAATGTATGGAGCTGACCAGTACTAATAGATCGAGCGACTTGACCATATTTTTTCATGCAGATCCGTTGGCTGCCTGCCGTAAGGCAGGCAGCCCGGATACTGCTTATGAAAAAGTATGAACGTCATAGATTAAAGTGAGTCCCAACGTAGTAACGTTAGTCAGAACATCGACGAAGCGTGCGTGCAGTAACCATACTTAACTTATCGAATTGAAATTAAGTCCCTGCTTCACATTACAGTAGTGAGGCGGGGCAAAGTTTTCGGTGACTATGTCGACGGAGTCACACCCGTTCCCATTCCGAACACGGAAGTTAAGCCCGTCAGAGCCGATGGTACTTGGGCGTATGCCCTGGGAGAGTAGGACGTCGCCGGAATTAAATTAAGAAAGCCCGGATCATTTATTTGATCCGGGCTTTTGTTTTTTAATGTGATCGAACGAATTCTAAGGGGAGAAAACAATACGGAGCTATAATAACGAGACGCAGGTATCTCAAATTAGCACGTTTGCTCAGCTAGAAGTTTCTTAATAAGAGTTTTACTCCGTCTTGGCCTACATCTTCTTATAAGCCGCTAACACCTTCTTCACATATTTAGTTTTCTTGTTAGGTCTTTTGCGATAGCGCTTTTCGAATCGAGCCGGCCCTAGATTATATGCCCCTAAGGCCTTCACCACATTTCCTTCATAGCGTTCCAACAGATAATTTAAATACGCGCTGCCTAGGCGAATATTAAGGGCAAAATCATGACGCAGCTTTTCCTTAAGTTTTTTGTTGGCCGGCAAGCTGGGTTTGATTTGTTTCACGGCAATCGGTTTGACTTGCATAAAGCCGAGTGCACCCCGCGAGGAGCGTAAGCCGGGACGAAAACGACTTTCTATTTTGATAACGGCAAGCAATAGTTTTGCATCTATATCATGGCGCTCTGCCGCTGCTAATACGGAATTACTTAATTTGAGTTGTTGCCACGACGAAAGTTTCTGGGCGTCGCGTACGACCACATTATGGATCATAGCCCAGTGCCCAGCTCGGTAGGTGCACCAGAGTAAACCCGCAAAGATAATGCAAAAGCCGGCCCCCATAATAAGCCTGCGATGCCGCAGTGATGTCTGGTACCAGATTGTCATGGCGTTTGTTATTATATCGAAAAACGGCCTAATGAAGAGAAAAAACAAGACCGAGGAAATGTTTGTTTAACTCTACCTTGTTTTTCGTTTGCGAGTCCATAGCAGTATATTAAATAAGTTTACTAGCATTATAATAATCGGTGCATAGTCGCCCTTCTGAAGTGAGCTTTGTAAGTTACAACCAATGCCGCCCCCTTTTAAAGAAGGGCTTGCAACGCGTATCTGAATTATAACGGGTTCTATAACTTCATTCTCTATGTCAGTTGATGTGATTGAAATAAGCTCATCCTCATCACTCATTGTGATATTCACCTCGTCTTGATTAATACTAGTATGTTTGGCAGTCTCAGTAGAATCATAACGAAGTTGTGCAATACTAATTTTACCAATATCGGAATCTAACCAGCTCATGGTTAACTGTTTAAGGCATGGGACCATTTTTTCTCGTGCCTTATGCAGTTCGAGTTTTTGGCTAATAACCGCTTCATAATAAATTTCATTCAGATCTTGGTAGCAGGACCAATTTAGTGGGTTGTTACCGGTTTCGGATTGAAACCAAGGAGTTCTATTCGGATTATATGTTTGAGCATGATCACTATATATAATTTCATTTTCATGAGTGCAGATATTTCGATTATCCTGTTCATCTGCAAGACAGAAGCTGATTGATGTTGAAGCAGAATAAGTTTCGTCAGCGGGATCAGTTTGTGATGGAGTCTCTTCTGTAATCTCATCTGGAATATCTTCACTAGGTTCGTCTTCCCTAAATTCTGGAACACCTCTTGGATCTTCACTGGGGTTTATGTCTTCACATGTGCAGAGGGGGGCTGTCCAGCTGTTAGTACCATCAGAAGTGAATACATTATTTGAGAGTGTTCCGGTAATGTTAATCTCGGACAGCGCGTTAATTTGTTCAGCTGTAATACAGTTATTGAAAATACCTCGGTTATTATCACTATATTTAGGGAGGCTTTCACATGAAATATTTGAGGTATATTCATGGGCCTCATCAGGACATCCACAGATTTCTTGAGTTTGCTGGGTACAGCATTCTATTGTCACGGTTCCATCTGGGTTATTGATGACCTTGGGTTCTTCATAAAACTCTTCGGAGCATCCTTCAGAATCTCTAGGGCGGCATTGAGAAATAGTTGCCTGATTATCAATAATTTCGACTTCAATTCCATTACAAGTAGTTAAGTAATCTATTTGCTCTGGATGGACGCAATCAATATTTTCAAGGCTGCCTGGGTTTGATCTTGCCTCGCATAACTGAAGTAAGTTCCAGTAGGGTGTTCCTTGGCCAAGCTCTGTTATGGGCAGCACACTGGCCTCACAGCAATTGATTAATTCGATAGCCCAGTCAAATCCGATTCTTGGATAATTACTAAATACGGATTCTTCACAGTTAGACTCGATAGATTCCGTTGCTTCCATGTGCAGCTGGTTTGTTATGGCAGCAGCTTGTATCGGAGTTGATTCAATAGCGAGGAGTAAAAGTGTTGCGGCGTATAAAGATATTTTTTTCATAGTACTGACTAGGTATTGCAAAGATAAGGCCAACTTAGAACGGACATCTTAAATGGCTATTTTTAATATGGATAAAAATTTTCCGTATTCTAGTAGTAAACGCTAGAAAGTCATTATTTTGGCTCTATTTTTCACGCGATGCCGTTTTTATGACACTATTTGGAGTAATTTCTATCGGAGATTATTTAAATTCGCTTAGCTTTAAAAGACAATTCAATCTGCCACAGTTGACTGAAAAATTTCTTTTCTCCAGAGGTGCTTAGTTTTCCCTGGATAGACGTATCACTTTTCTTAACCTCAGTGAGTTTGATTTCACCGATCGAAGAGAAGGGTTTCTTATCATGAGTTAAATGGTAGACTTGAGTTCCAATCAATTTCCCATCATCGGTAATCTTCAGTATGAGACAATTCCCCAGCTTACCAGTCATCATTTGACCGGTACTACTATCACTGCTGGGAGCTTTTTCACTTAAGATAACTTCTATAGTTGCTTTGCCGTCGTAGGGATCACCTTTGAAGGCCACAGCATGAGCTAGTTTAGCGTCTTGGCCATTACCCTTAAAGCTCCCCGAAATTGCGGTGCTATCTCCCTGTGCCGACAGGGGGGCGATAAACAGTATCACTGCGAATAATGGTAGAGTTCTGTGTAATAAGCGATTCATGGCAACCTCCATCGTTAGATACGGGGAGTGTATCACCTAAAAGGATCATGACTCAAGTAAGGTTTGCCTAGCTCTACTTCACCGTAAACGTAACCGAACCAATCTCACTACCGTTTTTATTCGTATCATGAGCACGAAAGTCATATTGGCCGGGATGGTTCGGAGCCGTAAAAGTTAAGACACCAGAAGCCTTACCTCTGAGGTATTGATAACTGACGTCATGACTATCATTTCGAGATTCACTTCCGTGAGGGATGTTAGAGGGAACGATGCCAATCCAGGCATCTGTATCCAGACCCTCAGGTACCTTAAAAGTGACTTGAATGGGCGCTCCTGGACTGACTTCAATCTTGTCGATAGATAAACTGCCTTTAGCCTGCGCAACTTTGAAAGAAACGGAGGCCACCTCATTACCGTTTTTATCCGTATCATTTAAGCGAAAGTCATAGTCACCGGGTTTTCCAGGGGCGGTAAATGTTAGGGTGCCTTCTGTTTGGCTATGGAGTCTTTTATAAGAGATATCATGCTGGTCATTGGTGGTTTCACTGCCATGAGGCACGTGTGATGGAATAATCCCCACCCAAGCCTGGTTGGTAAATGGGGAGGTAGATTTAAAATGGAGCTTGATGAGCTCGCCGGTCACAAAATCAGTTTTATCCAGTGAAAGTGTTGCCGAGATTTCTTTTACGGTGAAAGAAACCGATGCCACTTCATTACCCGAATGGTCCGTATCATTCATGCGAAAGTCATATTTATCGATGCGACCTGGGGCTCGAAAGGTAAGGGTTCCGGCAGTGCGCTTTCTAAGATACTGATAGCTTACATCATGGGCGTCGTTCTTTGATTCGGAACCATGTTCGATATTCGAAGGGACAATGCCCACCCAGGCCTTCTCAGGAAATTTGTCCGAGGCTTCAAAGTGAACCAAAATAGTCTCTCCAACACTAAACTCAGTCTTATCCAGCCAGAGCTTGCCGGTGCCGACGATGGCGGGAGGTTTTTCTGCAACGATGCGCGCAGCTTCGCTTAAGGCACTCTTAAGTTGAGCCGTATTGTTTGCAGTTAAGAACAATCCACCGGTATTTTCTGCGAGACACTTAAGCCCGGCTTGTTCTGTCTTGGCGACATCAAAGCCAATAACGTGAGCGGTAAAATCAACCCCTTTTTCTTCTAAGGATTTACCCAAGGCACAAGGGTCAAGCTCACAGGTTTCTTTACCATCACTTAACAAAATAACCGTGGCTTTGTTTTCGGTATATTTTAATTCATCCGCGGCTGTCTTCACGGCTTGACTCAAGGGAGTCATGCCCTTGGGTTTGATGGCATTCACAACATTGAGGGCCGTGGCTTTATTCAGCGTGCTGACCGGATAAACCGATTCAATGTCCTTGCAATCTCCCTTGGTGCGATGTCCATAGGCGGTAATCCCCAGTTGGACATTCGTATCCCAGCCTTCCAGCAGTTCTTTGATCACTCCGCGGGCGACGTCAATCTTGGCCTTGCCATCGACTTGGCCCCACATGCTACCGGAGGCATCCAGGACAATAATCGTTTGACGCTTGGTGTTGTCGGCTGCAAGGAGGGGATGGGCGGTCGTTGTGATGATAGTAACAAGAAATAGTAGGAATAATTTAGGCATGGTTAAATGATCTAATCATTTAACCGGTTTATTGCAAGGTGAACTCATTTTCGTACGATTTTTAGGAGGCTCTCAATATTCAATGGTGCACAGAATAGAGTTTCACTTGGGATGAATTATTTATTTTGTATAATTGGTCAATCGCTTCTATAGTTGGGCCGTTCTATGGATATCCTACAAACCCTCAGCCTCATGGTTGGCTCTAGTTTTCTAAGTGGCTGGAGCGCTTATGCCACCGTTGCTTTTTTAGGCCTCTTTGGTTGGCTTAATTGGTTAGAACTTCCCGCTGGGATGGAAGGCATTACAGAGCCCTGGCTGTTTGGTTTAGCTTTTGGACTCTATTTCATTGAATTCCTCGCCGATAAAATTCCTGCAGTAGATTCCTTTTGGGATGCCGTGCACACTTTTGTACGCATCCCAGCAGGCGCCGTGATTGCTTATGCGGCGGTCGGGGAGGTATCTCCAGAATTAAAGCTCGTCTCCGGTTTGTTGGGAGGGTC
>JAJFLM010000427.1 GCA_021772655.1 Deltaproteobacteria bacterium
TGCCGTTCTGGCGCGGTTGGACGAGACGGACGCCGAACCCGCCCCCGCGCCGCGACCCGCCAAGGCGGGGCCGGTCGACCTGCGCGTGCCGGAACCCCTGCGCGGTTATCTTGGCAGCGGGCTCGACGATCTCGCCTGGAAGCCACGCGGTCCGGTGGACGAGGTGCGGATCCTGCCGGATCATGCGGGGATCACCAGCCGCCTGTTTCGGATCAAGGCGGGCACCGCCATGCCTCAGCACACTCACGAGGGCAGCGAGTTGACCCTGGTGCTGAGCGGCGGCTTTACCGACCGTGGCGACCACTTCCTGCGCGGCGACGTGGCGGCCGCGGATTCGGGCGTCGACCACTGTCCATTGGCCGATACGGACGAGGACTGCTACTGCTTCGCCGTGAACGACGCGCCACTGCGCCTGACCGGCCGCCTGGGACGGCTCCTCAACCCCTTCATTCGCATCTGAGGTTCGCGCCCAAAGCGGCTCGATGCAGCGAACGTGAGCTACCGTTCGCAAGCACCGGAGACTCTTTGACTCGCGCCGCGAATTCGACCAGCGCCGTCAGGCCGGCGACGTCTTTGGCTCAACAACCTCGGCGCCACCGTGGACGGTTTCTTGGTCGCGCACCCTTCGGCAAAGCAGAGGTCGCAGGTTCGAGTCCTGTCGGGTCCGCCATCCTTATCCCCGCGTATTGATTTGTTTGCACTTTTTTACCTCTTTGCCGCACCGGGCTTGGTGGTTAGGCAATTCTGTTCGTGCGCCGTTCCCTCAACACTGTGTATGAGATTGGCCATGGCGTCGGTCGCCAGACGCTCTTGCTCGGCCGCGCGGGTGTAGCGCTCGACCTCTTTCAGGCTCTTGTGCCCGGTGATCGCGGCGATCTGATGCGGCGTACACCCAGCTTCGGCCAAGCAACGGCCCGCCGCATGGCGCAGGCCGTGAGACGAACAATGCTTCAGGCCGGCGGCGTCGCAGCACTCCCGAAACCAGTTACCGAACCCGGCGGCTGTGAACGGCTTGCCGTGATGCGTGGTCAGGTACGTGAGATGGTCCTTGGGCGCCGCATCCAGGATCGTCCGTAAAGCCGGGTGCAAGGGGATCGCCAGGGTCGCGCCGGTCTTTTGCTGTACGACCTCGATCGCCCCGGCGCGGACATGCTGGCGGCCCATGCGCACCACGTCGCCACGTCGCTGGCCGGTGTAAATCAGCAGCCCCATGGCCAAACGCGCGCGCGTGCCGACCGGCCAGCGGGCCTCGAAGGCCGCGATCTCGATATCGGTCCAGGAATGGTGCCCCTTGGATTTCACGCGCACGGGCCGCACGCCGGCGGTCGGGTCGTCGTCGCGCCAGTTGGCCTCGACCGCATGGCGCATCAGCACGCTCAATATTTTCTTCAGATTGTTGGCGGCGTGCGGCGTGCCAGCAGCGGCCTTCTTCTCGACGATCGCGCGAACGTGCCGCGCCTTGAGCCCGGCAACCGAGTCGTCGCCGTAATCCTCGCGCAGGTGAGCCAAGATGTTCCGGTAAGTCGCCTGGGTAGAGGGCGCCAGGAACGCGAAGCTTGCCGAGTTGGTGTAAGAGACGATCAGGGCGCCCATGCTCCCGGGTCTGGTCCGCTTAGCGCCGATTTCGCGCCGCAGCTCCGATTCCGGCAAGTCTGTCATCTCGAGCGCGGCGTAATAGGCGGCCATGAACTCTGGGGATCCGGCCGCGCCGGGCAGCGGCACGCGCTTGAAGCCAGGCCGCCGGAAATAGTGGCGCCGCTTGCCGTGCCGGTCATTGTATCTTTCCAGGTAGCGCAATCTGATTTGCGTCATGGGAGCACCCGATCCCAAGGATTTTTCGGCTCTTGATCGTCGCCCGATAAAGCGTCGAAGGCCATATCGAGCGCGCAAACGTCCCACACGCGGCGGCTGTCGATCTTCTTGGGCCCGGGCCTCCGGCCGTCCGCGACCAACTCATCGAATTTGGCCGGTGACAGACCGACATAGCCCGCCGCCTCGACCCGGTTCAGCCCGCGCCGGCATGGGGGCGGCACGGCGCGGATGCGCGGGATCTGGGCGGACTGCGAGGCGGCGATCTTGGTCACGTCACGTTACTCGCTGGAACCGATGAAAGAGAGGCAGCGGCGGCGCCGAGAGCAAGTCCCCTTTCCGGAACGATGATCGAATCCCGGAAAAGCTGCGACGCCGCCGCGCCTGATGGGACCCCGATCATTCGTTGGGTCCCAAATTCTATCCGCGCGGCCCCTGGGTAAGCAGCCGTAGTAACGAGGATTCCTGCTGGCAAGCTGGCTCATTTTTGGGCCGGAGCTTTTGTGGCGTCCCAAAGCACTTTGGACTCGTTCAGAGCTTGCGCGAGCTGCTGGATCAACTCGCCCCCGATGACGCAAAGGTTCTGAACGGCACCGGGCAGGGCGCCGCGATTCGCCGCGAAGCGCGCGCTGGAATCGAGGAATCGCGACTCTGCGACGCCTTTGCGGGCCCGGTAGACGATCGCCGCCTCGGGCCAGTCGCGCGTAATTTCGATCCGCTCGACCTTCGCGGCCTTCTTTGGATTGGCCAAGAGCGTCCGCAAGGCCGGACCGAAAGCGCGCTCGCCCG
>JAJFLM010000428.1 GCA_021772655.1 Deltaproteobacteria bacterium
AGAATCGGGCGCCGTGCCTTGGAGAAGGGGTGAACGCTTACCCGTGCGGCTATCGGCCGACTCGTAGACGATCGGCGAGGATCGGCGGCAGGCCCGCATCCAGAATGCCCTGCGCCGCGGCATCGATGTCGTACTCGACACGATGGATCGCGACGATGTCCGTGTCGCTGTCGTAGACCATGAACGCAGCGCGAGGATCTTCGTCGCGAGGTTGTCCCACACTGCCCGGGTTGGCGATGGCGCGGCGGCCTTCGAGTTCGAGCCGGGGATCGATCGAATAGGTGATGGGCATGCCGTCGAGAAACGTCACCGGGATATGGCTGTGGCCCACGAACCCCACGCGCGTCTTCATCACCTGGAACGACAGGTAGGCGTCGTACGGGGTCTGCAGGTACTCGAAGTCTTCGGGGTCGTGCACGGTGCCGTGCGCGACGGTCAGGTCCCCCACCTGGTCCGCCGGCACCAGATGGCGCAGCCACTCCAACTCGTCGGCGGACAGCGCCTTGCGGGTCCACTCCACGGCCGCACGGGCGTGCGGATTGAAATACTCCAGATCCAGCCGTCCGGCCACGGCCCAGTCGTGGTTGCCCGCAACCACCGGGATCCCCAGCTCCTGGAGCCGGCGGACGCAGGCCTTGGCGTCCGCGCCGTATCC
Source organism: Deltaproteobacteria bacterium (assembly GCA_021772655.1). Taxonomy (GTDB): domain Bacteria; phylum UBA10199; class UBA10199; order 2-02-FULL-50-16; family JAJFLM01; genus JAJFLM01. Next base: position 656 of record JAJFLM010000428.1, read on the forward strand.
GACGACGTCGCCCAGGCACAACATCTGCTCGACGCTCTCCCCCTTCAGCGCCTCCAACACCGCTTCGAACGCGGGCAGATTCCCGTGGATGTCGCCAAAGACGCCGGTACGCACAAACTCTCCAGGCAAGGGGAACCGCGGAGCATACCGCGTGCTGCCCAGTGAGCGCCTAGCTCTCAGTACCGAGGACGTGGTCTGCAAGCTGCTCGGCCATGACAGCTAGTTCGTTTGCCCGGGCTTTGCGAATGCGCAGCAGGCCAACAGCAGGCCCACCGCCGCACATCCGTGCTGTCCCCAGGCGCTGAACGAATCGATTTCAAAGCTCGGCGACGGCAACCACGCGCGCACCAACCGGCCCGGCCAGCCTGGCGCGAAGGAAGTGTGGCCCCAGGGAAGGTGGCCTGCGAACCAAAGCAGCAACACCACCAGCACCACCCCGCCGCCCCGCCACCGTGCCGACAACAGCGCCGCCCAGGCCCCCACCAGCGCGACGGCCACGATAGTTGTAACTAACAATGATATCGAACTAGAAAACTGGGTCCCCGTCGCTAGGCTCGACAGAATGATTGCCCCCACCGCGGTCAGTGCCGCCGCCAAGACTGCCCCCGCCCAGCGGCCCAGGTGGCGAACCCGGAATCCGGGCGCCGTGACATCCACCGCGGAGGTCCAGCCGGATTCCGCGTCCTCGTCCAGCGTACGCACCATGAGCCAGGCGGCGACGATCGCGCCTGCGAACTGGGCCGTGGACGCGATCACGCCGGCAGACGCCGCCGCGGACTCCTCCAGGGCCAGGATGTCGAAGGTTGCCGCGAACCACCCCGCCACGCCCGCGCCCAGCATGAGCGCCCACGTCAGGGGTGTACGGACTGCGAAACGCAGTGTTGAGCTGACATGCGGCCACATGGCCCCGATGTACCACAGGGGGCCGGCACTGCGCGGGCGGACACTCCATTCATGGTGGGGCGGGGGCGTGATGCGGGGTGTTTCCCGGGAAACATGTGCGACCAGCGTTTCCCGGGAAACAAATCGAGCCGATCCAGGTGAGATGGGGGCGTGCCCTGGCCGCGCAGCCCGTGTTCCGAGCAAGAAGCGGGCGAGCCGGCTCCGAAGCGTCGGATGGATGAAATAGAGTTGACCGCCTAGGAGACTGACGCGTGAAAGCAAAAAAAGGCCTCGGCCGCGGCCTCAGCGGATTGATCCATCGCACCGATGAGCCCCCGACGCGCACCGCGCCGCCCCCGGCAGTCGCGGCCGCCAAGGAGGCGGAGAGGGCCGCCGCCTTGGAGGCAGGTGGAGCGATCGTGCGCGATCTTGCCGTGGGGGAAGTGCGTCCCAATCCGTTTCAGCCCCGCAAGCAGTTCCGTCCCGAGGAGCTGCAGGATCTGGTGGCCTCGATCCTCGAGGTCGGCATCCTGCAGCCGATTGTCGTCCGTCCGGGCCCCCTGGGGTTCGAGTTGATCGCCGGCGAGCGACGCTTGCGCGCGGCGACGGAGGCCGGGTTGGAGACGCTGCCTGCGCTCGTGCGGGACGCGACCGACGAAGAGATGCAGCTCCTGGCGTTGGTCGAGAACCTCCAGCGTGTGGACCTCAACGCGATGGAGAAGGCGCGGGCCCTGAAGAGCCTGATGCGCAATCTCGGGCTCACGCAGGAGGACGCTGCGGCTCGGGTGGGGAAGGCGCGGGCAACGATTGCGAACCTCGTGCGCCTTCTCGAGCTGCCGGACGAGGTACAGGCGCTTGTCGAAGAGGGCCGCCTGGCTGGCGCTCATGCCCGGGCAGTTCTGGGGGCCAAGGGTCGCGAGCGTCGGATTCAGCTTGCGCTGGCTGCGGCGAAATCAGGCTGGTCTGTGCGCGAGATCGAGCGCCGCGTCAAGGCGGACGCCGAAGCTGGTGGGGTGCGCAAGACGCCGGCCCCGACCGAGGACATCTACCTCCAGGACGTCGCTGAACGCATGCAGCGCGCCCTTGGGACGCGTGTGCGGATTCGTGCGAAGGGTGCCGGCGGCACGATCGACATCCGCTACCACGACGCTACGGAGCTCGATCGCCTTCTCGAGACGCTCGAGTCGTAGACAAACAACATGCGAACACGCGGGGTGCGCACGGTCATGGTGCGCAGTCGGCCGGGGGCCTCTCGCGGCCACGACGGGATGCGTTACTTTGCGTCGTCTTCCTTGGCGTCGGCGTCTTTCATGCCTCCGCTCGCTTCGTC
>JAJFLM010000429.1 GCA_021772655.1 Deltaproteobacteria bacterium
ATCCATAGCCTGTCCGAATCGAGGGATCAAGGAAATAATTTTAATTTTCAGGTTTAAAATGCGCGGTCTTTTCTGCATCGCTCTGACATCTGTTATAGATATTAAGAAGCGTGCCTTTTTCGATTTTTAACTTTTTATCGATGGGATCAATAAAGAATGGGAGTTTTCGATTACCCTTGGCATCAGGATCGGCAGCTCGTTTCATTTGACGATCATTCAGCTCCACGCCAATTTCAGCCAGAACACGTCTGGCCTGTTTCAAGTCTATATACTGCGTAGGTTTCATTTCTCCATTCTACGCTTTTGAATTTAATATCTCGTTAAGAGCTATGTTTTACAGCAGGGCTCACAATTTAGCTGGCTATAATTCTCAAGCCGTTACCAGTGGTTTCTCGAACATATAAGTCAGTGGAGCCAAGTAATGCAGCAACGTCATTACTCATAGCCGATGCGTCAAGTCCTGGCTGAACTACAAAAAATCTATACTCCTTTTTTAGACGGCTTCCATGCTGCTTTAATAAGTCAAAATCACGATACTCGCCTTTTTCTAGTCGTGTATTGTCTATCCTGTTTACTCTTTTCTTCTCACGCTTTTTTAGTTGATTAACGATATTGTCTAATTCACCAACCCACTTACAGCTTTTTATCACCTGACCACATACTTCATAAAAATCTGCAATTCTAGAGCCGCTAGTGTCTTCTTTTGAATATTTAAGGTGATAGAACTCAACTGCTAGAACATCCCCTTCATCCTTAAATGCAACAATATCTGCAATTTCGTTGGCACCGTCATCATCAAATATAATCCAGTAATCGTCTTGCAGGAGCCGTTGAATCATAGCAAATTGAATTGTATCTGGATTTCTGTTTTCACCCTGCGATTCATGACGAATATTAACCGTCCAACTATTTCTCTCAATCAAAGCAGGATCAATGTGCGGTATCGTAAAACCTTCTGGCCTAACTATATGAAGATTTTCCAATATTTTGGAACCATCTGCGAGATATATAGAGGGCGATGCTTCTTGTGAAAAATATTCAGCAACTTCTTTTCTAGACGAACCTTTGACTATGTGAAGCTTATCGCCTTCAGTTTGCGCCACTGAGTAGGAAGTATTAGTGATACTGTATTGATATTTCGCCTTAACATTTTCATGTGTGATTAAAAATTCAATTGAACCTTCACTGTTTTCAGCTATAGATAGCTCTACATCGTCCAACGGAATTTGAATACCATTCGCCTCCAAAACAGCAGCAGATAGCCCTCCATACTCATAGAAATAATCAGGCCAGTCTATCCCGACAGGAACAAGATTTGGTATTGCAGTGATCTCTTTAGTTCTAAGAACCTTATCCAATATTTGATTTGGGTCGATATTCTGATCGTTCAACTTACCGCCCAAATTTCTACACCAAGACATCCAGTCTGCGATAGACGCGCTTTCCATTGACCATATTCGCCCTTTATATGAACAGCCTATGCTAACTTTGCGTCCTTGATCATATCCTTTTCCAAACAAATTCGACTTATACGACGCGCCTTGAGCTAAATCGTTTATAGCAGACTCAATATCAATTCCCGTATACATTACATATCGAAGTGGGCCTCTTCGTCCCTTATTCAATCCAGCATTTTGTAGCACCAGCCTTTCGACGTTACCGAATGATTTGAACACTTGATCTCCACTCAACAAGCTCGCTGAGGAACTGAGGTGTTCGGCGATTTTCTTTCTCAATCCCGACTTAGATGAGTCATGAATGAAAAGAAGATTTTCCTCTGGAATGGAATACAAAATAATTAAACGCCATTCAGGTTGCGTGAAATCACTTTGTGGTGCCCATTTTGTCTTACTTTCAACTTTAGTCAGTAATATCGCAAGTTTTGATGCAGGAGCAACAAAGGACGATACGATAGTTTCATTTCGTTCCAATGGAATTCGATCAATATTGCCACCAAAGGATATCGCGCCAACTCTGTATACAAGAGCACTTAAGGCGGGGTTCAAGTTTTCAGGAGGAACTTCAACACCAGATTTAATTGCTTCTGCAATAATCTCTTGCAAATCGAGTTCACTTTGGACGCTATTTTCACTTATGCGCCGTAAAACGCGATTCCAGTCAGGGTCTTCTATATACAGGTCTTTCAATACCTCTTCGACTTGCTGATCACAAACATTCGCTACAAATGTCGGATTCCCAAGGTCGCTTCTATCTCTCACAAAACGTCCAGAAAACTGCAATGTTATTGCTAAACTTTTGTGGATGTTGTGAAGCGCACAAACTTTAAGTTCTGGAAGATCGAACCCTTCCCCTAGCATATCGACACAAACAATAACCCGATGCTCTTTTTGTAATATTGCCTGCATTTTCTGTTTTTTCTGGCGAACACTACTGTGAATCACAACTGGGTTTAAATCCGAATAGTGTTCCTGATAAATTTCGAATATCTGCTCAGCTCTTGCTTTTGTACTGCATCGCGCCATTAGAATGTGGTCATAGCCATTTGCAATATCTGCCCTGAGTTGCGATACAGCTTCTTCCGCCACGCGCTCATCACCTACGATATCATTGACTTCATATATAGCTTTGAAAGTAATAGGCCGAAACAATCCTTTTTCCTGTGCTTTCGACATGGGGTAGTTGTAGATGATCTTGCCACCTACTTTCTTTCGATCTTCTCGAAATGGAGTAGCCGTAAACTGAATGACGGGCTTACCATCAAAAGCGATTTTTACCGCATTCCACGTTGATGCTTTGACGTGGTGAGCCTCGTCAACAAATAGATGGGTACAGTTATCGTAGAGCTTTTTCCTGAGATCATTTTCTATTTGGTATAGCGATTGAGGGGTCGAGATAATTACGTTAGCTTTTAAAGCGAGTTGAAGCTCATCCTCGGTATTGATTGCGCCCTCTAAAAATGCTGTAACTGGGTTAAGCGTGCTTCCTTTGATGGCGTTCAGTTCACGCAACTTACCTAACCCCAAAAACTTCTTGAATGTTTGTTGTCGCAAACTATCTGTCGGTACGATAACCAATGCTTTTTTAACTGGAAGCCCGCATACAGAAGCCAGCATTGTTTCTGTCTTACCCGTACCAGTCGGCATGACCACAGTCGCATCACTGGTTATGTGGCCTGTAAGATGACCCAGTATTTCAAACAAGGCGGCTACCTGCGGTTGACGCAAACTTGGTTCAGCGCTATCGTTGAGAGCATCGAGAGGGACTAGCGACAAGCAACCTCTCCAAGATTCAAACACCTGCATCATAAGGCTTTCAGGTATTTGGTCAGAGGACGTACTTTCTGGCGAATAATGAGCTAGAAAGACATGATCAGAGGATTCCGATGTTATGCCTTCTCCAAAAGTGGATAGATCAATTGTAGGCATTTATTGTCACCTCATGAACTCCCTTTCAAAGCAGGACATATTTTTTTATCAGTCATCCAGTCGATATACTTTATTAGCTGTTCTCTAGAAAATTTTTGTTTTTCCTCAGACCATGCGTAAAATCGCTCTAACAGCAAACCTTCTGAAAACGTCTGGCCTGAATTAAGAATTGCTTCCCAGCAAGCATAAAGGGTAGCAACCGCTTCCAGTTCTTCCGACCTAGATTTGCGAAACAGGTTGACGATATATGAGATACCATCGTCGTCATTCGCAAAGTATTTCTGGTAATCTTGTTTATGCTCCCCAGCATTTTCTAATGGTTGATATTTTTTAAGATCATTTTTTTTATATACGAACCATTTCTTATCTTTGAACTGTTTATCAAGCGAGCGCGCCATTTGAGGATCATATGGGCCAGCCGCTTGCTGTAAGAAATTAGTTGGCAATTCCATTTGCTGTGTTTTTTGACAGAGAAATATTATTTTTTGAAGTTTCAATTTACCAAGAGTTGGTTCTTGACGTAATCGATCCACAATCTCTGCCGCCAAAAGGGAGCGCTTGTAATAATCAATTTGTTTACTGTTGGAAGGCTTTAATTCAAGAACATCATCAGAAGACTTATGCTTGTCATCTATTTGCGTAAACGTTTCCTTTGACACCGTTTGCAAGAGCTGACTTGCCTGAGCCATATTTCTATTAATGCGAACATCAAGCATGTCTACAATGCAAAATATATCTTTTATTTTTCGAATAATTTCTTCTTGCTCTTCCGCTGGTGGCAATGGAATTAGCGTGGATGAGACAATACCTTGATTTATCTTCGGCATACTTTTTTGCGCTCCCGTTGCATTGGAACGAAAGTATTCCCTGCAATAGTCGCTGGTGAGCACGGCATGTAAAAAATCAATCGACATCTTTGTTGATGCCTTAACTTTCATCATAATATCAGGGTAGATAAACGAGTTATCTTCTTTGTCATAGATAGCGGATATGCCTACATGATCTAATGAATTACTTCGCTGAATTAATATATCGCCTTTTTTAAGCCACAAATGTGAACTGTCATCTATCTCTTCATTGATGTACTTATATTCCCGCGCATCGAATACTCCCTTTGTTGTGGCTCCAAGTTTAAGAGTCTTTGTACTGGTTGGAAAATCAACCGCTTTCGGTGAATAACCATTTCTTGGGCTTTCGTATATCACTTGATCTAATCTACACCACAACCAACTTTCTGGGACTAAAAAAGGCTTTTCTTCGCTTTTTATGGGAAGTAAAGCCTTTTGTTTCTTGATTTTTTTACATCTAATTAACGCTTCCTTTTCCGTAGAAATGTGATCAAGAAGTTTACTTGCAGGCTCAACATTTTGGTTTTCTATTCTCCAATCAGCTGTTAACTTACCCTCTACCCCATCTTGTAAAATTTGTTGCCGAATTTTTCTTATTAGCACTTTTTGATGATTTATTTCTTCCCTTAGCTCTCGATCCTCTGTTTCAATTTTTTCGAACTTAGATATTATTCTTTTCTGTTGATCAATAGGTGGCAAGGGAATTTCTAAAGAAAGCATATGTTTAGGCTTAATCTCAGTTTTTATACCCCCTCGGACTTGCTCCTTAAGTAGCTCCACGAATTTGGGACTTTTTAGAAATCGCTTAAGGTAATCAATGTGAATTTGATCCTTGTCAAAGGTATATGCTGAATAGTGAATCGTAGCGGTAACAGGATCCTTTCCTTCGTATATTCCCAATGCACCTTTGGATACATTGATTCCAGAAATCACCAAGTCACCATTCTGAACTATAATCATATTGGTTTTGCTTGTTTTCGAAGCGATATGAAATCGCCCTTGAAAATCAATTTTCTCAATGCGGTTCAGTCCAGCAATTTCAGAAGCGTCAGGCTTGTACTTTCCCTCCCGCTCAAATAGAAATTGGCTGACTTTTGTCATCACCCACTTGCTCATATCAATTCTTTCCGCAACTGATTAAGCAATTCATCACCCTTGGCAAAAGACAGGTGTAATTCGTCTAACAATTCGGAACTGGTGCGCTCCTTTAGTTCTTCCGCACGATGAGGGTTTTTTATATCCAAATTCCAGCCATTTTTCTTTACTGCTGATATATCGACTTGCCAAGACTGATCGCTTTCAGTGCGATTATTCCACCATTGCTTAAAGCCATAAAATTCCGATAATTGGATGGGCTTTGTTTTGGAATAGGCTTTATAATTTTCAGGCAATCTATGTTCCCAATACCAAATATTATTTGTTCCTTTCCCTTTTGTGAAAAAGAGGATATTGGTTGCCCCCGATGCGTATGGCTTAAATACAGAATCTGGCAAGCGAACAATAGTGTGTAGATTGCAGTCCTCTAGTAATTTCTGTCGCACACGTTCTTTTACACCGTCACCAGTCAGAGAACCATCTGGTAATACAATTGCCGCCCTGCCACCTTGTTTGAGTAAATGGATCATCAAGATCAAGAATAAATCCGCTGATTCCTTGGTTCGGTAAGTTTGCGGGAAATTATTTTCGTTATTGTTCGACACAACCCCACCAAATGGTGGATTGGCGAGAATCACATCTACTTTGTCTTTCTTGGTATATTCTGTTAATGGTCTTTCTAAGGAGTCCCCATAGCGGATAGACGGCGTGGTTATGTCATGCAAAATGAGGTTAGTATTTGCCAACATATATGGAAGCGGTTTGTATTCCCATCCCTTTACATTTTTACCAATTGCATCTCGATCAGACACATTCGAAGCTGTTCCTTTCAGGTGCTCTATCGCAGCGGTCATAAACCCACCCGTTCCACAGGCAGGGTCTAGCACTGTTTCGCCATGCTGAGGATCGGTCAGCTCGGTCATTAAGTCAGTGATAGCCCGAGGTGTATAGAATTCACCCAATGTGCCAGCGCTTTGCAACTCTCCTAGAAACGTCTCATAAATCTGGCCAAAAACATGCTTGTCTTTACTGTTATTAAAATCAATTTCGTTGAGTTTGTTTATTACCTGACGCAGGTGAATACCTGATTTCATATAGTTGTAATTATTATCGAAAACTTCATGAACCAACACTGCACGCTTATTGCCTGTTGAAAGATCAATATTGGATAGTGTGGGAAATAGCTTTCTATCCACAAAATGAAGTAATTCGTCACCCGTCATCCCTTCATCATCGCCAGCCCATTCATCCCAATGTAGTTCTGGCGGTATAGGTGACGTATAATCATCAACCAATAGCTCAAGCTCTTTATCTTTATCGCTGAATATCTTCAAAAAAAGCATCCATCCAAGCTGCAATATACGCAACTCGTCACTGCCAGTACCTGTATCCTGACGCATAATTTTGCGAGCGGATTTAACTATGCCTGATACATTTGTCATTCTTTAAATACTCCAATGTTCTTTTTCATAGGCACTTTGCTCTTCTCTGCTTAAGGGCTGTGAGGAGCAGCCTGATCTAACATAAAAGTCTTCTTTACCTTCAAATATTGTAAATACGGGCGAGCTGCTTTTAGCTACCCTCACTCGACATATTTGGATATCGTCATATACAGGAAATGTGATTTTTATGTGCGTGCTGTAACCGCCCCCAATGAATTTCTTTATTACTTCTACAAGGTGTAACTCGAAGCCGTCAATGTTCTTTTTGGACAACGATTGAATATCATTATCCAAGCCCAATGCATTCTGATTGTCGTCAATTCCAATAAAGAGGTTCCCCCCTTGGCTGTTTAGGAACCCCGCTATGGTTTTCGCAATGACGTATTCCAGCTTTTTGTTTACTGCCTTTGCCCGAAGGTCATAGCGAAGCGTCGATTTGAATTCAACCAAGTCGCTTTCTCCTGCCAAAATAAGCTCTTGGACTTCTTCGTTAGCAGGTTCTTTATGACTAAGATCAATACGAGACTTTAATTCGTCGTATATTCGCTTGGCTCTCGATTGCAGGAACGTGTCATAGTCATCACTATCGATGCCAAAGCCATTTAGATCAATGAAGTGTGAATTGAGGGCTTTGTTGATTTCGCTATTTTCATCCTGAAAATCACCAATGTAATTTGACGGTGATTTAGCACCAATTTTACGTTTATTTAAATGGTCACTAACAAAAGTGATATTGACCAAGCTGTTACTATTCAGAACAGTTTTATTCTTTAGGTAAGCTTTAGGGAAAAAGTGGTGGTAATTTTTGCTGCTCGCGACTTTTAACCATGAGTTGTCGAGAATTACTTTGCCATTATCTTGAAAATCCTTTGGCTCCTGATAAGCCAGCAAACAGAGAATAGCCTTACAGTAGCTATTTCCTGCGCTGAAGTTGGTATCTATCAGAGATTGCGGTGAATCAAGATCGACCTTGATATCACCATAATCAGGTCGGTCATTCTTCAAAATAACATCTATTCTTTTGATGTCCTGCGCTAGTTTAGATTCGCTCGAACTTGAATACCTGAACGATAAGGACATGCGCCAGAAATACTCCTCAAGATATTTTCTCTGATTTGCATTTGGCTTGTCCTTATTTAGATAGAAGAAATAGGCGAAAGGGACAAGAAGTGAATCATAGGGCAATAGCTGCGACACAGGTATGCGATAAGTCGTTCTAAAATAGTCGATACTGTCCTTCAGTGCCGAAATAGCATCATCCCAATTATCAACAATGACCTGCTTGTCGAGTGCCAAAATACTTTTGCGTTTACACTCTTTTGTGCGACTAAAAACAAGGGAAAGTAAGCTCAAAATAACTGTGCTAGAAACCCCCTCATACTTAATATCCTTAAGCTCTTTTATGAAGCCTTCCCACTTGGTTTGCATGTCGAACTTTTGTTCTTCGTCATATGTCTTTGCTGACATGATTTCAAAGAGGGTTAAAGTTTGGCCACCCGTATTAATTCGTGTGAATACTTCGATGGCGGAATCAATATCCTCCTTCCGTAATACCACAGTCGAAAATTCATAGGTCTTGAACGCAGTTGAGTACGCATTGATTGTCTCAAGTTCATCTTCCGTGAATCTATCCGAAAGTTCCTTTGCTTTGCTAAAACTAAAATTCAGAACATCACATAGTGACAGGTGTTTTTCTCCAGTAGCCTCTGCCGTAATAACCTGATCATCATTTTCGTTGATATCACGATCTAGGTTTACAACAATGCCACTATAGTCAGTTACCTTCTTTTCACCTGTCTTCTGAATTTGCGCACCCAAATAAGCAGCAAAAAGAGATGTAATGCGCTGTTGTCCGTCAAGAACATACTGCACCTTGGTTCCATCTGGCGTATCAGGTATCTCTAGATTACCGACATTCTTAATATCGTTTATACGTTCATCGGTTTGCCACAGAATAAACGTACCTATTGGGTAGCCTTTCAGAATGCTATCCAGCAACTTTGCCGTTTTATCGATACTCCAAACAAACTCGCGTTGAAATTTTGGGATTTTGATAATCCCTTTCTGAATCTCGTTGATTAAGTCTGAATATTTTTTTGAGTCTGGTTTGGGCTGTTCAAAATTCATTAAATATTCCTTACCTACGCCGCGCTGTAAATTGCTTGTTCAAGACCAGTGATAGCCATCATATATTGTTGTTTTCCACCAAAAATATTGACTATCTCCATGGGAGTACCGATTTCATCAAACGGATTTACAGTCAGGATTTTTATATCTTCAATATTTTCAATTCCTTCATCTGCATATTTATCTAACAGTGCTTCCAGAACCCTTCTCGCTTGTTCGCCGTATTGGGTAAAATAATCCCTCTTTTTTACGTTGTTTACGCGTTCCGCGCGGGTCAAGGGCGGTTGATCAAAAGCCGTGTGGCATATCAAATCGAAAATATCCATTTCTTTGTTTATGGCTTCTTTTAAATTTTCAAAAACTATTCCCTGTTCTGTTAATTCATCAATAATTGCCTGCTTCTTATTCGCTGCATTCCAATCACTGAGAAAATCATCCATGGATTGATATTGCTCGCGGACTTTTTGACGCGTGTAGTCCCTCAGGCTTCCAGTGATCAACTTACCGTTTCCATCCATGTACTGAATACGTTCGTTAAGCACTGCTACATTTACACCATTAACGTAGTATTTTGGTCGTGGCTCTCCAATTATTTCACCACCATCCGTAATCTCTGGCTCTTCAATCACTGGATCAAAGATAATTGTTTCACCATCTTCATCGACAATCTCACTACCGTCTTTGATCTCATCTTCAGGGGAATCGAATTCATCGTCGCTACCTAACTCTTTTACTCTTACTGGGTCACCGTCGAAATCTGGATCAGCGAACAAGTCAGTAACATTACGAAAATCCATAATAGTGAAAAAGCTCTTTCCGTACTCTTCATTGATCCGAGTACCGCGACCGATTATTTGCTTAAACTCCGTCATAGAAGCAATATTGCTATCGAGCACAATTAATTTACATGTTTGCGCATCTACGCCTGTTGTCATGAGCTTTGAAGTTGTTGCTATCACTGGATAATCTTCTTCAGGATTTATGAAGTTATCTAACTCGCGTTTCCCCTCATCGTTATCCCCTGTAATTTGCATCACGTACTTGCTGTTCTGTGCCACTAAATCACTATTCGCGTTGGCTATGGCAGATCGCATGCGCTGAGCGTGGTCAATATCGGAGCAGAAGATTATGCTCTTGTCGAAACGATTGGTTTTTTTGAGAAACTCTGTGACTTTATCTGCAACAGCTTGTGTTCGTTCATCAATAATCAAACTCCGATCAAAATCCTTTCGATTATAGATACGATCTTCTACCAACAATCCCTGCTTATCAGTTTTTCCAGATTCTGGCCTCCATCCTTCTAGATCAACATTTAGCCCAACACGAAGAACCTTGTATGGCGCGAGAAAACCATCCTGAATACCCTGCTTTAATGAATAGGTGTATAGCGGATCACCAAAATACTCAGTATTTGATACCGTATCTGTTTCTCTTGGCGTTGCAGTTAAACCTATATGGGTTGCGTTTTTGAAATAGCGAAGTATTTCACGCCATGCGCTATCTTCTGCCGCGCTCCCTCTATGGCACTCATCTATAACAATAAGATCAAAGAAGTCTGGACTAAATTCGCGGTATGCGTCCTTATCTTCATCGTAATTCGTTAGACCTTGGTATAGCGCGAGGTAGATTTCATATGATTTATCAATCTTCTTTTGCTTAACTACCGTCATTTTATTTTTGAAGTGTCGAAAATCGCCTCGCTTCGTTTGATCGATCAGCGCATTACGGTCTGCGAGAAAAAGGATGCGTTTCTTAGTTCCGCTTTTCCAAAGGCGGTGAATAATCTGAAAGGCCGTGTAGGTCTTACCCGTACCCGTAGCCATAGTAAGCAAAATGCGGGGCTGACCTTTTGCGATAGCCTCAACCGATCTGTTGATGGCTATTTGTTGGTAATATCGAGGAGTCCTACCTGAACCGTCAAAAAAATAGTCTTGCGAGCTTATTCGCTCTGCTTCCTCTGTTTCAATTCCTTTGTAGGCCTTATACCTCTCCCAGAGTACTTTTGGGGAAGGAAAATTATCTAATTCGATCTCTTTTTCAATAGAACCATCAGTACAAGTTCTGTCATGTTCGTAGAAAGCATCGCCATTGCTACTATAGACAGTTGGGATATCAAGAATTCTTGCGTAATCTAACCCCTGCTGGATACCTGCATTAACTGAGTGCTTGTTATCTTTGGCTTCGATTATCGCTATCGGAATATTGGGCTTGTAGTACAGAATGTAGTCCGCACGCTTCCGTTTGCCTCTGCTGGTCAAATTGCCTTTAACGTAAATTCGACCATCAGTGAACGAGACCTCCTCCCTTATTTGGGTCTGCATATTCCAGCCTGCTTTCTCCAAGGCTGGATTAATGTATTTTGAACAAATATCTCGCTCTGACAGTGCCCTTTTGGAAGTCATACGCTATCTCATTTTCCCTTTTCGACGCATAGCATCTAGTTATTCTTTATCCGCTTTTTTTCTTAGCTCTATCCACTTTTCAATGTCTTCTCTTTTAAAACGCCAGCTTCCACCTACTTTAAAGCCGGGCAACTTACCCTCACCAGCCAGCCTGTAGGCTGTTTTCTCTGCCAGCTTTAGGTACTCGGCGACCTCTTTCAGGGTCAAAATCTCATCATTCATAGCATAACCCAATGAATCATCTGATTGAGAGAATAAGGGAAAATTGGGAAATCGACAATAAGCTTATAGATTTAGTGGTCATATCGGCTTCTGTAGTAGCCGAGGACAACACTTCATCTGATGGAATTGGATGGATAAATGGATAGGCGTGTATAATGTCTATGGAATAACGCCATTCTAAATGACTCGAAAAGGCAACATTTGGGTGGTACACTTGATACTTACCTTGAACGTCAGATAGATTTTTTATTTCAAGGTTATCAGCAAGTTACAGGCGTTCTTCGAGATTTAAAACGCAATGGTTCAAGTCCTCTTCTGGGCACCATTTTGAAAAACGTCGAAAGACTACGAGAGACCATTTAAGGCATTGATTCTTAAATGGTTTTTTTGTTTATGGCATCTCTTCATCATGTCTCTCATGGTCTCAGATTGTCCCTTCTG
>JAJFLM010000430.1 GCA_021772655.1 Deltaproteobacteria bacterium
GATTTATAAACAAAAAAACTGGTGACATTCATTTATTTGATATTGTATGTTTTGGAAGTAAAATGACAACAAAGAGGAAAAAGGTAATTCAAAACATTTGTAATGCATGTAATCAAGGGATTATTAAATTTTAAAATAATGAAAAAAGTTAGATGGATAATACAAAATAATCTTATTGCAGAGAATGATAGAAATCAATTTCAAGAAGCTTGCGATAAACTATCTGTTGAACATGTTGAAATTATAGTAGTTCCATTTTCTAATGAACTTCCAGAATTTCCTATTGATGATGAGTATGAAAATATTTATTATGGTTCAACAACTCTTATGAATAATATATATGAGCAATTAAGCAAACCTGCTGGATTGTTTTATGACCAAGAAACATTTTCAATGGAAAACTACATGAATCAATGGAGGGAGCATATGCTTTCTTATGGTGCAGAGTTTATGACTATGAAGGAATTTGCAAATAAGGCATATCCAAATGATAGAAATTTTTTCATTAGACCAGATGGTGATGGTAAAGAATTTGATGGAGTTGTAATTGAATATGGTAAATTTGATGATTGGTATGATAAGTTAACTAAGTGTGATGCTGTTGGTCTTGGTGCAGATACAGAAATAATGGTTGGTCCAGCTTATAACATTGGGAAAGAGTGGAGAAATTATGTTGTTAATGGAAAGGTAATAACTAGTTCTAGGTATAGAAACAATTTTAAGTTATCTAAGTCTGGAGAAGATATTCCAGAAGATATGATTAAGTTTGTTGAAGATAGGTGTAAGGAATATCAACCACATGATGTATTTGCAATGGATATTGCAGAGGTTAAAGATGATGGAGAAAATAAATACTTTATTATTGAGTGTGGTTGTATGAATTCAGTAGGATTTTATCACGCTGATATTTTTAAGTATACAGAAGCAATAACTAATTATATTGAGACATTATGAATGACGAAGAAAAAGCAATAGCAATAGAAAAACAAGAGAAAGAATTAGCTCAAATGCGAGACCTTACCAAAAAAATAAAGCATTGTCTTGAAATAGGAACAATGTCATTCTTTCTTGAAGATGGTAAATTGGTTGCCCTGGGACATTTCGGAGCAGGAGATGACACAGTAGGTCATGATGAGTTTAGTGCGATTAGTTGGGAAACGTTTTTAGAACAAGACTTTAGCTAAACAATACTGCAACAACTGGAGCGTTGTGAAGAAGAAAGTGTTTAACTATTTCTTTTTTTTTATCCAAATTTTCTGCATGAGACCACAACCATAAATGGCTGGCCTCAAAATTCTTTTGTTGAATTTTTATAAATTCATTTTGTCTTCTTAGCATAGAAATTTCTTGGTCAGTTATATTAAATTTAATTCCAAGCTCATTACAAATAGAATACATTGTAAGTAGGTCTCCATTTTTTTGAGCATCTACAGCTTTATAGTAAAGTTCATTTAAAGCATCACTATTAACTTTGTCAGGATGTGTTTTTTGAACAATTTTTCTATATAGATGTTTTATTTTTGGGTCATTCTTATCAGTTTTCAAAAGTGGTTCATTGATAATCGTGTTTCCAGTAAAAACGATAACATCTGTAGAATTTGGAATATCACTTATATCTCCATTTGGAGTATCGCTTGGTGGATAGTTTTTAATAGCACTTATTTCATCTTCCTTAGGCTCTAGTCCAAATTTTTCTTTGCACATTTGTTTAAAAAGAGGGTCGTCATCTAATAGCTTTCTAATATCTAATTCAAATAATTTTCCATTCTCTCTTGAGAATTCGTTCTTAAATTCGATGTCAGACATCAAATAATTGAATTCTTTGAAAAGTTTTTTAGACTCTAATATATTGAGTTTACTGGACATTCGTCATTTTATTATAAATACTTGAAACATTTTAAAACATAATCCGTACAACAAGGTAATAACAAACAAAAAATTATGAAAAATTTAATATTTGTATTATTAACTGTATTATTTGTATCGTGTAACGGAGTTGATGTTTCACCAGGCCCTGGCCCTTTATTAACTATTGATGAATCTGACTCTGTTTCTACAGTTAAAGATAATGTTTATTTAGAGGAAAATAAACCATTTTCTAATGCTGCTATTATATATGGTACAGATTTCGGAAACTTCTTTAGAACTTTATATAAACAAGGTAAGTATGATGATATGATTAAGTTCACATCAAAAGAAAGTCTTGAATTACATAGTGAAGATGTTGTTCGTGATTTTTATGAAAATAAAATGAAGTTCGGATATGAACTTGGTAAGCCACATTCTCAAAATGTAGAAGGAGATTTTACAACTCTTAATTATAATGGAAACATTATAGCTACTAAGACAGTAGTTAGAATAGATGTAAAATTAGAAAACGACAGTTGTAAAATTGTTTTGCCAAAAAAATTAAAAAGATTTCCTAGCTAAAATTTGCGTAAGTCGTAAATTTTAGCTTTTTTTGTAATTCGTAAATTTAAACTAATAATAAAAACATAAAAAATGTCAGAAGAAAAAAAGAGTAAAGGATGGTTCTCAAAAGTTGCAGATGTGTTTACTGAAGAAGTAACTGCTGGACAAGAGACAGAATCAAATGAAGAAATAACTGTATCTAACACTGGTGGTGAAGTAATCAAAGATGTTGGAGTAAGTCCTACAGCTGGTGTATCAATTACTCCTTCTGGAGATGGAGTTTTTGACCAAAAATTTAGCGACTTCCTTCAAGGGTTAATTTCTGATAATAATATTGATGGAATTGATTATTTTGAATTTCGTGAAGCGCTTAAAGGAATGAGTGGACTTCCAAATGAAACAAAATTTCAAATGGCATTCGACAACTTTAAGATTGTAGATAAAAACCTTTCAAAAGAAACTATTTTAAAATCTATTGACCATTATGTTGGTATATTAGAAAATGAAGAAAAAGGTTTTGTAATTGAAATGAAAGAAGAAACGGATAGAGAGGTTACTGCTAAACAAAATAAAGCAAAAGAATTGACTAACGATAACAAAAACATTCTTCAAGAAATTCAAAATCTTAATGAGAAGATTGCACATAATCAAGCTGAAGCAGTTAGACTTAATGATGAAGCTGCACATAGTCAAGTTAAGATTAGTCAAACAGGTAAAAATTTCACTACAACACTTGCGCAAGTTAAATCTGGACTTACAACAGATAAAGCAATGATTAGTGAATTAGTTAAAGAAGTTAAAACTGCATAATACTATGTCACAAATAAACATAAAAGGAAAAAAGAATTTCTGGCAACGTCCAGAGGGAATACCAGGAGCTATCTTATTAATAGGTGGTTTAATAGCAGCAGGATATGGTTTGATGCAAATAATGCCATCAATCATTGAGCTTGCAGAGAATATGATTTACTTAGGTGCGATGTGTGCTGGAGTATTCGTAGTCGGTTATATGCTTCTTGACCAGAGAGTAAGAACTTTAATATGGTATTTCTATAAGAGCATGGTTAGAAAAGCTACTGGAGTATTTATTCAGCTTGACCCAATTGCAATTATTGAAGGGTTTCTTGATGACCTTAGACATAAGATGGAGGTAATGGAGAATCAAATAGGTGCTCTAAAGGGTCAGATTAGAAAAATCAAGATGAAGATTCAAGAGAAATAATAAAAAGCTACTCATTATTTTAACTTAGCTCAGACTGCTGAAAACAGAGGTGACTTAGGTCAGAAAAATCTTAATGCTAAGAAAGCTGCTAGAGAACAAAAATCTATGAAAAGCTTTATTAACTTAAGAGATAGAACTGAGAAGCTTTATAATATTCTTTCTAAGATGAAAAAATACTCTGCTATTATGGTAGATGATATTGACCATGAGATTGAAATCAAAAAAGAAGAACGTGAAACAATTCGTACAAGTCACAAGATAATGAAATCTGCTGTTAATATTATTAATGGT
>JAJFLM010000044.1 GCA_021772655.1 Deltaproteobacteria bacterium
CCTGCAGGCTGCACGGGAGTGCTGCGCTGCGGTAGCAGCTGTTACTGGAGTCGAATCAGCGCAGGTATTGCCGTTTTCTACTGGCGTCATTGCAGAAGCGTTGCCTGCGCAGCTTATTATTGATGCGATACCTGAGCTGGTTGATCAACTCCAGCCCGAAGGTTGGGCTGCTGCGGCAGAGGCGATTCTGACCACAGACACGGTCGCCAAGGGCTGTTCGCGGACGGTCGACATTGACGGCGTACGGGTAACATTGACCGGAATTGCCAAGGGCTCGGGGATGATTCGTCCAGATATGGCCACCATGCTCAGTTACATCGCGACTGATGCCAATGTCGAGCCTGCAGCCTTGCAAACCGCATTGGCCCAGACGGTGGAGCGGAGTTTTAATTGCATTAGTGTTGATGGCGATATGTCCACCAATGATGCCTGTGTGCTGGTGGCGACCGGCGCTGCGGGCAATCAGTCGTTATCGGTTGGGGGTGGCCAGGCGTGGCACAGTTTTGTCACTGCTCTCGAATCTATCTGTGTCCAGCTGGCACAGGCAATTGTGCGTGACGGAGAAGGGGCCACCAAATTTATTACCATTGCCGTGCGCGGTGCGCATAGTCGCGATGATGCACGAGCGGTCGCCACTGCTGTTGCCCATTCGCCGCTGGTAAAAACTGCATTTTTTGCTTCAGACGCTAACTGGGGCCGGATTTTGGCAGCAGTAGGATATGCCAATATATCCGCTCTCGATATTGATAAGGTGGAGATATTTCTGGACGATGTCTGCATTGTTCGTGAGGGTGCCCGGGCGCAGGAATATGTAGAAGCAGCTGGTGCACAGGTAATGGCGCAGACCGATATCGTACTGGCCATTGATCTGCACGACGGCAACGAAGGTATCGAGTTCTGGACCTGCGACCTGTCATACGACTATGTGCGTATCAACGCCGAGTACCGTACTTGACCCAAGCCGCTGAAACCTCGGAGAGCTGATTCCGCTTGGCTAATCACGAGGTAGCAGTTGCGTTAGCCGTAGTTAGTGATGATAACGGCCGGGTATTGATTGGCCGTCGTAATCGAAAGGCCCACCAGGGGGGCTTGCTGGAATTCCCCGGCGGCAAAATAGAGCCGGGCGAGACGCCGGCAGCTGCAATGGTGCGTGAGCTGCGTGAAGAGACTGGGTTAGTTGCCAGAGATTATCAACCGCTAATCACTATTCCCCATGATTACGCAGCCGACGGTGGTCGTGTCAGGTTGTTCGTATTTTCAGTAACTCAGTGGGATCCAGGTCCTAGTGGAATTACCCGTGGTTGGCGCTGGGTCGATGGTCAGTCGCTGTCTACCAAGCAGTTTCCTGCTGCAAATGTCGGTGTTCTGAACGCGCTAAAATTGCCCGCCACCATGATGATTACCGCCACTTTGCGGCGCCCTCTGGCAGATATTCTGGCCCGCTGCGAGCGGGCGATTGAGTCAGGTGTGAGCCTTATTTGTCTGCGCGACCCGCAGCTACCACCGACTGATTTTCAACAGGTGTCGGCGGCGCTAATGCCCGAGCTGCACCGTCTTAGTTGTGAGGTAATAGTCAACTGTGCTGTCGATTTGCCCGTAGTGGCTCTGGCAGATGGCCTCCATTTAACCTCACAGCGGTTATTGTCTGTCAGTGAACGTCCATTACCTACCGGTCGTTGGTGTTCTGCGGCCTGTCACGATGCCAACCAGCTTCAGCGGGCCGCTGCGCTGGGGATAGACTTTGCCACCCTGTCGCCGGTTCTGGTCACGGACAGTCATCCCGCAGCGACACCGCTCGGTTGGCAAAAATTTGCTGAACTTGTTGCCGAGGTAGCCATGCCCGTTTTCGCCCTCGGTGGCATGCAGCACGAGGATTTATTGTCGGTTCGACGGCAAGGTGGTCAGGGCATTGCTGGGATTGGCCTATTCGATTCGTTGTAATCTGGTTGCTTCAATTAGGCGCTAAAAGCCCTGAATGAGTCGTATAATTTCGCGCTGATTGAATTGCCCCCGTGATAACCCCTATCCACCTTTTTTATCTAGTCTCTAGCCAGAGTAAAACTACTCATGACTGCCTCAACACCTATACCAGCCGACGACACGCAGACGTTTCAGGAGATGCTGCTGCGCCTGCAACAGTATTGGGCGGCGCAGGGCTGCGTATTGCTACAGCCCTATGATATGGAGGTCGGCGCCGGTACTTTTCATCCGGCAACCTTTTTACGGGCGATCGGCCCCGATAGCTGGGCCGCGGCCTATGTGCAGCCTTCGCGCCGTCCCACCGATGGTCGTTATGGCGAAAATCCTAATCGTCTGCAGCACTATTATCAGTACCAGGTGGTGATCAAACCTTCACCTGAAAATATTCAGGACCTCTATCTGGAGTCACTCCAGGCGCTGGGCGTCGATATGCTCAGTAACGATGTGCGTTTTGTCGAAGACAACTGGGAATCGCCGACATTAGGAGCATGGGGCCTGGGTTGGGAGGTTTGGCTCAATGGCATGGAAGTGACGCAATTCACCTATTTCCAGCAGGTTGGTGGCATTGCCTGTCGACCGGTCACCGCAGAAATAACTTATGGCCTGGAGCGCATAGCCATGTACCTGCAGGGGGTCGATAGTGTTTACGATCTGGTCTGGGTAGAAGGCCAGAATGGCACCGTGACATATGGAGATGTATTTCATCAAAATGAAGTCGAGCAGTCTGCTTACAATTTTGAGTGGGCAGATGTCGATCAGTTGTTCCATCAGTTTGATGCTCATGAGAGCCAGTGTATGACGCTGGTTGAGGCCGGCCTGCCGCTGCCCGCTTACGAACAGGTGTTAAAAGCTTCCCACGCATTTAATTTGCTTGATGCCCGGCGCGCTATTAGCGTGACTGAACGGGCGCGCTATATCCTCCGCGTGCGTACCCTGTCGCGGGCGGTGGCTGAGCAATATGCTGCTGGCCTGCAAGCCGCTAGTGAGGAGTCGAACGATGAATGAAGCGTCGACCCTGCTCATAGAAATTGGTACCGAAGAGTTACCACCAAAATCGTTAAAGCGACTTGCCGAATCTCTGGCTGCGGGTCTTGCTCAGCAGTTGTTAGCCGCCCAGGTTATTGAAACCGCTGAGCAGTTGAGTTGGCACGCGGCGCCCCGGCGTCTGGCTGTGAGTGTCAACAAGGTTGCTCTGCGTCAGCCGGATCAACAGATAGAAAAAAGAGGCCCGGCAATAAAAGCCGCGTGGGATGAACAGGGTAACCCGACAAAAGCGACTCTGGGGTTTGCCCGTTCCTGCGCAGTAGAGCCGGACCAGCTGGAAACCCTGATTAGCGACAAGGGCGAATGGGTGGTTTACAGAAAACTGCAGTCGGGCAAGTTGGCAACTGATCTGGTACCTGCCATGGTGTTAGAAGCGCTACAACAGCTGCCGATAGACCGACGCATGCGCTGGGGGTCGGGTGAGGGTGAGTTTGTGCGTCCGGTGCACTGGCTGGTAGCCC
>JAJFLM010000431.1 GCA_021772655.1 Deltaproteobacteria bacterium
CCTTTACGCAATTTCGGACGGAATGGGGCGAGTTGCTGAGTGGATTCGCGTTGGTTGAAGCCAAAGACCGGTTACGACTTTAATCGGCAGATTATTCAATTGCAATTTTCTTTCCGTCTGAAGTTGTGTGTTAGGATGTTGATCTATTTAAAATCAAAGTTGGGTAATTTGAAATCGGCTTCAGCTTCGTCGCTGCTGCTTAAGGCTTCTTGGGCAGACATCATTTCTTGCGCTAGATTTTGGCGCTGCAATTCAATTTGGTTTTGTTTCGCGAGACTTTCAATATGTTGATTGGCACTTCCGGTCATGGCTTCTTTGTGACCCATCTCGGCTTCTGCGGCATTGGCTTTAAAATCAAGTTCCATAATGTCGAGTTTGGCATCCGATTTTGCCTGCATCATTTGCAGGTCACGGATGTGCTGCTTGGCCGAAGCGCTATTTATCATGTCGGCCTGCATTTGCTGGCTGCCGACAAACATGCTCATTTTGTCTAGACTGGCGGCCATTTGTGCCTTAATGGCAGGAGCATAATCAACGCTTGGGGCACCTGCTGGACTGCGGCTTGATGATCCACCGCCAATTATCGCGTTGAAGGCGCCACTAACACCACTTTTTATTGCACCCCATACCATCTTGTTGACTCCTTTTTGTTAGTGCTAGTTTGAAAATGATCAAACTACGGGCTGTGAGTTCTGTTACTCCTATATACTTAGCAAGAAGGGTGCCAAGACATAACTAATTGTTATTATTGAATAATTTAAAAAAATCGACTGATTACGACACAATTTGTGTGTGAGATAGCACTCGTTTCATCACACAGATTGTGCTATTCTCTCACACTTAGGTAGGCTCTGATGTCACAAGAAAACTCACAATGGCAGGTGATCCGCCCCCTGGATGCTGGTGGGATGGGAGTGGTTTATCTCTGCCACGACCCTCAGGGTCAGCAAGTGGTTGTGAAACTGTTGCCACGTGCTTCGGGCCAAGAGCTCTTTCAAGCCGAAATCCGTTTTTTAAGTAAATTGCAGCACCCAAACTTGGTGAAAATGTTGGGTTGTGCGGCCAGCAGTGCCGCTATTTTTGGAGAGGAACGCGGGGCGTGTTTTTGGATGGAGTATGTAGCCGGGCAAGATATCTTGCAGGCCGCAGCACAGGCCCGTCCGGATCAAATCGCAGAGTGGTTTCAGGCCTGTGTACAGGCCTTAAGTTTTTTGCATGCGCAAGATATTTTGCATGGCGATCTGTCACCGCAAAATATCTTTATCGATGAACACGGTCAGCCACGTTTGTTGGATTTTGGGTTGGCTTCGACCACACAGCAACAGGCACCCTTACATGCAGCGACTATCCCTTATTTAGCCCCCGAACGTTTTAGCCAAATCAACCGACCCGCCAGTGATTTGTTTGCCTTGGGCACGATTTTTTATGAAGCCTTTGCCGGCAAACATCCGCGGGCCAGCTGTCAGTCGCTCGGTGATTTTATGAAAATGCCGGCCGCTCCTTTATTAGCACAAGCGCCGCATTTACAAACCGTGCATGCGCGGCTGACGCGTGTCATCGATCGGCTGGTCACCATTGATTTAGCTCAGCGCTTTGACTCAGCGGACGCTGTATTATCCGCATTAGGAGAAAGTTCAGGGTCCATTGTTTCTTCACAAGAGGTCTATCACTCTGCTCAGATGTATGGAGTGGCCGCTCATGTTGAGGTTGCCCGTACCTGTTTGCAAAACTTAAGCAGTCGCGGGGCTGCTTTATTAGTGCATGGTATTACGGGTGTGGGGAAAAGCCGTTTTATTAAAGAGCTGAGTGTCGAGTGTGTCTTAAATGATTTGCAGGTACTCGATTTTACGGCAGCAGATTGGGAGCAAGCCTTTGATGCCTGTGAACGAAATACCACGGCTCCAGTGGCCGTGGTCCTACAAGGTTTGGAGCAACTTTCGGATCACGCTTGGGTCCAATTATTAGATCGTTTTGATAGCAATGCCGGGCGCCCTCAACAGTTGCTGATTTTATCTTGGAATGATGATTCTTTAAGTGCGACCGGTCAGCGCGTGATCAGGTATTTGTTAGGCCAGAGTTATTGTGAAGCGATTGCGTTGAAGAACTTGGGGAGACAAGAGACAGAAGAATTTCTGACGACAGCTTTAGGCGAAGAGCTTAGTATTGAGGCTTTAGGGCTTCTGATCGAGCGAACCGGGGGCAACCCGCTGATGCTGGTGGAGCTAGTCAACCTCTGGCATGAACAGTCACTAGCAAGCGATAGACGTGTTTTAACGGAGGCTCTGAATGCCTTACAGCAAGTTGATTCGTTGCAAGATGTCTTGATCTGGCGTTTGAAGACCTTAAGCCAAGCTGAACGTGACTTACTGTTGGCCTTGGCGGTGGCGCAATACCCCGTATCTCATGACAGTTTATTTAAGGTGTTGGCTTGGGATTCGTCTTATCGCTTTGAGCGGGTCTTGCAGGGCTTGCAACAACGTGATTTTGTGCAAGCAAACTCCGCGCAAAGCTGTCAGTTGGCGTTCACTTTTTTGTCGGGGGCCTTGTTGCAGCAAACCGACCCAGAAATCATTCAGCAGTTTCATCAGCGCTGGTTACAACAGCTGAAAAACTTTACCCATCCCCATCGGCAACGCCTGCATCATGCGATGGCCTTGCAACATGTTGACGAAGTCACGCAGGGTTTACGTGCCGTAGTCCAACGCTTGCGGGCTCAATCAGCATCGCAGGCCGCGCTGGATTGTTTGGAATCGGGTCTTGTTTTAGTGACCGATCGTGATGAAGTGTCTCGCTTACTGCGTCTCCAAGTAAATTTGCTCAATGAATTAGGTCGCTTTCAAGAAGCGATTGCTGTCTGTGATCAATGGTTAGAATTGAATGCGGCTGATGAGCCTGCTGAATTGCGAGAGGTGAAATATTGGCTCACTACCGGAGTAAATTACCGTAACCTCGGTGACTATGAAGCTTCCTCACGTTGCTTGATAGAATGTTTAGTCCGTGCGGAAACGGTTGCAGATTATCGTTTGTTTGCAGTGCGCGCGGCTAACTTATTAGCGATGAATTATGTGGATACCGATGAGCTGGAAAGGGCGCAACATTCCTTTACCCAAGCTTTGGCTTGGGCAGAGCCTCATAGCCGGCAACGTGCCGAAGTCTATCGCAATCAAGCGGTGGTGCTGGTGCAGCAAGACAAATACCCTGAGGCGGTTGCCTCTTTAGAGGCGGCGGAAGAACTATACCGACAAAGTCAGTTTCCTGAGGGTGAGTTTGCTACTTTATTACAACGAGGTTTATTAGCGGCCGCTATGGATGAACCAGCGGTCGCGCATCAAGTGTACGCTCGGGCCGAGCGTTATGCCCAGTCCTTAAAAAATAGTTTATTTTTGGCCTCAGTGTGGACCAACCAGGGGATTCTGCTACGTAAACAAGGTCAGTTTGATCAAGCCCTTAAAGTGTTGCAGCGAGCTGCGGATCGTTTCCAAATTTTAGGAAACCCTAATGATTTAGCAGAATGCTTGCGGCATCTCTCCTTAGCGCAAGCCAGCGTCGGTCATTTTGTTGAGGCGCAACAAACCGCGCAAGCCCTACAAGCCCTTTCATCAGACTACGGTGAAGCGGCCCTCTATGTTGCCGAAGTCAGACAGATCATTGCCGAATGGCAATCGGGTGTTTTGGCTCCCTTACTTGAAGCGGTGCCTGCGGATTTAGCCCAGCATTGGAATCAAGAATTATGTTTGCGTTGTTTAGTGCGTGGGACACAGCCCGCGGTATTGAAACAACGTTTAGAAAATTTATATGAGGCCTTGCCTCCAGCATTACAGGTTTCGTTTGTAGAACGTCATGATTATCAAAGTTGGGTGTTACAAGAACATCCAACCCCAGCCCCAGGAGACATAATGACTTTGGACCTTCATAAAACTTTAGTCGAGTTGACCAAACTCAATCAGCAACTGTTGCAAGAAGACGATATGCAAAAGGTGCTAGATTATCTCATGGATGCCGCCATGACATTGGCGGGTGCGGAAACAGGGTTTTTAATGCTTCAAGCCGCTGGTCCTACCGAGGGTCCCATCTCAGGTTTTAGGATGGCGGCTTTTCGCAATATCCACCAGCAGGAATTAGAAACGGATGCCTATGCCTTTAGTGTGTCGGCCGTGAAGCGTGCTTTGCAAACCGGTGAAGAAGTGGTGACGGATAATGCCTTGCAAGATGTGCGGTTTCGGGATGCGAAAAGTATTCATTTGCAGCAGTTGAAATCTATTTTAGCTTTGCCCATTGCAGGCGATAACGGTGTGTTAGGAATCTTTTACTTGGATCACCGTTTGCAGCCCGGTTTGTTTGAGGGCCATCTCTTGCAGGCCTTAAAAGCCTTTGCCAGTACGGCGGCTTTAACCTTACAGAAAGGTCAGATGATTGCAGCTTTAACAGAAAAGAATCTTTCCTTATCAGAACAAGTGGCCGATCAAAGTACTCAAGTTGAGATTTTAGCACGTGAATTGCGACAATCGCGCACTCAATTGCAAAACCAATACCGCGAAATTATCGGACGCTCCCCACAGATGATCTCGGTACTGAGTATGGTAGATCGCATTACGGATGCCAAGGTGCCAGTATGGATTCATGGAGAATCAGGCACAGGTAAAGAGGCGATTGCTCGAGCGCTTCATTACAATAGCCCACGTGCTAAAAAGAATTTTGTCATCGAAAACTGCTCTGCCTTGCCGGAGACTTTATTAGAATCAGAACTTTTTGGTCATAAGAAAGGTGCCTTTACTCATGCCACGCAAGACAAGAAGGGTATCCTGCATTTTGCAGATGAAGGGACGATTTTTCTGGATGAGATTGCCGACATGAGTTTGAATCTGCAGGCTAAACTGCTACGTTTTTTACAGGAAGGAGAGATCCGTCCCTTAGGCTCGACACAGGTGGTAAAAGTAGATGTCCGCGTTGTTTCGGCCAGCAACAAAGATTTGCAGCAATTAGTCGCCCAAGGGGAATTTCGTGAAGATCTGTATTATCGTTTGAACGGTGTCACCATTCAATTGCCACCCTTGCGTGAGCGCATGCAAGATCTCCCCTTGTTAGCGGAACATTTTCTAAAACAAATTGCGCTGCGCAATGAAAGTGAGCGCTGTACTTTGCATCCTGACACCTTAAGTTTATTTATGAAATATCCTTGGCCCGGTAATATCCGAGAATTGCAAAATACTTTAGAAACGGCCGTATTGTTTGCCGAGCAAAATGTTATTGCTCCCGAATCCTTACAGTTTAAACAGGATTTACGGAGTAGTGCAGTACTTCCAGTAAGTTCTCGTTCGGAATCCTCAGCGGCCAAAGCGGCCACTGCGAGTGCGGATCCTGAATTAATTCGTTTGCTGACAGCGATTCGTGATAACGCTTATCATCGCGGCAATGCTGCACAGGCATTGGGTATTTCACGAAGACATCTTTACACGAAGTTAGAAAAATTTGGCATTCCCCGTGATACGGCGGCTTTGCAACAACAGGTGGCTCAGTACTTAGGTTAAGGTTATTAACGAAAGAGAATAATAGGCTCTTTACGTATCGGGGGTGTTGGTTCTGGAACTTGCTGTTGAATGGGTTGTTTTGGGATGAATAAGGGTATTTCTTTAGTAGCATCTGGTTTATCTGCCGAGTTGTCTAAATTCTCAGAACGCACAGTAGGTGTATTAATATTTAGTTGAATGATTGGTAGCTGTAATTGGATTTGACCTAAGTATTTGACTAATTCTGGGTCAAGAAAAGTTGTCAAATCTTCAGGTGGGATCGCCCAGCCAGCCTCACAGTTCTGATAGAGTTCGGGCTCGGCTTCAAACAGATAAAAACCAATATGGCCCAGTGCTATGGGTAAAGTGGGGATGGTAACATTGGCGTTACGGGCTTCATCACGTTCATGCACGATTGTGTCGCAATATTGAAAGGGAAGGTCTCCGGCTTGTTGACCAGCACCAACATTTTCATAGTACAGGCGCACATAAAAACCGGCGGGTATGTCGATAAATTTAATTTCTGGTTCCTTGGGTTCAGATTTTGGTGAGTGTGTGTCGTTTACATTAGTGGGCTCAAGCTTATCGACTTGCCCTGATTCGCGGTCGCCAAGTACAAAAACTTTCTTTGGCATTTCACGTAGGCTGCTTTCTTCAGGGCCGCGTATGGAAATATTTAATGCCAGCTGCCTTTCAGCAAAAGACTCAACAGTATTCTGCCTTAAATAATAACGTGCGGGTTCAGGGCTTTTACCATATTCAACTTGGTGCATGGAGCGAATCCATTCAATGTCCCCTAAGTCGCCTTTGGGGCCGATGCCATCGCCTAATGGGTTGGCGGCGGCATCACTGAGGGTGTCCTCGCCGGTTTCTTGAGTCGCTGAAAGGGGGCTCAGTGATTGGGAGCAAGCGCTGAATCCAATCAAGCCTATAATTATAATAATTGAAATAAATCGATGCATCGCTTTTTACTTTATCGTCCTATTATAACCGACTGGTTGCGTAAAAGTCTGAAATTATTTGCCTTTGTTGCATTTTTACTAAGAATTTCTATATGAAACGAGACCAAAATGGAAAAAAACAAATGATTTCGTAAAGCTTCGTAAGCAGGTCTAGCAACTTTCATTTAGTCAAGACGAAGACTTAGGCTGTGAGGAGTAACGGAGTGTGAAAGTGAGGGAGATGTATGACACCACCATATAATTTAGGTTTACCGGCTTTGCGGCTTGATGTGGCAGCAGCCATTCCAACAGAAGAATCCATTATAACAACGACTGAAGATGCAACGGTGCCGAGCCAAGGCCGCCACCCACATTCAAACCTTGGTATTAGCCGGGTCGGGCTACCGATGCTGCTGCCTTTTACTTTTGCGCCACAAGGCGCGACGGTGACAGGTGGCGAACGCTATGCCATCCGGCGGTTTCATTTTATGCCGTTTGGTTTTATCCACACGCATAATGCCCATCATCCAGATTCCAATCAAAGATTTGGTGATTGGTATGTGATGGCAGGCCCAGAAATGCGGGTTAATTTTGCCAATCGCGGCTCCGATCGTGACGCGCACCCGACGCAATATTCCTATGGTGTGAATATCGGTGCAGGCGTGCCTTTAGCCGGCGGAGAAGTTTTTGTCGGGGCGTCGCCAGATGGTGATGTCGTATTAGGTGGCGCGGCAAATCTTGCTTTTAGTGTGGTCTCAGTACATGGAGAAGTACGTATTGATCGCAATGGCCCCAACTCGTATTCGGGCTTTCTATTATTGAATATGTTAGGCCCTTGGGCAAAACCCGGTGGATAAATAAAAGAGACATTTCTCTTAGTTCCGGATCGTTTGATTAAATTAATTCTAAATAAAGCTTGGCTTTAGGATGCTGGCGGTCTTGTTTCAGGACGGCCTGCCATTCTTTGCGGGCCGCGGCTTTTTTGCCTTGCTCAAATAAGATGACACCCAGTTGTACCCGGGCTTCGAGAAACTTGGGTTGATCTTTGAGGGCACGGCGGAGTTCGCGCAAGGCGGCTTGGGTATCACCGCCTTCATGTAAAGCTAAGGCCATGCGTGTGCGGATGTCGGCATAATGTGGCCCCAATTTCAGTGATTTCTGATATTCATTCACCGCGTCGTCAAAGCGTCCCAGCATGCGATAGATATTACCCATAGAGGCATGTTGGTTGGCGAGTTTCCCATCAATTAAGGGTTGGCCACTGGCTTTCGTTTTAGGCTTTTTGGCATAGAGCTTTCGGGCGGCAGCATAATTACCTAGGTCATTGTAGAGTACAGCCAGATTCATCCGGGGTTCCACATAATCGGGATTGATTTTGAGAGCGCCTTTAAAAGATTGGATGGCCTTATTATATTCACCATGTTGATGTTGAATTACGCCCATCATGTTCAGCAGATCGGCGTATTTTTTCCCTTGCTTGAGAACTTCTTGAAAATAACGTCGAGCTTCCTCAAAATTATCTTGCACGTAGGCTTGTTTACCTAGGTCCATCAAATCTAAGGAGGTAAGATCCATTGGGCTAGCTGACCCCTAGTTTCTTTAACATCTTGTTCAGATATTTGCTGTTAGGATAGCGAGCTCGTAACACTGAGGTCACTTCAAAAGCCTTACTTTTTTCGTCCAGCTTGATGTAAGCGCGGGCCATGTAATAGAGTGCTTCTTCATCAATCGATAAATTTTTATAATCATCGGCAACGGTCGCCAAGCGTTGAAGGCATGACTGATATTCTTTCCGTTTGAAATAGAATTTGCCGATATATAATTCTCGGGCACCTAAGCGACGGCGGGCTTCATTGAGAGCCTCGCGGGTTTGCTGTTCGTAGGCACTGCCTGGAAAATAACGGATGCCAATGTCAAAATAGCCAATGGCATCATCTAGATATTGTTGATCGCGATCGAGGGCCTTAGGGCTTTCTTCTAAGTATGATAGCCCCGCCTTATAATAAACATAAGGGAGTTTTTCGTGGGCAGGATGCAGTTTGGCAAAGGCTCGGTATGATTCGGCGGCGAGCAAATATTCTTTTTTCTCGAAAGCGATATCAGCCATCTTAAGATCAGCTTCTTCAGAGACGCCTGCGCCGCCAAAACGAGCGCGTACAGTTTCAAAGCAACGGCTCGCTTCGCCGTAGCTATTTTTATCTAATAATTGATTGCAGCGCTGCATAGCAGCGACGGCACTTTTCTCTTGGCCATATTTGGCTTTTTTACCACAACCCAGTGACAGTAAGCAGATCAGAGCTAAGAGCAGGACACAATGCGAAGAACGATTAAACATCGGGGCATTCTAGGCGATTCAACCTGGGGATCAAGAAAATAAGTGGTTTAAGCGGCTTTGAGAGCTGCTTTCAATTTTTGCTTGGCGCGAGCCTCTAACTGACGTGCCCGTTCCCGCGAAATTCCAAAGTGATTGCCCAGGTCTTGGAGCGTCATCGGTTCATCGGCCATCAGCCGGTGTTTGACAATGTACTCTTCGCGCGGGTTGAGGGTTCTTAGAGCCTGACTGACCTCATCACTGAGTTGTTCGGCAGCTTGTTTTTCTACGACCAAGTCTTCTTGGTTGGCAGGAGCACAGAGCAAATCTTGATGAGACACGCTGCCATCTTCGCCTATCGGTGCATTTAGAGATAAATCCCGACTACTCAAACGCCCATCCATTAAGAGGACCTCTTCTTCTTTGAGAGCCATGCTTTCAGCTAAGGAATGGGCTTCTTCCGAATGCAAGGCACGCGTCATATCACCCTCTTCCATGGCGCCGAACAACTTTTGTTTGGCCTGACGCAGTTTATAGAAGAGCTTACGTTGCGCTTGGGTAGTGCCAATGCGCACCAAACTCCAAGACTTCAGGATAAAATTTTGAATATAGGCTTTAATCCACCAGACGGCATAAGAAATCAGCCGATAACCTTTATGGGGATTAAACTTTTTCACGGCTGTCATCAGGCCCAAATTGCCTTCCTGAATCAGATCCGCCATTTTCATACCATAGGCCTGATACTCATAAGCAATCTTGATGACAAAACGCAGATTGGCCAGCACAAGCTGCTGCGCGGCATTGACGTCACCATTTTCATAGTAACGTAGCGCCAGAGCCTGCTCTTCTTCCCGTTCCAATACAGGAAAATGGCCCACCTGCTGCAGATAACTTTGCAGACTGTCGACTGGTACTGGTAAGTTCATTGCCGTCATAGTATCCCTTTAGATGCTAATATCGTAAATTTGTTTCGGGGAGTTGTCCCCACTCAAACCTGCCTAAGAATAAGACGCTTGAGCGAAGCTGTCAAGGGGTAGAAAACAAAAGCCTATTAATATCAATGGCTTATGAATAATTTACAGAGAATTTACAGCAAAAATAAAGGCTAAGTGCCACTTTAGATTGCGGAAGCACTGGCATTGACAAGCGCCGGTGAGAGATACAATTAATACAATATGAGCACAGAAGATAAAGCAAAGCTGGATGAGTCAGGATTTAAGGTGATCGATCGTCGGCGTGAAGGTCGTGAGGAGGCTGTGGAACCATCAGCTCCTGCGGAAGACGCTTCGTCAACCCCACCCGATCCCGAGCCGGCTCCATCAAATGAACCCGCTGCTGACACCGCAGAGGCTCAAGCCGCAGCCTTTACAGGTGATGAGGGCTTTGCCCAATTTATTATGTCGTTGGCGACTTCGGCCTATATGCATTTGGGTTTGGTTCCAGGGCCTGATGGCCAAGCCAGTACCAAGAACCTGGTGTTGGCAAAACAAACCATCGATATTTTAGGTTTGTTGGAACAGAAAACCCAAGGTAATTTGTCGAAGGACGAAAGCCAATTGATAAACCAAGTTGTTGCAGAACTCAGGATGCGTTTTATTGAGGAGAAGAAACAAGCATGAAGAAATTATCCCTTGTTCGTGGTTTAACCGCCCTTACTATTATAAGTTGTACCGTAACGCTGACTTGG
The DNA here is from genome assembly GCA_021772655.1 of Deltaproteobacteria bacterium. GTDB lineage: Bacteria > UBA10199 > UBA10199 > 2-02-FULL-50-16 > JAJFLM01 > JAJFLM01. The sequence continues at coordinate 10,447 of JAJFLM010000431.1, forward strand.
TTCGGGTCGGCTCACGCTGTTGAATTATTCCATCAATCTCAGCCTCAGAATGTACCGGTGCAGCCAGTTGCGGTGGCAACGAGTAGCTTGCCTGAAATACGTGATGTGGTGAAGCAAGTTAAAGACTGTGTAGTGAACATCAGTATTCGTAAGAAGGCGACTCATCAAATTCCTCGTTTTGGTGGTCGTTTTGGTCGTGGACCTTCCGATGATTTTTTTGAACGTTTCTTTCAAGGACAACGCCCTCAGCAGGAGCGGCGTAGTTTAGGCTCGGGTTTTGTCATTAATGAGCAAGGGAATATCTTAACCAATCGCCATGTGATTGCTGGTGCGGATGAAGTCACTGTACATACCTCGCAGGAGAAAAAATATACGGCCAAGGTGGTCGGTGAGGATGAAAAAACCGATATAGCTGTTTTAAAAGTAGAAGCAAAAAACCTGCCTTACTGTACTTTAGGCAACTCTGATCAAGTGGAAGTTGGTCAATGGGCCATGGCTATGGGCAACCCCTTTGGTTTGGATTCTACAGTGACGGTAGGCATTGTTTCTGCCAAAGGCCGCGTGATTGGTGCGGGGCCCTATGATGATTTTATTCAAACGGATGCTTCCATCAATCCCGGAAATAGTGGTGGCCCCTTGTTTGATTTATATGGTCGTGTGATTGGGATTAACACCGCGATTGTGGCCAGCGGTCAGGGCATTGGTTTTGCGATTCCTATCAATATGGCTAAAGATCTAACGCCACAGTTGATTAAAGAAGGTAAAGTTACGCGCGGCTGGCTGGGTGTGGGTATCCAAGACATGACGGAAGAACTCGCAAAATCTTTTGATCTGAAGGAAAAACAAGGTGGCTTAGTGGCCAGTGTTTTTCCGAATAGCCCTGCATCTAAAGCAGGCGTTCAGGCCGGCGATATAATCCTTAAGTTCAATGGCAAAGCTATTAAAGAGTCCCATAACCTCCCTGCCGAAGTGGCACGGACTAAGATTGGCAGTACGGTCCCCATTGAAGTGTTACGGAACGGTCAGCGCAAGACCTTGCAGGTCAAAATTGCTCAACGCGATGATCAGGACGTGGCGGCTCAGGCTTCGGCCGCTGGGGGTAATGCGGGCTTAGGTGTTGAAGTCCGTAGCCTGACGCCAGAAGAAAAACGTGAGTTAGGACTGGCGCAGGGCCAAGGAGGTGTTTACATTAATCGGGTGGAACCAGGAAGTGATGCCGCACGCTCGGATGTACGGCCTGGAGATATCTTGATTTCTGTCAATGGCAAGGCCGTGAAACAAGCGCCCGATTATGGCCGTTTGGTTGCTGCGATTAAAAAAGGGCAAGTGGTTCGCTTCTTTTTAAAGCGTGGCCAAGCGACGGTGTTTGTGGCCTTTCAGAAAGGCTAGCGTTTTAGCCATAGGGCTAGCCGCTTGATGTGGCTGCCCCTATGCTAAAAACTGGTTCCGCGCGACTCGATTTGATAAATTGAATTATCGTACCAGTTTAGGAGCCTTATGCGTTTAGACAATTATACTATTAAAGCCCAAGAGGCGATCATGGCGGCCCAGAATGTGGCACGTGATCATGGCCATCAACAACTCATGCCTGAGCATTTGCTCTTTGCTTTATTGCAACAGACTGAGGGCATTATCCTCCCATTGCTGCAAAAAATTGGCGTGACTCCCCAGCAGGTCCTGCAGGCTCTAGAGGCCGAAGTCAATAAGTTACCTAAAATCAGTGGTGGCAGTACCGATGTGTATTTATCATCACGCCTCAAAAGAATTTTAGATACGGCACAAAAAGAAGCAGATGAACTTAAAGATGAATACATCAGCACAGAACATTTGTTATTAGCTTTGGCTGAGGAAAAAACCGGCGCCAGTGGCTCGTTGTTAAAACAAGTAGGCGCTAGCCGTGAGGCTATTTTACAGGCTTTAATGTCGGTACGTGGTTCGCATCGCGTGACGGATCAGAATCCAGAAGAAAAATATCAAGCGCTAGAAAAATATGGTCAAGATCTTACGGAACAGGCGCGTCGCGGTAAACTAGATCCGGTGATTGGTCGTGATGAAGAGATCCGTCGGGTGATTCAAGTATTGTCACGTCGGACGAAGAATAATCCCGTACTCATTGGCGAGCCGGGAGTGGGTAAAACGGCTATCGTCGAAGGTTTGGCGCAGCGTATTTTAAGTGGCGATATTCCGGATAGCCTCCGTGATAAAAAACTCATCTCTTTAGATATTGGCGCCTTGATTGCCGGTTCTAAATACCGGGGTGAATTTGAAGATCGTTTAAAAGCTGTCCTCAAAGAAATTTCTGAATCTGAGGGAGAGATCATTCTCTTCATCGATGAAATGCATACGATCGTCGGTGCGGGTGGCGCAGAAGGAGCTGTCGATGCCTCTAATTTATTAAAGCCCATGCTGGCGCGTGGTGAGCTGCGTTGCGTGGGTGCGACCACATTAAACGAATACCGCAAACACATTGAAAAAGATGCGGCCTTAGAACGCCGCTTTCAGCCAGTCTATGTTGGTGAACCCTCGGAAGAAGACGCCATTGCGATCATGCGCGGTTTGAAAGAACGTTATGAAGTGCATCACGGGGTTAAAATTAAAGATGAAGCGCTTATTTCAGCGGTGACTTTGTCGCATCGTTATATCACAGATCGGTTTCTGCCGGACAAAGCGATTGATTTAGTGGATGAGGCCGCCTCAAAATTACGTATCGAAATTGATAGTCTACCGACAGAGATTGATCAGATTGAGCGGCGCATCACACAATTACAGATTGAGCAACAGGCCCTGAAAAAAGAAGCTGATGAGGGCAGTCAAGAACGGCTGACAGAACTTGAGCGTGAAGTGTCTGATCTTAAAGAACAAGCCAGTGGCTTGAAAGCCCATTGGCAGAATGAGAAAGCGGCGATTCTTAAATTACGCGAGATCAAAGAGCAGATTGAGCAGGCCAAACAGGATGCTGAAACGGCTGAACGCGAAGGTGATTTAGAGCGGGCGGCTGAATTGAAATATGGCCAATTGATTGAGTTGAAAAAGGCACAAGAGACCCAGCATAAAGCTTTTGCAGAGTTACAAAAAACCAAAAAGATTCTTAATGAAGAAGTTGGTGAAGAAGACATTGCGCAGGTGGTGTCAAAATGGACGGGTATTCCGGTGGCTCGTATGATGGAAGGTGAGAAAGAAAAGCTAATCCATATGGAAGACCGTCTCAAGCAACGGGTGATTGGCCAAGACGAAACGATTACGAAGGTGGCCAATGCTATCCGTCGCGCGCGTTCAGGTTTATCAGATCCCAACCGTCCGATTGGTTCCTTTATTT
>JAJFLM010000432.1 GCA_021772655.1 Deltaproteobacteria bacterium
TTCGACAGATCGCTAGAAAATATTTACGGGACCCTAAAGAAATTACTGTTAAAGTTAAAACCACAACGGCCGAAACCATCAATCAGCGTTTTTGTATTGCCTCAGGCATGAAGAAGCTCGATGTCTTGACGCGTATTTTAGAAACAGAAGAAACTGACGGTGTCTTGGTATTTGTACGCACTAAAACGTCAACGACACAGTTTGCTGAAAAGCTCTCGGCACGGGGTTATGCCTGCGCCGCTTTGAATGGTGACATTGCACAGAATAAGCGCGAACAAACCGTCGATCAGTTAAAAAAGGGTAAACTAGATATAGTCGTCGCAACCGATGTTGCGGCCCGAGGCTTGGATGTTAAGCGGATCAGTCACGTGATCAATTTTGATATCCCTCATGATACAGAATCTTATATCCATCGGATCGGACGTACGGGTCGTGCCGGACGTACTGGGGAAGCCATTCTCTTCGTCTCGCCTCGTGAGAAACGTATGCTTGGCATGATTGAGAAAGCCACCAAGCAAAAAATTGCCCCGATGAAGTTGCCCACTAATCAAGAAGTCTTGCAAAAACGTCGGGAGCAAGTCAGAGAGCAGATTCAAGTTATTATTGATCAGGAAGATCTGAAGTCACAGCATCACCTCATTGAAGAGTATCAGCAGAAATGGGGCTGGGATTTATTAGAAATTTCAGCAGCCTTACTTAAGATGATGCAAAATCAGAATCCGGCTTTCTCTGAAGAGATTAAAACGGAAACCTTTACTTCCGATAGAGAAGACCGTCCCCGCCGTGGTGCGCCAAGTCGGAACCGCAGTCGCAAGTCAGGCTATAAAGCTAAACCTTCTGCAGGACGTGAACGTTATCGTCCTGATGGTGATAAGAAGAAGAAAGCTAAAAAGCCTAAGAAGACTGGGAAAAAGATTTATCCCAAGAGTTCAGCTAAGCCCGCACAGGCTAAAAAGAAGAAAAAGAAGTTGAAGAAAGATAAATAAAATAAGTAGGTATTTAGTCTATGAAGAAACTCATTAAGGGTATTATTGATTTTCGTGAACACCGCCTTGCGGATTACCGTGAGAAATTTGCTCAGTTAGCTCAAGGTCAGTCTCCGGACACCCTGTTTATTGCCTGTTCAGACTCACGTGTCGTGCCGAACCTCTTTGCCTCTACGGATCCCGGTGATTTATTTGTGGTGCGTAATGTCGGTAATATTGTTCCGCCTTGTTGTGAAGATGCTAAAGTATCCAATGATAAATCCGTGTCCGCCGCAATTGAATTCTCTGTGAAGCATCTTAATGTTTCCGATATTATTATCTGTGGGCACTCTGATTGTGGAGCGGTTAAAGCTATTCTTCAGGGTCGAGAAAAAGTCAGCGAGACTCATTTGCAAGACTGGCTTGAATACGGAGAGCAAGCCTCTTCAATGCTTCCTCAAATTGATTTTGGTAGTGAGGACCTCTCAGAACTCAATAAAGTCTCGCGGGCAAATGTATTATTGCAATTGAAGCAACTTGGAAGCTACCCTCTCATCGAGGCGAAGATTCAATCAGGTCAACTTAAACTACATGGTTGGTGGTTTGATATTGCCTCAGGCAATGTTTATTCTTTTGATAAGGCCTCAAAGAACTTCCAGCTTATTGAAGCATAACTATAGGGGTTAGACGTAGTTAAGCAGCCGTACGCTTGATAGCCAGTTTTACCAGCTTGCCTTCTATCTCAAAGTCTTGCCCTTCACTAAGTTCACTGACGTGATCAAACTGTGTGGCCAGCGTTTCTGTGGCAATGTAGTCCTGATGCTTTTGAATCGCCTGAATAAACTGGTCGTCACCGGAATACTGTACGTGAATACGATCAGCGACTTCAAAGTCTTGTTCTTTGCGGTAACGCTGAATACGATTCACCACCTCGCGGGCATAGCCTTCATCGAGCAAGTCTTGATCAAGTGTGCAATCTAAATCAATGGTGATCCAACGGTTAGAAACGGCATTCGTGCCGACTAAAGCCTCACGAAACACGACAATCTCTTCAGAACTAAAGCTTTGCTCATCAATCTTAAGGCTCCCCTGCTCTTCTAAGTTTTGGAGTTGTGCTGTGCTCAGTGCCTGGATTTTTTGTTGATAGGCCTTAAATGCTTTACCCAAACGCTTTCCTAAAATCGGAGCATTGGGTTTGGCAAATAAACGAATATAATCTTGCTCGGCCTGACTATAAGCAATGTCTTTAATATTGAGTTCTGTCTTAATATAGCTCTCTAATTTGGCAATATCATCCAAACGATCTTGATCTTGATGAATAATCGTTAATTGCTTGAGAGGTGTCTTGATTTTGATTTGCACCTGGTTCCGTTTTTGACGTCCCAGTAAGATAACTTGCTGCATGCGGTCGACCGAATCTTCTAAGCGTAGATCAATAGATTGCTCATTAGCTTCCGGATAGCGACAGAGGTGGACAGATTCCGCATCCATCTCACCAAAACGACGTAGTTCTTGAAAGATATGCTCCGATAAGAAGGGTGCAAACGGCGCCATCAACATACTAATAGTTTTAACCGTCGTATAAAGCGTACTATAAGCCTGCTGTTTATCAGCTGCTAAGCCATCCGCCCAAAAACGACGTCGATTAAGCCGAATATACCAATTGGTCAGGTCCTCAATAAAATCAAATAAGGCCGGCAACACGTTATAAAGTTGATACTCGGCCATTTCTTCATTTACTCGACGAATCAAGGTTTGCAAGCGCGATAGAATCCAGCGGTCGGTAATATTTTCACCAAATTGGAGGTGCTCACTTGGTTTCCATTCATCAATCGACGCATAGGTTTCAAAGAATTTAAAAGCATTGTGCCAAGGAAGTAAGACCCGACGCACCATTTCTTTGACGCCCGTATCGGAGAAACGGAGCTCTTCCGCGCGGACTAAAGGCGAATTGATCATATAGAGCCGTAAGGCGTCCGCGCCAAATTTCTCCATTAAAGTATCAGGCTCAGTGTAATTCTTGAGCCGTTTTGACATTTTTTTGCCATCTTCAGCATTCACAATGCCATTAACAATAACATTACAGAAGGCAGGTTTTTCATAGAGTGCCGTTGCCAATACGGTTAAGGTATAAAACCAACCTCTGGTTTGATCCAAACCTTCAGCAATAAAAGCCGCTGGAAAACCTTTTTCGAATACTTCTTTGTTCTCGAAGGGATAATGCAATTGCGCATAAGGCATCGAACCCGATTCAAACCAGCAGTCGAGAACTTCTGGAATACGGCGATAAGTCCCGGCTTCCCCCGCCTTAGTAAAGGTTAAGTCATCAACAAATTCTCGGTGGAGATCATCAATTGTTTGTCCGCTTAATTCCTCTAATTCACTGACAGAACCGATGCAGTGGGTATTTCCGGTCTCATCATTCATCCATACAGGAATCGGCGTACCCCACACGCGATTTCGTGAAATCGCCCAGTCGCGGGCTCCCTCTAACCATTTACCAAAGCGCCCTTCCTTGATGTGTTCAGGCACCCAGTTAATTTGTTGATTGGATTTTAATAAGTTCTCTTTGATTTTTTCCACCGCCACATACCAAGTCGGGATCGTGCGATAAATCAAGGGTGTATCCGAACGCCAACAAAAGGGATAACTATGCACAATCGTATCATGTTCATAGAGCTTGCCTTCATCCTTAAGGCGGCGGGCAATTGCTTTATCAGCATCTTTGACATAGACCCCGGCATATTCCGTAACGTCTTCGGTAAAGCGCCCCGCTTCATCAATGGGGCAAACAATAACATCAAGCTTAGCTTCTCGAAAAATACGGTTATCGTCTTCACCAAAGGCCGGTGCTAAGTGAACAATACCACTCCCTGATTCAGTTGTGACATAATCATCAGCAAAAATTTGGAAGGCGCCCTGCTCGGCTAATTCTGCAAAGAATGGTAACAGTGGTTCATAGCGTTTACCCACTAAACTTTCGCCTTTGAAAGTTGCTAGGACTTCAAGTGGATGACGTTTTTGATAATGCTCTAATCGGGCTTCGGCCATGACGAAGACTTGGTTTGTTTCTGTGTCTTTTACTTTAATGTAATCCAAGTCCGCTTTAACACACAGGCCTAGATTAGCAGGTAAAGTCCAAGGCGTCGTTGTCCAGGCCGCAATAGAATAATCTTCGCCTTTGACTTTAAATAAAACGGTAATCGCTGGATCCTGAACATCTTGGTAATTTTGACCCGCTTCAAAGTTAGAGAGTACGGTGCCCAGTGCCGTGGAATAAGGCACGACTTTGGCTCCCTGATAAATCAGTCCCTTATCCCAGAGTTGCTGAAAGACCCACCAAACAGATTCCATGAACGGTGTGTCCATCGTCTTATAGTCATTATCAAAATCTACCCAGCGACCAATTCGGGTGATCGTCTTACGCCACTCTTCGGTATAGCGCTGTACGATGCTGCGGCATTCATTGTTGTAAGCCGCGACACCTAATTTGGCGACGGCATCTTGGGCCGACATGCCGAGTTTTTTATCAATTTCATATTCGACGGGTAGTCCATGACAATCCCAGCCAAAGCGGCGTTCAACATGAAAGCCCTTCATAGTATGATAACGCGGAATGATATCTTTGAGTGTCGAGCCTACTAAATGGCCAAAGTGCGGCAGCCCGGTCGCAAATGGTGGGCCATCATAAAAAATATAGGGGTCGGCAGCGGCACTTTGTTGAAGAGACTTTTGAAAAATTCCCTGCTCTTCCCAAAATTTTAAAATCTGGTGTTCAGCTTCAACGAAGGAAAATTGTTCTGATTTAGTTACTTCCGCCACGGGCTTCCTCTATATCATCGGTTCTAGTAGGGGCACGGCGCGCCGTGCCCCTACGGAAGTACAACAAGTTTTAGCCGGATTCAACCCCTTTGATATAATGCCATCGTAGGGGCACGGCATGCCGTGCCCCTACCAAAGTACTTGACCCTCTGATCCCCATCCCCGACAATCCCCCTATGCGGATTGTTATTGCTGGGGCCTCAGGCTTTGTAGGTCAGAAGTTATGTGAATCGTTGGGGGCTAAGCATGAGTTGGTGGGTCTCAGTCGCCGCGCCAGTAGTCGTCATCAAGCTGGAGTGAAAGAATGGCGGCAGTGTGATCTCAATTCTCTTAAAGAAGCTGAGGACGGTTTAATAGGTGCTGATATTGCGATTTATTTAGTGCACTCTATGTTGCCGCGCGCCGAACTTGTCCAAGGGAACTTTGAAGATTTAGACCTCATTGCTGCTGATAATTTTGCCCGTGCCGCTAAATATCACGGTGTGAAACGAATCATTTATTTAAGTGGTCTGATGCCTGACTCAGAAGATAATTTATCCCCTCATTTGCGAAGTCGTCGCGAAGTCGAAGAAACTCTTGGGTCTCATGGTGTTCCGGTGACAATCTTACGGGCCGGAATTATTGTGGGGACTGAGGGATCCTCTTTTCAGATTATGTATCGCTTGGTGAAGCGTCTCCCCCTAATGATCTGTCCTGAATGGACAATGACACAATGTCAGCCGATTTGGGTTGGGGATGTTGTGGAATGTTTACAATATTGTGCAGAGCATGATGAGACGGCGGCACAAACTTTTAATGTAGGTGGGCATGATGTGCTCTCATATCAAGAAATGATGTTGCGGATTGCATACCGTATCAATCGCCCCGTACGCATTTTATCATTTCGCTTTATGCAAGCCAGACTATCACGTTTCTGGATTACTGTAGTCACAGGAGCCCCTCGCGATTTAGTTAGCCCTTTAATAGATAGTTTAAGGCATCCAATGATTGCCGGTGAGCTTAAATTACAAAACAAAATGGGGCAACGTCCCCTTTCCTATTCAGAGATGATCAATCGTGCCTTACTGAATCGAGACACCTTGCCGACACCGCAGGCATTTAAGCGGCATTCTCATCGCTGGGATGCAAAAAAGGTCCAATCTGTACAGCGCATGCATTTGCCTCGTGGGGCGACAGCGTCTTGGGTCTCGGCAAGCTATATCCTCTGGCTCCCACGCTTCTTGAAACACATTTTGCATGTCGATGTTTCCCCCGAAGGCAAATGTGTGTTTTATCTTTTTTCACGCTCTTGGGTCTTACTCATTTTAGAGCTGTCTCATGATCGCAGCCATGAAGACCGCCCTATTTTTTATATTCGCGGTGGTTTTCTTGACAAAGGCAGTGCTAAAGCACGCTTTGAATTTAGAGAAGTGATGGGTGGCGAATGGGTCTTGGCTGCAATTCATGATTTTGAGCCCAAATTACCATGGTTTATTTATCTAATGACGCAGGCCAAGGTCCACCTTTATGTGATGGATCAATTTGCACAATTTTTAGCAAAAAGTAAGGTGCGAGTTTAAAGTTGCTAAGCAATCCCAATACTGCGTAGTCCTTGCACGACACCCACCGCCAATAAATAAGCCACTACATTAAATAAAACGAGCTGCAAAATAGGATCTCGCCAATTGCCAAACTCACGGCGTGCAATGGCTACGGTCGACATACATTGCAAAGCAATCATGAAAAAAAGAATCAAGCCTGAAATCGAAGCAATCGTAAACAAAGGAAGTCCATCGGGGGCTTTAGCCTGCTGCATGGATGCTAAGAGCGAGTTTTGTAATGAGGTCTCATCGTCAGCGGTCACATTAAACATGACTGCCAATGAAGAGACAAAAACTTCACGGGCGGCAAAGGCCGAGAGCAGCCCCACTCCTGTACGCCAGTCCCCGCCCATGGGTTCAAAAACGGGCTCTAGCATTTGGCCCACTTGGGCGGCGTAGCTGCTACGCATACGTTCTTCCGCATTGGGTAAATCATATTTTGGAAAAGTTGTTCCTGCCCAGATGACGATAGAAAGAATGAAAATAATCGGCCCCGCATTGCGAACAAAGCTCCAAGTTTTTTGACGGACTGTTTTTAAAACAGTGCGCCATTGGGGGCGGCGGTAGGCTGGCAATTCCATCATAAAGAATGAGGCCGCATCGGCTGGAATAAAGCGCCGTGCCATCATCGCGGCAATAGCCCCAACTACAAGGCTCGCAAAATAAATCATTGTCATCATTAAGCCGCTCTGCCATGCGGGTTCACCTCTAAAAATAAAAGCCAAGAGCAAAGCGAATACTGGCAGACGCGCGCTACAAGTCATTAAGGGAATAATAAAGAGAGTGAGCCAACGTTCTTTTTTATTAGCAATGGTGCGAGCGGCCATCATTGCAGGTACCGCACATGCAAAGCCTGAAAGCAAAGGGACAAAGGCACGACCATTAAGCCCTAACTTAGCCAAGGGACGGTCGACTAAGCTCGCCGCACGGGCTAAGTAACCGGTAGACTCAAGGTAAGTGAGCCCTAAAAATAAAATGAAAATTTGAGGGACAAATATAATAATGGCGCCGGCGACACCGATCACTCCAGTCGCTAGAAAATCTGCCCATAAAGTTCCGGAGCCTAGTTTCACGACATAACTAGCGACCGTAGACATCATGAGATCGATCACATCCATTAAAGGCGTCGCGGCCCAAAAAATACTCGTAAATAAAGCCATCATAATGCCAGCAAAGGCAAGTAGGCCGGTAATGGGATGGAGCAACCAACGGTCCAATTTTTGAAAGGGATTGGGCTTGGCCTTAGCAATAGGTAAGTTTTGTTTAGGCCGCATGGTGACATGATCCGCAAGTTCTTTATAAGAACGCATTTTATTGCGTAATTGTTCAGGGGGCCATGAAGTCAACCGCGTAGGCGTGGTTTTTTTCTCAGGCAAACTTTGATAAATTTGCTTCATGAGGGTGGCTGTTCCCTCACCTGTACGACTATTGATCGGTATCACGGGAATACGCAAGCGCTGTGCGAGTAATTTATGGTTGAGCTCTTGGTCATTCTCTTTGAGCAAGTCATTCATTGTCAGTGCCACCACCAAGTTAAAGCCAGCAAGCTGCAGTTGATCGACGAGGATGAGGTAGCGCGATAATTGTGTCGCATCGATCACCGCGACGACGACATCCGGGTGGGGAACCTTGTGACCATCGAATAAGGCATCCACACAAACTTCTTCATCTTGTGATTTAGGAAACAGACTATAAGTGCCTGGAGTATCCATCAGTTTCAGGGAGGGGCCTAATTTATTGAGGGTCGTTCCGACAGAGAACTCAACGGTATTACCGGGATAATTCACCGTATCGTAATGAGACCCCGTCAGAATATTAAATAAGCTAGTTTTCCCACCATTAGGAGCTCCGACCAGCGCGACGAAGGCGGTTTTATTTACAGTCGAATACATGAGGCCTCCGCGCGACGGAGTGCAACGATAGCGCTTCTTATTTGTACAAAGATGGGCTCCCCAAAGAGCGCAATCCCATGGATATTGATCTCTTCTCCGGGAATAAAACCAAGCTCGTGGAGCCGCTCAATAACTGTGGGGTTGCCCTGGAGTTCTTGAATGGAGCCCTTATACCCCTTTTTTTGATTTCCTAAATGAGACATCTTTTTGATCTTGATAATCCTTTTCAATTAGCTCGCATGTTATTTCACTGAAAGCAAGACCTTAGTTTAAGGTAGTAAGTCTTTGAATTGTTGGTAGTTAATACCGGAACTATCAGTGGAACAGCCTTCTGTTACAGACTGGGCATTGATATCAGCAACGCGACTATCTGGACTGGGATGAGTGCTTAAAAATTCTGGTGGACGACTCCCCTCTTCTTCATCAAGTATTTTTTGGAAAAAACCTGCCGCTCCATTACAAGCATAGACCGTTGGCGCAAGATACTTAATTGAGAAAGTATCGGCATCCGCTTCATTTTCTCGACTAAAACTAAGGCTGGTGAGACTACGCGCAATATTTACGAGCAGATTAGGGTCAACTCCCAATACCGCTTCCAACAACAATGAAATACCAAATTCACGGGTCAGCGATTCGGTGGCATGACGGCGATCAGCGTGGGCCACTTCATGTCCGAAGACACCTGCCAAATGATCTTCTTCATCCAAAAAATGAATCAAACCTGTATAAAAATACATAAACCCACCGGGCGCGGCAAAGGCATTTAACACATCATCATCATGGATAATGCGCACTTGCCACTCAAATTCATCTTTGAATTGCACAGCCCCTGAATTGAGTATGCGGTTTCTTATATTTAACAAATAGGCGTAGGCCTCTGGATACTCTGTAGGTGACAACACAGGAAATTCTTCTGGCATACTTTCAATTTCAGCCGCTAAGTTAGCGCCCAAACGCTTATCATCATCTACAGAAAAAAGATTAATCCCTGTGCCGCAATGGGATAAAAACACAGTACATAATAAAGCAACGACTACAATGAATGGGATTTTTTTCATAAGATAAATTATATGAAGCGGGATGGTAAGGTTTGGTTAAGTTTGGCTAGGGTGCGGGCGGCAATAGGCAGTACATGCGAAAATGAAGCATTGAGCCCACGAATGCGCGTACGGATACTCATCATGGCTTCGACATCAGCCGCTGAATCAAAAGAAAGAAAGCGCTTTTCTAAATGATGATTCAGGAGGCTGTTGATTTCGGTTTTAATCGCATCAAATTGGCGTGTGAGTTCATTTAAACGAGATTGCAAGCGGCGCATGATAAAACTATCTTCGCTATGTCCTAAAGCTTTAGTTTGTTCATAGCGTTGTTCAAGCAGTTGAGACTCTTGTTGCTTCTGTTGCAGCAAAACATGCAGCTGCTCTAAGCGACGATTGAGCATATTAAAACGATTCACGATTTCCATATTTTAAGTAATTCCCTCTTAACCTATTGTAAACGAAAGCCTTTTAGGCCTGTTTTGACGGAATGTCGAGTTAAAAATGTCCTCTTGCTAAGTTAAGGCCGCTCGCTTATGAGAGAGGCTATGAGACGTATATGGGCCCAATTTGAGGGGCAAGACAATACCCAAACAGTCCTGGAACAAAAGGCACAATCCTTAGCTAAGTTATTGATTGCTATAGCAAATCACTCAGTCACGGCCTTTATAGAAAGTGCGGATCAAGCCAATCCCGGCCCCACTATTTCCGAAGAAGATAAGGTGTCTCTATCCTTAGAATTTCTCTATATCGGCATTCATTGTGCTGATCGGATGGCCAGTTCTTCACTAACAGATGAAAAAAAAGCGCCCTTTTTTAATACGCTGATTCAAGCGGTTTTGCTCCAGCTATGCGATATGTTCTCAGAAAGTGCTTCTTCGAAAGAGGACATTTCCACTTTGCTGCAAGAGCAATACAACGAACGGACTAATTATTATTGTCAGTTTCATTTTTCCTTAAATGAGGCGGTTTCCATTGACAGTGAAGATTTAGCCTGGGTTTTTGGTGAAGCCGTAACAGCGATGTTAGGTTCTGATGAAATTGCTGTCATCAAACGCTTGAGTGAAGGCATGCGTACAGCTATGAAGGCATTACAATTAGAAGATTTATTTAATGGGACGATTATCAGCACAGCAGCCGCAGGAGAATCCAATGAAATACATTAAAAGCACGTTCTTAGTTTGCTTAGCGCTTGGTGCGATCGCGTGTCAGGGCAAAGACCAAGGCGAGGACCCTGCTGTGCAAAGCTATCAGCAGGCTTTAACCGAGTTCCAAAAAAATAAGCCATTTAAGATTCCTGAAGCAGCTAAAGCCTTGATGGAGAAAGCGGCTAAAGAATTAGCAGCCAAGTTACCTAACCCAGGCATTCAAGTAGGGCAGAAAGCACCTGACTTCACGTTGCCAAATGCGTTTGGAAAAAAAATCAGCCTCAGTGATCAACTGAAAAAAGGCCCCGTTATTTTAAGTTTTTATCGCGGTTCTTGGTGCCCGTACTGCAATTTAGAACTACAAATGCTGCAACAAAGTATCCCCGCCTTTGATCAATATGGTGCCCGTCTGATTGCCATCACGCCGCAAAATCCAGATGCTTCTAAAAAACAGTTGGAGGAAGATGAACTGTTGTTTGAGGTCTTAAGTGATCTAGATAATTCCATTATAAAATCTTACCGGCTTTATTTTGAAATCCCTGAGTATTTGCAAACTATCTATCAGCAATTTGGAATTGATTTGGCCCAAACCAATGCTTCAGGGACTTGGTCTTTGCCAGTGCCAGCCACCTTTGTGATCGATCAAAATCGCGTGGTCAGAGCCGCCTTTGCCGACAGTGATTATACCAAACGAATGGAAGCTGCAGATATTATCGCAGCATTAAAAAAGTTGGATAAAAAATAGCTTATTTAAACAGTGACGCTTGTCACCATAGACTTATAAAAAATTTAGGCTTTCTCCCCTAGTTCTGCTACACTCAAAATTGTGGCCGCGAGAGAGATCCAAGAGTTATTCGATCGACTCTGGGAACCGTATGCGCAGCAAAATCCGCAGGTTCCGGCAATTCATGAGTTGATTTCTGCTCGGGAAAAACCCGAGGACTTCATTAATGACCATATCGCCTTACGTACCTTCCGCCATCCACGCATTGGTTTAGCCGTATTAGCAAAAGATTTCTTGCAACTTGGTTTTGAAGCTAAGGGCGAGTTCCATATTCCAGCAAAGAAAGTCTATGCTCGTTATTACAAGCACCCTTCCGGTAACTGGCCACGGGTCTTTATTAGTGAGCTTTGCATTGAAGAACTCAGTCAAGCCGTGCAGCTCAAAATTCATGAGTTGATTAGTCAAATCTCAGAAGGTCAATTTCAAACCCCTCAACTCAGTTGTGCTGGTAAGCTATGGGAGTCTTCCTTTGATGATTTTGAGATGTTGCGACAAGAAAGTGAGTATGCTGCTTGGATGGCCGCTCATGGGTTTCAAATGAATCATGCGACTGTCAGTGTGAACGCTCTAAAAAGTTTTTCTAGTATAGAGGAGCTCAATTTATTTCTGGGAGATAATGGTTATGAGCTCAATGGAGCTGATAGAAACGAAGCCTTACAAATAGCTCATGATGATTCGGGCGATGTTATCCTGAAACAATCATCTACTTTAGCCGGTCAAGTATCCGTAAAGTTTTCTGATGGAGAACAAAGCGCGCCCGGCTGCTACTATGAATTTATTCAACGCTTTAAGGGCTATGATAGTTTTGACCCAGGGAACGCGAGTAAAATATTTGAGAGTACCGATGTGAAAAGCTAGACTTAAACACCCTTCTCAAACCAACCTATTGTAGAAGGCCAATCACTAGGATTACCCTGAGCTCGCCTTAAAAAGTGATTAAGTACAGATATTTTATAGTAAAGCTCCATTTTCGAATTGTTTTCAATAGGCGTAAGCCAACTTGGGAAGTCGCTCACAATATACCGGACACAGTCTTCATCTGAAGAAAAGCTCTTCCCCCTAAGCTGACTACAATATTCTGTTAGCCATGGATTTTTTTCAATAAAATCTGATATTTCTGGTTGAGTTAATGAACTTAACGGCTCCCCCCCATCCCTCATAATAGCAACAGCTCTCTCAATATATTCTAAACGCTCTTTCACCTGATCATTAAAACTACCGTAAGCTTCTTCTAACTCTCTTTGTAAAGTTCTAAATTCCTCAGGGCTTAAGTTAGATTCAAGTTCTCCCAAGATA
The DNA here is from genome assembly GCA_021772655.1 of Deltaproteobacteria bacterium. Classification (GTDB taxonomy): domain Bacteria; phylum UBA10199; class UBA10199; order 2-02-FULL-50-16; family JAJFLM01; genus JAJFLM01. The sequence goes on from JAJFLM010000432.1 coordinate 12,525, forward strand.
TTATTAATATCTTCTTGAGACATAGAATCAGAGAGCAATGAGGGATCTGAATTTGATGAGTCATTAGATTTTTTAAAGAAAACACTTCCATCAAAACCATCGGCTCTAACTCTAGCGGCAGTCACCACTTCTAAATTGCTATTAACATAATTAGGAGCAGATCTTTGAACTGCTTTTGCTAAAGTCCAATCTTCATTTAGATAATTTGTTGGCATTCCACCAATGCTTGCAAAAAAAGAGGCCCTCATAGCCAATTGGGGTCCACCAGCACCACTAGAATGACGTAAAGCGGTTTTCAGCGTTTGACCTGCTATACTCAGTCGATAATCAGAAATTAACGGATAAGCTGCAGGGTTAGGAATACCTTCAGAATAGTGAGTACTCATATTCATAAACAAAGCATCAGCATCACTACTTCCAAACGAAACAATTAACTCCCTAATGTAGTCAGTCGGTACCGTTGTATCGCCATCTGCCATTGCAATAATTGTATCTTCTCCTCTAATAGCAACATTGCGAAATACATGATTTACGCCAATTGATCTAAGCCAACCCATGTTGCGTAAACTCCCGTATGTAGAACGATCTAAAGCCTCTATTCGCATACCAGTATCTCGGGCATTATCTACAACTGCTTTTTGCGCTTCGCTTAAAGAGTGATAGCATAAAGGTTTTTCTTCTGATTCATCGGATATGTACCTTGCCAACGCAAGCATATCCTGATTTTCTTTATATACTGGGCCTTCTGGGTCCCAGGAAACCGAAAAACGATTATTTATTACCATGATAACTGTAAAATTATTCTGAGAAACATCTTGATCGGCTAAACTAGCGATAAAGCGAAAAAAAGACCCATTGGTCAACTCACGATATAGCGGTACTACAATGTTAACATCTATCGGTACTTCTTCACCCTGATCAAGCCGCCGGTTTATCTCTGCTCTATTAATCGGTGGTGATTTTTCTATCTCGGATACCATTGGTAATAAGCCATCGAATCCAAAGATATCATGAAAGAAACCTGTGTACTCCGACATACCAATGAGATCTCGATCCATGGTTCTTTGCATCAGTTCTTTATATTTTTGTATAACTATTTGAGCCTGGTTGAGCCATTC
>JAJFLM010000433.1 GCA_021772655.1 Deltaproteobacteria bacterium
ACTCAATCTCGACTCCGACAGTTGGGTAGTCATTCCGTTTGAAGTCCAAAGACGGCATCGTCATGATTTATTCATCTCCGCTTTCAGAATGCAAATCCTGGCTAATCAATAGAGCCGCCCGTAGAAAGATCCGCGGCCCCAGGAGAAGTGCCCGTTCATCAATATCAAACTTGGGTGAGTGTAAAAAATGAGCCGGACGGTCCGCAGGAGCGCAACCCAGGCGGTACATCGCGCCAGGAACATGCTCTAAATAGACACCGAAATCCTCTGAACCCATACTCGGTTTTTCGATCTGTTTGACATGTGACGGACCGAGAACTTCACCCGCTGCTTGGATCACATATTTGTTGATGCGCGGATCGTTGTCGACCGAGCCGAGTGGATTACGAAAATTGACCGTAATAGTTACGCCGCTCGCCTCACTGACCCCGTGAGCGATTTCGCGAATGCGTTGAATGATCCGCGCGCGGGTCTCGCGGCCAATCGTGCGGAGCGTGCCCCACAATTCGACACTCTCGGGAATCACATTGGGGGCATAACCGCCGGAGATTTTTCCGACCGTAAACACCGCAGGGTCGCGGGAGTCGACCGAGCGGGGGACATATTGGTAGAGGGAATTGACCAGTTGTGCTGCAGCAGCGATGGGATCAATCGAATGGTGCGGCCGCGCAGCGTGTCCTCCCTTGCCTTGAATTTGAAAATCGACTTCGTCGCAATTGGCGGTCAGCACCCCGTCGCGGATGCCCACATCACCGGCCGGGCGTTCCGGATCGAGGTGCAGTGCCAGTATCGCGTCGACCCCCTTGAGCACCCCCTGCTCCACGAGTGATTTTGCGCCTTCACAGGTTTCTTCCGCAGGCTGAAAAATGAACCGCAATTTCAGGCCGACTCCCGGTTCCGACTCCAAAAAGTCGTTTCGCAGTTGGATGGCGGTTTTGGCGGCGCCGAAAACGATCGTCGTGTGGGCGTCGTGGCCGCAAGCGTGGGTCACCCCGTGGTTTTGCGAGGCATACGGCACATCCTTTTCGTCAACCATCCGCAACGCGTCTAAATCGGCCCGCAGTGCGATTCGTGGTGCGTTCGCGGGTGGATCTCCGATCTCCAAGTCGGCGATCAATCCCAAGCCGGCGTGGCAGATGTGCGGCTGCAGCCCCGCTTCTTCTAGACGACTAAAAACCAGCCGTGTGGTGACGACTTCTTCTCCACTCGGCTCAGGATGCGCGTGCAAATAGCGGCGTAGCTCAGACAACTCTGATTCAAGCTGGGCCACATGCGTATCAATAATTTCCGCACAGCGGTCGAATTGGACGTGCATCTTTTAAAGATCAATCAACGAGAAGAGGGGGGATTGCCGTAGGAGTTGCCTTGATAGATTCTTCTTGAAGAATAGCATTTGAGACAAACCTTCCGCCAGTCCTGCCGACCAACGCTCCGGATCGGATTGGGTTTTTGCTTGAACGTGAGTGTATAATCGAGAGTGTAGTCGCTGACTTCAGTTTGACGTTTGTGAAATTGATGTTTACTGTGCGTGTTATCACCCCGGCAGATTTGCGGCTGAAGGTGGGATTTATTCTCGATTTCAAACCTGGCAAACTTCTTGATCAACTTAATCATTCGAATGAACTTTCATGGACACACTTGGAATTTTTATCAAACAACCGACTGCTGGTCGTGTGAAGTCGCGGTTGGGGCAGGAGATTGGCTTTGAGAATGCCGCGGCACTGTACGGGGCGTTTCTTGAAGATATCATGCCTCGGTTCTCCTTCTCAGGCGATGGTCGCTATTTGTGCTACTCCCCACCCCAAGCTGAGCAGTTCTTTGAACTGCTGGCTGGGAACGATTATCTCATCTGGCAACAGCCCGCCGGTGACCTGGGGACACGCATGCAGGCCTTTTTTCAGGAACAACTAAAAAGACCAGAAGACCGAGTTGTGGTGATCGGTACGGACAGCCCGACATTGCCCGAGGAATACGTCGATGACGCGTTTGAGATGCTCAACGATGTGCAATGTGTGATCGGACCGGCGACGGACGGCGGTTATTATCTAGTGGGGATGCAAGGCAGCGTGCTGCCGATTTTTGAGGGGATCTCTTGGAGTCAGCCGGACGTCTTGCATGAAACTGTCGCCCGCGTAGAGCAAACAGACGCCAAGTTGGCGATGTTGCCAGTCTGGTATGATGTCGATACCGCTGAAGATTTGCGGTTTTTACGGGGACATGTGCGGGCATTGCGTCATGCGCAAAGTCCGCTAAACTTGGATTCCGTCGGGCTGATGCTGGAGTCTTTACCCGACGAGGTCTTCAGCTCCTCTGAAAACATCCCCGCCAAGGTGGGAGAGAACTATGGCATTTGAAATCAGCGACAGGCCCTCACGGATACTGATCGCAGACGATAATATTCCCAACTGCGAACTGCTCGACGCCTATTTGGCGGATGAGAACTATGAAATTGACATGGCGCACGACGGACAAGCGGCGCTGGATCATGTGGCTGCGGCGCAGCCGGATTTGATTTTGTTGGACATCATGATGCCCAAAATGAGCGGTTATGAAGTTTGCCAACGACTTAAAGGGGATCAAGCCACTCGCGATATTCCCGTGGTGATGGTGACTGCACTCAATGAGATGGGCGACATTGAAAAGGCGGTCAATGCCGGCGCCGACGACTTTCTCACCAAGCCGGTCAATCAACTGGAATTGCGAACCCGGGTTCGCTCATTGCTGCGCGTACGGCATTTGACCAATGAACGGGATCGGTTGTTGGCTTATCTGTCGGAAGTCGAATCGATGCGCGACAAGAATTAAACACAGTTGATGACGTCAGCGGGAAACGGCACACCCCGTAGATTCAACGGGGTTTTTTTATTTCACTTTGCCGGACCGCGATTATGCCAAACTCCATCGACAATCAGACACCCGAAAACATTGACTCCGCAACGACCGGTAGTCCGAGTTTGGACCTGCCGCGTGTGGTGCTCAAAAAACGGCGTGCGTTGCCATTTTTTTCTCACCACCCCTGGGTCTTTGCCGGAGCAATCGCCCGTGTGGAAGGAGATCCACAAGCCGGAACTGAAGTGCAACTAGTTTCTGATCGTGACGAATTTATCGCCCGCGGTCTCTATAACTATAATAGTAATATCCGCGTGCGACTGTACAGTTGGGACGCCAATTTCCCGGTAGATGAGTCGCTGTATTCACAGCGGCTCGATTCGGCGATTTCGCTGCGGCAAAATCTCCTGAACTGGCGACAACCGCAAGCCGCTTGCCGCATGGTGAATAGCGAAGCGGACGGGCTGTCGGGATTGACGGTCGACATCTACGATGAATGGCTCGTGGTGCAATTAACCTCTCTGGCACTGGCACAGCGGCAAGATTCTATTCTGGCATTACTCAAAGAGAAATTGTCGCCGCGAGGAATTTGGCTGCGAACCGAGAAAGGAATTCGGGAAGCGGAGGGTTTGGAAGCCGCTGACGGTTTACTGGAAGGGGAGGAACCTCCGCGTCCCTTGTTCATTACAGAAA
>JAJFLM010000434.1 GCA_021772655.1 Deltaproteobacteria bacterium
TTTGTTAGGTTTCAGTATTCATAATTCCAACTTAATCAGAGCTTGACAAAAGGGGTGCAGTACATAATGTCCAATCATCAGAATTTGTAAATGTGTATATCTTTCTTGTTTCAAATCCGTCGTAATCCTCATCATCAATAGGAGTAAAGTTGTTTGAGAATTTAGTCTTATTTCCATTTTCAGCAACAAATTCACTGCCTAAAATGAGCCCAATCTTTTCCCAATCATTATAGAAATATTCTTGGAGTAAGGGAATCACTTTATTATTGAAAATATGCTTTAGTTCTCTGAGTGGATTTGTCTTATTTTCAATATTCATAAAGTAAGAGTGACCGATGCAATAATCTAAATCTTTTAGTTTTTCAATTCTCTGATTGATGATTTCTAACATTTTTCTTAAATCTATGTCATCACACTTATGTTGTTCGTCGTCAAGTAGTTCTGTGTTTGGGTACATCGGGATGAAAGAGAATCTTCTTCTTAAAGCAGTGTCTAAAGATTCGACACTTCTATCTGCTGTGTTCATAGTGCCCATAATGTAAAGATTATTAGGTACTGAAAATGATTCTTTCGAATAGGGCAGGGTTGCCTTAAGCTCATTTTGTTTTCCTGTACGTTTATCATCTTCAATCAATGTTATGAGCTCACCAAATATGTTAGCAATATTACCTCTGTTTATCTCATCAATTATAAGTACGAACTTAGTTTTGTCTGTATTACTTGCTTGAGGTCTAAAGAAATCCTTTTTAACTAGATTTTGATAAAAGACATATATTGTCTGCTGACTAAAGTTTCTTTCATATAAATTGCTTGCAGGTATGTCTACATCCTTAAATAACCATTCAACATTCCTGAAAAGGTTATGTATGATTGGTGTCTTGTCATCAAAATAATAATCACCTGTTACTCTTGCTATCGCTCTTACTTTTTTATTGCCTTCGGAAATAATTACTATGTCATCTTCCTTTATCATATTTCTGAAACAATGGATGGCAAAAATTTCATATGTTGAAGTCTCTCTTGCTCCTTTTAGGTGTTCAGCATATTCCTTTGCTACCTTGTTTTGAGTGTCTGAAGATGAGAAATCATAATCCCCACCGTAACCAATTGATATAACATCATGAGTCAAGCAGTATTCATAGATAACGTTATCTTCAGGTATTAGTGTGTTACCTAAGGACAATTTATAAAATTTAGCTTTTTCTAAAATCTCCTCAGGTATCAAAAATTTATTTGTGTTCTCATTTGTAGAGAAGCTCGCCTGTTCTGCTAGCCTTTTGAAGGTGCCATCACATATTTCATATTGGAGCTGACTATTAGTATCTCCATCGGACGATACCTCATCTTCTTCAGAAATGACTTTGGGTTTAATACCTTCAATAAAATCTTCATATGAGTATGATTGGTGAAATGTGACAAATTCTATTTGACCATTCTTGAGATAAACATCATATTTTTGTTTTAATTGATGTCTAGGTTCGTTCGTAACCTCTTCTATACTCCTGTTCTCAAGAATTGAAATAGCATAATTTAATGTATTGTAAGTTTTTCCTGTTCCGGGTGGACCATATAAAATTGTATTTAAAGATAACTCATTCTCAGATGTATCATATCCTGACATAGCACCTTCCTTTGTCACACTCGAGATTATTGGTTCTAAATAAGGTATGTTCTCCCCTGTTTTTTTGAAATATATATCATTAATTAATCTAGCGAGGCTGATAGAGCAGGGTGTTAAATAAGCTCCTTCCCTAAGATTTAGGTCTACTCTGTAAAATACCTCACTATTTTGACTAATCTCTTCTAAAACACTTCTATTATCTTCATTTAATATATCTTCTCTATTAATTGGTTCTGAAAGTTCAATATAGTCCTTTAAATCAAGTAGATAAGCTGGGCCTTCCCAACGACTGCCTACTACTCCTTCTCCTTCATAATATTTAGACTTTGCTAAAGATACCCCTGAGAAACTTGAGTTATCAATTAAATGCAAAATAATATCATTATCTTGTATTTGCCTCATATTTTTATATATGTCAGTACCGCTTCTGCTTTTTTGTGGAGACCATAGCATTTTTCCTAATGCTCTCTCACCTTCATTTCTATCATCTCTACCTTTCACCTCTGTTTTTTCTATCCATATGCAAGGTCTATTAGATATTTTTAAAAACTCTTCATATTCTTCTTTGTTTGACTCAAAATTTGTACCTTGAGACCCTCCTTTGAAATTTTGGAATATTGGGTTCGATTTTATTGACTCATTAAGTATTGGTCTATCTGACAAGTTGTATTCAATTTCTACTTCAACCATATCGGATTCTACGTCGTCTACATAGAATAAATCAGAGGCAATTTCACCTAATGCAAAGCATCCTCCTTTCTTTCCTGTTATCCACATTATTACTTTATCACCCTGTTTAATCTTATCCTTGTGTACCTTAACGTACCAGTCTATTTTGTTTGCATTTTCTATGTCGTCATAAATACTTGGCCACCTATTCGGGCGACCCTGAAATATCCAGTAATTAGTTTCTGCTTCATCTTTTTTAATGATGTGAAAATCTAATTGTTCTAGGTAGCTTCTAGATTCTATAGATGTATAATCTTGCGAATTTAAATCTTGATTGTTGCGAATTTGATTGGCAACATAGACAACATACTTAGGCGGGTAATTATTTCCTTCAAACGTTAAATCATAGACCGTAGATTCTCTATTAGGAGGTACTTGACCCTCAGTTTTAATTTTATTGATAGCGTCAATAACATCTGATTTTGTAATATTATTTGGGATAGGCATGATGATAATAAATACTTAACCTCCAACTAGACACAGAACCTATAATATTAAAAATTGCAACAAAATGCAAAGGTTCTATCTGAAAATAAGTCCCTTAAGAACATCAATTAGTTTCCGCAAACCCGCATACCAATACCCTTGCGGAACTGCGGAAGTTGAGTAAGGAAGTTTGGTTTTCTATCTTGATATTGCTTATTCTAGCTAAATTAGGCTTGACAAAAGGGGAGCAGTACAAAAAAGCGTAATTAATTGTTTATCATAAAACATTGACTTTATTATTAGAAATACTTTATGCTTGTTATTGAGGATGAACTAGAATGACAGCAGAAATTGCAATAATGAATAAACAAGCTGTAGCTTTAGCTGCAGATAGTGCGGTGACATATGGTCCCAAAATATATAACACTGCAAACAAATTATTCATGCTTTCCAAAGTAGCTCCAGTCGGAATAATGATTTATAACAATTCTGAGTTTATTGGCATTCCA
>JAJFLM010000435.1 GCA_021772655.1 Deltaproteobacteria bacterium
AGCCACGTGGACCCGTCGGTGGAAAATTGCATATAAGTCTCGTAATTTGCCAAACAACAGCAATTCGAAAAACTAAACCGATAGCGGTTGACACCGACGCCTGCCAAACCGGTGAACGCCAGCAAAGTCAAACCAGAGACATCCGTAACAGATACTTTTTGCCAAATGCTGCCCGCGCCGCCCGGCGCACTCAAGCCCGTCATTAGCTTGCCTCCAGAACGCGCACGGCTTGGCCGGCTGCACTGGCAATGGCATAGTACGCCGCCCCGTCATGCTGAGTAGAAAACGAAGCACCGGCCACCAATTCCATGCCGTCACTTGTCGCCAACCCGGTAGGACCTAAATAAACAATCCCTGTATTGGTAGAGAGCGCCTTAATGATCACAGATTTGCGGTTGGCGTTGGCGGCAATGGCCAAAACCTCAGACGTGCCGACGGCGACGTTTACGGCCGTAATCGCTGTTCCCAGATCGCCGGTGACAAGTTGCGCCGGTGGCGTCGCATCCATATCAAATTCCTGCACGCCTGGCGAGATCATAAAAGTGGCCGTGAGGCCGGCCTGCGCTTCCCAAGACAGGCGGATACGGCGCGACGCCCGGCCCATCAAAATTGCCTGGCTTAATCGTAAAACCATCAACGTTCGTTCGGTTTGTCCCAAACGAACCGAGACTTTTCCGGTCAGGTTCAAAGCCCCGTTGGTGTCTTCACAATTTACAAACCGCAAAACCCCGGCAAACTGATCAATATCGGTTTCGCCGGCAACCGTTAGATCCAACGGCATCAAGACGGCTTCGGGTGATTGAAAAGTCATGTTATTTCATCCTGTAAAGAGCGAAGCCAACGGCCGCGACGCCAATGGCCAGGCGACCGAATTCAAAAAAATCATTTTTAATCTGTTGCACGGTCTCAATGGTCTGTTGACGCTGGCCCAACTCGGCCGCCTGCAAAGCGGCTTGATTGTTCATAAATAACGCTTCGTTTTCCATGGTCGCGGCCCCGGCTGCCAGGCTGGCGGCAAACCCCTTTGCCAACACGTCGGCAATCGGTTGCACGTCAAAATCCAAATCGTTAAAAACCGTGATATCGGGATTAACCACCACATCATTTTGCGCCACGGCGGTTGACGAATTATCGTTGCCCCCGCCGGTGAACAATCCCAAAAAATCATCAAACAGGCTCATTTTCTGGCCGCCTGAAAAGCGAAATAAGCGGCACCGGCGGCAATCGCAATCAAGGCGATGTTCGGGCCGGTTTCCTCAATATCATTTTTTACGGATTTAACGGCGAAGGCCGAAGCAACCAGGGCCACCGCCGGCCAAACTAAAAACGGCATTTTGTTACCCCAATGCTAGATAGGCGGCAACGGCCGCACCGCCGGCCAAAACAACTTCCATGGGCAAGCCTAAAATGGTGTCGGCCTTTTTTGATCCGGCACCGTCGAGCGAACTGAAATCATAAGTGCCCTGATCTAAATCGGCCTGCTGGATCGCCCGGCCCGAGCCATAAGGCTGGTACGGATCGCGGCTGGCGTCGGTGGTGTTGGATAAAGAACTTGTCGCCGTCCCACCGCTGTACGGGTTGGCCGATCCCTGGCCACCAATCACCGTGATATTGGGGCTGACATTAACCGTATTCGAAGCTTGCGCATTCGACGTGTTGGTTGTGCCAATGCCGGCCAGGCCGGAAATCTTCGACAGGCCCTTTTGCAAGACGGCACTGACCAGGTCTTTGCCGAGATTGCCGGAAGACGCGCCACCGGGATTATAACCGGGCATTATTTAACGCCTCCTTTTTTGACAATAATTGCCAGCACAACACCAATGATCCCGGCAACCACAAAAAACCGCGCGTTGTCGGCAATCATCATGTTTTGTTCACGCTCAATGCCGGCCTGTTGAGCTGCCACCCGCGCCTTGATTTCCTCCTGCTCCAGGTTGTTGACGGAACCCAAATAAGCCCCGCCAAGGGTCCCGCCCACAGTGAAGATATCCTTCAATGAAACATCGAGAAATTCAGCTCCACCCGTCATATGGGTTGTCATAACTATCACCCCTTGTATGGACGAATGCTTTCTTTGATCACGTGAATATGCTCGGACCCTGAGGTTTTGGTAACGTCCAAGGTCAGGCGCAAATCGGCCGGCAATACGTCGCGCGCCGAGTTGATCCACATGGCCGCATTGCCGTACATCTCGGTTCCAATGCGCAAGACCCCGGTTTGCACCGTATCGAGTTGGAAGGTTTTCCGGTTATCACCACGAACGAAGTAAGGTTTCCGGTGCTGGAAGACTTGCGTACCCGAGCCAAAATTAATGTCATTAATGACGTTATCAACAGCAATGTAATCACGCAATTGCACCAATGTCAGCGAGCGGTAACGAACACCGGTGCCGGTATCAATGGTTACTTGATGATTAGTTGAGGTCGCTGATACCGTCTCGTCGTCGTAATCGAGCACCCGCGCCATAAAGGTCGCATTGTCGTTGGCCCCAAGCAAATAACGGCCCTCAACTTCACAGGTCACGGCGGATATCCCGGTGGCACTGTTCGGCGTTCCCACCAGGTCGGAAATATCCGCATTCGCCCAGGTGATTGCCAGCGTGACCTGGCCCAACCGTTCGGCCGGCAAAGCGCACAATAGAGGATTGCTTGAGCGCGGTAAATCAAAGCGCACCGGCAAAACCACGTTATAGGTGGTGGCCGTGGTTGAACCGGTCAAAACAAAGCTGTCGTCAGCCCCAAAAGGGGCAACCGAGCTGTCAAATTTGGCCAGGGTTTCTAGGAATTCACCGGGCAGTGAAACCAAAGTATCTTTACCATTTACCAATACCTCAAGACGGCGAATGATCCGGCTCAAAGTGTTGTACCAGGGAACCGAAATTGCGCCGGCGGCACTGGTAACAGTGTACTGCAAATGCAATTGCAGCTCGGTCAAAATGCCGGTGCGGTCGATTTCCAGAGTTTTGCGCTGTTGGCTGGCATAATCGACCTGGCCAATAGGCGCATAGTGTTGCGAGACGGGTTGCATCTAAAATGATCCTTTAAAAAATATTCGAAAAACAGGTTTTCGATTGAGGTTTAGACGCGGCCAGCAAAATATTTGTTGTAGGCGTAGATCCCGGCAACAACAGTTGCGATGGAAATAGCAAAAGATTTCATGGACATTGAATTAATCCTGTCAAAATTGAAAACAAACCGCGTCGGTTCGCGGCAATTTTCGAGCTTTAAACAGGTAATCTTGTGAACGGTACCACGTTACGTATACGTAACGTGCCAGGCAGGAAAATTAAGAAAAATAAAGTTTTTTTAGTCAAACGGCGATTGTCGCAGAATTACGCCGTTTTTTTCGGTTTTGTCATAACAGGAAAATCTCTGCAGTGTCGGCAATTCCTTGGCCGGCCCTGGCCCCAGCACCTTGCGAAAATAATCGATATCGGTTGGTTCTGTTGTGCGAAATACCAACCATCTTTGCACGTTACGTGTATACATGCGCGGGATTGCATTCGGTGCACGTGAGACGGCCATGGTGGCCAATCCCCGGTGCCGGCCTGTAAAACCAATATCCTGTACGATTTGGGGAAAACTATGGGCGGAACAAAACACGTCAAATTCATCCCAGATGATCAGCAAATCTTCCGCCGCGTCGGCCAGGTGGCAGGGCCAGAGAAACGCCGTCTCAAAAACCTCAGGGGTATGCCGATAGGTCGTATACCCGCGCCAGGCGATAACAAAGGTTTTTGCCTGAATGGCCTTATACAAATCAGCTTGGGTAAAGCAAACCTTGGTTGCCATCTGCATATATTTAGGCTCATTGTTGGGATCAAAAATCAGGATGCGTTTTTTCGACCTGGCCATATATTGCATGAGCGTGGTTTTGCCGCACCCGCCCATACCGACAAAAACCGAATTATCTGGAAATTCTAGGCGCATTCAGGCCCGCGCCGTCTTTGGAATTTTGCTCGCCGCCGGCGGGCCTTGCGGTTGCGGCTGGCCTGGCGCATTAACGTTTGAAGGCTCGCTTTTCTGTTCGGCCGCCTCCTCCGTTTTCCGCGCTTGATATTGCCCCAAACGTGGCAAGGTAATGGCCGCCACGGTCGATCCGAGCAAACACCAGCCGACAACCTTGGGATTGCCCTTGAAATCATACAAACGCAACATATTGGCGACGTTACCGCCAAGCGCCCCCGCCTCCTCATCACTCACCATGTCAACTTTAGCCCGCGCACAAATTATGTTGCCCACGATCAGAACGGAACCGGCCAGTAACATTGCCATGCCGTCTATATCAAACGGCTCACTTTGTTGTTCGGCCTCCTGTTCATCTTCGGTTTGTTCGCCAGGGGCGAAAACATCCGGCGGCGCAAGCCGCGCCATGCTTTCCTTATTCACCGAAAAATTCTCCCACGGTTTTTTCATACCAGGGTTTTTTAGCCTTGGCTGGCGGGCTGTTGTCGTCTGTAACCTTTTCTGTCTTTATTTTTTTGGCCGGTGCCACATTAAAGGTATGGTCGCATTTTGGACACTTAATCCTCGCCATCGTCATTGTCCTCCTCATAATAAACGGTTTCTAAAACGTCATTGGGTTGCAGGCCAACCGGATCGGTTCCCTCGGGATCTTGAGGGATCGCCGCCAAGTAGGTTTGCCGGTCGTCGCTTTTGAACCACTTCTTGCAATAGGCCGCCAACAATTCATCGCCCTTGTCATATCGCGACGTGCAACCGATGCCGCACCCACCTTCCGCCGGGGTTCGGCAATAGATATACAAATGCTCTGAGACGTTGCGCCGTAATTGCGCCGGTTCTTTGCAAATCGGACAAACACAATCGCCCAAAATAACCCGCGATTTACTTTTCGCCATTGATCATCACCATTGTTTGAAGGTTTTTGATTTGCGCCTTCATATCGGCGTTTTCAGAATAAAGTGCCGTCAGCAATGCTATGGTGATTTCGGCCAGGCGAACGGCTTCGCTTTTTGCTCCCAACATTGGAGTATTTTTCAACCTATCAAGTTGTTTGTGATAGGTGTCGATCATTACTGGTGACATTCCGCCAGATCCTTCATTTTGAGATAATTTGACACGTCACTGACATTAACCCCAATAAGGCCGCTGTGGCCGTCATAGTAGGCGGCCCGCCGGTCCCTTGCCTCTTTTGTCCATAAGCTCCCTGTGGTAGTTAAAATCAGCTCAAAAACCGCCTTTTCACCGCCATTGGCCGCAACCTCCTCCAAAAGCAGAATTTTGCCCGCCTTATGCATAGCGTCATGGTCGCGACCGGAGATCACGGCAATGATTTCGCCGTCCGTCTCATTTTCCGCCAGGCTGGCGTCGGTTTTTTCACGAACCTTAAATTTATCCTTGAGACCCAATGACCAGGTCAACTGCCTGGCCCCCTTCATCGCTCTTGCGTATTCGGCAAACATCGAACGCGCCCAAACGCCGCCCCGGCTCGCCAGGTCTAGGAGATCCCACGGCGTATGCCCGCCACCACCGGCGGATTTTGTATGGAGGTGGGTAATCTCATAATCGCACCCCCACTTAGAGACGTAGTTACCCATAATTTGTGGATTGTTCGCTTTTTCCAATTGAAACAATGTTCGATTGCAGGGTTGTGCTCCCTCACGTTGAATGCGCTGATCCCAGCGGCTAAACAGAAATTGCTCAAAATCGGCCCGGTCATGGTCACTCAGCTCCTGATCCATAAAAAATAAAACATGAATATGCGGGTGCCAGCCATTTTTTATGCTGCAAGTGACTTCCAGAGCGCGAACGTAACCGCCAATCCCGTAGCGGTCGCGGTTACGCTTCCAGGGTGCACCGGAAATCACAAAAGAAAATGCCTTCGATATTCGGGATTTTAAACCCTTCAATCCCTGGCCCCGGTAATGCGCGGCCGTGAATGCCATCATGTAAACCGCGCCGCCGGCGGTATAGTGACCGTGGCCGGCTTTCGATATTTCTTCCTGGCGTTTTTTCTGGATCCGTGGCGCACAACAGGGGCAACCCCAAATACTCCCGCACGTCTCAACGCCTGTCCGGTGCGCCTGGCCGTCTTTTTTCCAAAGCGTCACGGTATCGGATATCCTAACGCGGCCGCACCTGGCGACCCGGCCCTTGGCGATCCTGGCGGCCGCTTGG
>JAJFLM010000436.1 GCA_021772655.1 Deltaproteobacteria bacterium
CCTTCATAATTGTTATCGGGCTATATTGTGATTGAGTTGTGCGAAAAGAAAAATTTCTCTTAAAAAATAATAACTTAGACTTTTTATCACCATGACGCCTCATGTCATAAAAGTACCTTATTTTAAGACCACTCTCAAGCCTATGTATTTGCGAATTTTTTTGATAAGTTGAATTTATTGGCAGCCATCTATCAAATTAAGTTAAATTCGGAGCGCCCACTCGTCAAACGCTATCAGGGTCACTGGAAACTCCATAAAGCGCGTGATAAAACCTATTTTATCACACACTCCAGCCATCGCCGGCTCATGGAGAGCTTCCCAGAAGCCTTTCAAGTACTCCGCGTCTTCCAAGCCAAAGATATTCCGGCAAAGATCCTCTATCCTTATGAATCTATTTTACACAGCTTGCCGACTCCAGAGGTCCAAGTCGAAATTTTAGCCAAGGCCCTCTCGGAAGAGAAAGGCGGCCGTATCCCCACACCTGTCTATTTAGGGCGAACCGATGAAAACATCCCCAAAAGTTTTATTCTAGATCGTCCTGGTGGTCGCAGAAATTACCGGTGGCGCTTAGCCACAACACCACCAAAATTACCGCTACTCAAAGATAAGCTTAAAAAACTCAAGCATCGTGTCACTGATAAGGACACACAATTTGTTTTATCTTTAGGCGGCGGCGGCTTGCGCATGTTTGCCCATGCCAGCGTCATGAAAATACTCGACCTGATTGATGAGTTGGATTCTATCGATGAAATCTGGGGATGTAGCGGTGGTGCTATAGCTGCCCTCATGCATTCCTTAGGCGTCGCACCTGAAGCCTTGGAAACCGATGGCTATGATTTATACAATGAACGCTATGACTTAATTCTCTCTCCCTCAAAAGCGCAAGTTCTGAAGAACATCGCCGCAGAATGGTTTCTACCCTCCAACCCTTTTATGCTGAAGGGTTTTATCGATATTCAAAACACCATTCAAAAAGCGATGCAGCGCTTAGCTAAAAACAAAAAAGCCAAAGTTCCACTTTATTGCATTGCCTATAACTTACATAAGAAACGTAATGAAATTTTAACCCCGATGCCTGTGAAGAAAAAAGATTATGGAGATCTCATCCACACAGTCTCCGCAATTGATGCGGTGTTAGCCTCGAGCTCCATCCCTATTCTTTATGTCCCGCGCGTGATCAAGCACGGCAAAACCTCTCACGTTTATGTGGATGGCGGCACTGCTGAAGAAGTTCCCCTGGTCAGCGTCTATCGCAAATGGAAAATTGATCAAAAAAAAGGCCTGACGAAGAAAAAGAAACTTTTTATCTTGGCCGTTAACTTGTTTCCACAGGTTTCTGGATGGAAAATTTTCCGCAGCAAATTGATGCGCAAACTTCCCTTCATGGATATTTTAAAGTGGTCCAGTCACGTCGCCGATTTAATGCGACGCGCCCGTATTGAAGATCACCTACA
This sequence comes from Deltaproteobacteria bacterium, assembly GCA_021772655.1. Classification (GTDB taxonomy): domain Bacteria; phylum UBA10199; class UBA10199; order 2-02-FULL-50-16; family JAJFLM01; genus JAJFLM01. The sequence continues at coordinate 1,455 of JAJFLM010000436.1, forward strand.
AATTCTGCGGGATGATCCGGATGTCGAGGTTTGGGAACTTGTTTTACCCGCTAAAGGCATGGGCATCTTGGATCCAAAATCTATCCCGACAATTATCAGCAGCGCTCACAATCATTTTATGCGACAGCTTGTCGCCATTGAAGACGGCATTGGCCATCAATAAAAAAGCCCAGACTTTCATCTGGGCTTTTCACTCATGTTATTAAATTTTTTAGTGTTGTTTCCGTGGCGGATCATTGGCCGGACGTGGTTCTACCGGCGGATTGTCTTTGAACTCTGGTGAGAGTTCTTCGTTGATCTTCGCCCATTCAGGAGACTCATCTTCAGACGCAACAATCGCTTCAACCGGACATTCCGGCAAGCAAGCGCCGCAATCGATACAAATTTCTGGATCAATCACCATAAAGGCCTCACCTTTATAGTCGCCGGGGTAAATACAATTAACCGGGCACACATCTACGCACGCGGCGTATTGTTCACCTAAACATTTATCGTCAATGACGTAAGCCATGTAAGCCTCCTGAATGATTCACAATAGGCTCGATAAGTTACAGAAGCTAGGATTTAAAGTCAACGGCCTATCACCCAAGTCACGCTTGAATTTATATATTTCTCAGGCATACTCCACGACCTCGTAGACAATGAAAAGATAATGAAAATGAATTTCAATTTAGAAGGCCTATCATGACTGAAAAATTAAACCGTTATAGCGCACGTATCACTCAAGATCCTGATCAACCCGCTTCGCAAGCTATGCTTTATGGCATTGGCTTAACCAAAGAAGACTTGGCCAAGGCTCAAATCGGCATCGCTTCAACAGGTTATGATGGCAATACCTGTAATATGCACCTTAATGATTTAGCGCGACGGGCCAAAGCGAGTTGCCAAGCAGTAGGACTTACCGGATTAGTTTTTCATGCTATCGGTGTCAGCGATGGTATCTCAATGGGGACAGATGGGATGAACTTTTCTTTGCAGTCGCGCGAAATTATTGCTGACTCGATTGAAACCGTCATGTCAGCTCATTGGTATGATGCGAATATTTCGGTCGTAGGTTGCGATAAAAATATGCCCGGCTCAGTGATTGCAATGGGCCGACTGAATCGCCCCAGCATCATGCTCTATGGCGGCACGATCAAACCGGGACATTATAAAGACCAAACTTTAGATATTGTTTCAGCCTTTGAGGGCTTAGGCGCTTGCGTCGCCGGTAAAATTACCCAAAGTGACTTAGATGGCATCTTGCAACATGCCTGTCCTGGTGCGGGCGCCTGCGGGGGTATGTACACCGCCAACACGATGGCCTCTGCCATTGAAACTTTGGGCATGAGCCTCCCCTACTCTTCGTCTCATCCCGCCGAGAGCGCAGCCAAACTCAAAGAATGTGATGACATAGGTGCGGCCATCCGCATCCTGTTGGAAAAAAATATTAAACCGCGTGACATCATGACACGCAAAGCCTTTGAAAATGCCATTACAGTAGTGATGGCTTTAGGTGGCTCGACCAATGCAGTGCTCCACTTAATTGCCATGGCCAAATCTGTGGGCGTGCCCTTAAACATCGATGACTTCCAAGCGATCAGTGACAAGACTCCGTTCATTGCTGATCTGAAACCCAGTGGTCGCTATGTCATGGCCGACCTATGTGCTGTTGGAGGGGTTCCGGCCGTACAAAAACTCCTGCTTAAAGCGGGCTTGTTAGATGGCAGTTGCCTTACCTGTACCGGAAAAACCTTAGCCGAAAATCTGGCCGAGCTCCCTGATTTGAGCGAAGGGCAACAAGTGATTGTACCTTTGTCAGCTCCCATTAAAGCCACCGGACATTTGCAAATTCTTTACGGTAACGTGGCTCAAGGCGGGTCCGTCGCCAAGATTACCGGCAAAGAAGGTAATAAGTTCTCAGGTACCGCCCGCGTCTTTGATTGTGAGGAAGATGCTATCGAGGCCCTAAAAAACAAACAGATTAATAAAGGTGATGTCATTGTCATCCGCTATGAAGGCCCCAAAGGCGGCCCCGGCATGAGTGAAATGCTAAAGGTGACTGCTGTTGTTATGGGTGAAGGCCTCGGTAAAGATGTTGCTTTAATAACCGATGGCCGTTTCTCCGGCGGCACTCATGGGTTTGTCGTGGGGCATATTGTTCCAGAAGCTCAAGAAGGCGGGGTCATTGCTGTGATTGAAGATGGCGATAAACTCACCATTGATGCCGGCAACCATGCCATCACCTTACATGTGGATGATGAAAAAATTGCTGAGCGCCTCAAAGCGTGGCGCCCACCCGCATATAAAGTAGAACGTGGAACGCTACGGAAGTTTATCAAAACAGTATCTACCGCTTCAGAAGGTTGTGTGACGGACGAGTAACGACTGTAGGGGCGATCCTTGTGATCGCCCGCACGTGATTCCAATTGAGGGCGAATACAAGATTCGCCCCTACGAAATTATATTTACGGGAACAACGCCAACAATTCGTCAACCGTCTCGGCCACGAAATCTGGCTGCGCCGCCTTAACCAGCTCAGGGTTTCCAAAACCATAAAGCACCCCACAGGTCTTGATACCTGCACGCCGCCCCGCTTCAATATCAACCTCAGTATCGCCAATAATCACCGCACGCGCTTTATTCACCGGATAGGTTTCTAGCACTTTATAGACAGGTGCTGGATGTGGCTTGGGGTCGGGACACGCTTCACGACCCAACACCGGACCAAAAAAACCGCGCAAATTCAAACCATCGATAATGGGATCCGTATACTTCTGCGGCTTATTCGTGATTACAGCCATATCCTTGGCCTGATGCCGCTGTAAAAAACCCTGCATCCCTGGAAACAAGCGAGTATGACGCGTCAGATTCTCACAGTAATACTTATCAAATAATTCCATCGCTTTGAGATAAGCTGATTCTGCCTCTTCACCATGAGCCGCTTGAATAGCCCCCTGCATCAAATCACGCACGCCGTGCCCCACATGGCTATAAATAACTTCTTCCGGAATAGACGCTAAGTTCATATCTCTTAAGACTAAATTTACGCAGTGAGCGATATCGAGCTTGGAATCAATCAGCGTTCCGTCGAGGTCAAAAATTATCAGGTCAAAAGTTGCCATCAGGCTCAACAATCATAGCCCCGACACGAAATCAAGTTTTGTCGCGCGGGTAGACAGAACTCAGACAACATGTTACCCACCCGCCCCATGAGCATCACATTTATTCTCAATTTATTTCTCGTTCAAACCGGCTGTGGCATGGTGGCCCTATGCTTATTTCTACCCAAAGATCGGATTGATCGCTACTTCTTCAAGTCCATTTGCTTCTTTACCTGGTTGTTTATTGGTGGTGGCTTACTGATGCGAAAACTCTACCCTTTTACTTTACCGGAACACTTTGGTTCCGCTGCCGAACGCGTCACGTATCCTTACGTCAACATACTCTTTGGCGTCGTCGCCGCCTTTGCTTTTATTGGCTGGGCCATCACTCGCTTTACCAATGAAGTGCCTTTTAAGAAATGGCTGGGAATCGCCTCCATTTTGGCCATACCGGCGGTTATCTTTGATAGCATGCTCTTCATCCCTGAAAAAATGATGCTGCACACTCCTGATTTTCTCGTGCCGGTACAATTTGTCACGGCCAGCCTGGTGCTTGGCGGCTTTCTGGTTGGAATGATCTTTGGACATTGGTATTTGATTAATACCGATATGCCAAAACGTCTCTTAGTACGGATGGCACTTATTCTCAGCAGCACACTAGGGCTCAAGATACTTGCCGTGGCCTTGAGTTGGTTCGTGATCCAGCAAACCGCTCCCGCTGACTCCGAATGGCTTAAAATTCTCACCTCTATGGGCGGCTATGGCATTTTCTTTTGGCAACGTATCTTAATCGGCCTACTGATCCCTGCCGGCATCTCCTATATGATCTGGTCAACGGCGAGAATAGGCTCCAACCAATCCGCTACAGGAATTATGTATGTGGGCGTAGCCTTCATCTTTATTGGGGAGTTGATAGCTAAGTTCCTGTTTTTATTTTCGACTATTCCATTGTAACCCCACTCCTTGACCCCACTGCCCAGCTATGCTCTAAACCACCCCCATGAGCGAAGATAAACTTATCAAGATTGCCCACAGCCCTGACTCAGACGATGCCTTTATGTTCTGGGCCCTGGCCACGGATCAACTATCACTTCCCGGCTACAAGCTGGAGCACACCCTGACAGATATCGAAACGCTGAATCAGGCCGCTTTAAAAGGTACTTACGAAATCAGTGCGATTTCCTTCCATGCCTACCCCTACTTAATGGATCAATACAAAATCATGAGTAGCGGCGCCAGCTTCGGTGACCAATATGGCCCAATGTTAGTCTCTCGCGAAGATATTACCTTAGAGGAAGCGCGGACAATGAAAGTCGCGGTTCCGGGTGAATGGACCACAGCACTCTTAGCCTTGCGCCTCTGGGAACCGAACATCGCTTATGAAGTGGTGCCCTTCGATGAAATTTTAACTAAAGTCAAAACGGGTGAATTCCCCGTAGGTCTTATCATTCACGAAGGCCAACTCACTTATAAAGAAGAAGGCTTCAACAAACTTCTTGATATGGGTGAATGGTGGTTTGAGAAAACCGGGCTCCCTTTACCCTTAGGGTGCAACATCATCCGCAAAGATTTAGGCGATGACCTCATCAAACAATTGGATGCCATCTTAAAAGAAAGCATTCAAATGGGACTGAACAAAAAATCAGAGTCTATTCCTTATGCCATGCAATTTGCGCGCGGCATGAACCCAGAACAAACGGATAAATTTGTTTCCATGTATGTTAATGATTGGACTTTAGGTTATGGTGAAAAAGGCAAGCAAGCCGTTGAACTTTTGCTTGCCGAAGGCTTCCGTAAAGGGATTCTACCCCATCCAGTCAATCCTGAATTCGTCGATTAATTCATTTTTAAGGCAGACCTAGAGGCGTCGATCGACGCCTCTAGGAAGCCTGCTTTAATTTCTTTTTATTCCGTTTCTCTTCACTCATGTTAGCACGCTTCATTAACTTGCCACGTGTCTTCAATAAGTAATCAACAATTTCACCATTAAAATCACTGAGCGCTGCTTCATCAATTGTTTCCGCTTTAAACAATTGCGCCGCCTTCTCTAAATAAGTCTGCCAATAGCTAGGATCTAAAGCATAAATCCGATCAATAATTTGAAACGGCAGTAAGTTGGCTGCTTGATCCCAACTCACCAAACGATTCTTTAATTTCATCCAATCATCTGCTTGCAAGAGCTTGCGTTCTCGTACATCTGCAATAAAGCGATCACTTAACTTCTGATGCAGGCTCAATGCACCCACCAAACCGCTATTGATCATTTCCATTAGGCGATCAACGTGGGCCTTATATTTTTGCTCACCCTCACCAAGAGGCGCATCGTCACTTGGCTTCTTATAGCCCGCAACCTCATGGGGTTTAATGGTCAAAACATCACCTACCGTAAAGGTCACCGCGGATTCCGTCCTGACAGAAAAGGCTCCCTTAGGAACTAAATCGGCAGTGCCATCAATACCGATAAAAACCAAGTTCACGGCATCATCACGGCCCTGCTGATTCAATTCAATAGCTGTATCCAAAGCTAAAAAAGCACAACCTTTTTTCAAATGGCCTAAGCGCTCACGTAAACGTCGCGCGGAACCCGTCGTATAATAACCTGCATCACGTCGCTCACGCTTCTCACCTAAGTTGCCATAGGCTCGCGTTCCTTGCGGAAACATGGCAATGGAAACATCCTTTTTCGTCAGCACCTCAGCTGCCTGTTGGATAGCATCTGCACCTTTGCCCGTGCGATCAACAAAGACCATATCCACACTTTCAATGAGCTTACCCACACCTAAACCTTCATAAATAATCTTATTGTCTACGAAGTGATCTTTGGCCGCCATATAACGGGGGCGTAACGGTTGCCCATTTTTCAATTGAACCTGCGACAGTGCAAAGAAGTTAAGGACAAAATCAAGATGGGACTTGTGATTAAAAACTAACAATACTTTGCCTTCTATCTGATTAAACTTCTCAATCCCTTCTACCTTCATGCTGGAGCGAAACAATTGAATAATCCTTGAGCCCCACAAGCTTGCCATCACATCAAAGACCTCATAACCATACACAGGGCCCATCGATGTCATAGCCTTGTAAGCACTCCGAGCAAAAATGGAGGTATCATAAAAGCCATAAAGTAAGCGCCCCTTGCCCGTCTCTGCCGCCTTCCCGGTACAATAGGAAACATCTTCTGGATCCACAACTTCCGTTGCGCGTTCTGGTACGGGCACATTTAAAGGCCCGATCGCACGATAATAATGCTTGAAGAATTCACTAGGATGTACCCAAGGATTTACCCGCATAAACTCTGTCATTTTTAAACCCGTGGTTACATGACGGCGGTACGTAAAAAGTGAAAGTAAAGCAAAGACACCAAAGTAAAAGGCATCATAAAAATAGCTTGTCACATGCTGAGGCTTTACTAAGAGACTCATGGTTAAATTATAGACCGCGCCTCCAGTCATCACGACACCAATAGTATAATCTCGCAAGTGACCGATTAAATATTCCAGGCTGCCCAAGACAACATTGATTTCTTTCACTTTCCAACGCTTGCTTAAGTCCTGCGAACGCCACCAAGCTCGTATCGCCATAGACCAACGCTTCAGAGTCCTCGAAATCGGGTTAGGGGGAATCAAATTACGAACGTCGCCACCAATGGACCACAGGGAACGGATTTTCCGCCCCCAAGAAACCACCGTACCAACAATAGGAATGAGATAAACGAGTACAACAAGCCAGCCGATAAATATCATATATCTGTTGAAATCAAAATTGGCTTAAAATAGCAAGAGATGCCACTTTTAAAGCTTGCGAAGAACTTGAAAAACCCATAAAAATCAAATAGATGAATAAAAATCATTTCCAGCGTCGCCTTGGCAAATCAGCGTTAAAAATTCCTCCGTTGGGCCTAGGGACCTGGGCCATTGGCGGGCTTCATTGGGGTGGCACGGATGAAACGGATAGTCTCAACGCTATCCACGCAGCGATTGATCATGGCATCACCCTGATTGATACCGCACCTATTTATGGCTTTGGTCTTTCTGAAGAAATTGTAGGCCGTGCTTTAAAGGAAAGTTCTAAGCGCAAACAAGTCATCTTAGCGACTAAATGTGGATTAGAATGGTCAACGGACCATCGACAAGTACGCCGCAATGCTTCACCAGAACGCATCCGTACAGAACTTGACCTGAGCCTGCAACGACTACAAACTGATGTCATTGATCTGTATCAAATTCATTGGCATGATCAAAACACGCCTATCGCTGAAAGCTTAACAACCCTAGAAATATTAAAACAGTCGGGGAAAATTAGGGCTTACGGCGTGAGCAATTTTTCTAAAGCACAGTTGCAAGAATGTCTTGAACTAGGCACTGCACAATTAGCGAGTAATCAACCTCCTTATAATTTATTTGAACGTGCCGCCGAACATGACATCCTACCCTTCTGTCAAAATAATGAATTAGGCGTTTTAGCTTATGGTGGACTCTGCCGCGGCTTACTCTCTGGAAAAGTCGGCAAAAGCACTGAGTACCCTCAAGGTGACCTTCGCCGCGCTGACCCTAAGTTTAAAGCAGATAAACGGTCGCAGTATTTAAAGGCTGTCACGCGCTTTGAAAAAATAGCCCAACGAAAAGATTGTAGCGTAGCTCAATTAGCTATTGCCTGGGTTTTTCAACAACCTGGTGTGACATGCTCTTTAGTCGGTGCGCGTAATGCCGAACAAGCGCAACACAATGCCCAAGCCTTAGCTATTGAATTTAATGAAACAGACTTTGCAGAGATAGACCGTGCTTTAAAGATTGAAATCAAAACGCCTGTTGGCCCTGAGTTTTTTGCACCGCCTTTGTAGGCGGCACAAGGCATTGCGCCCATAAATTGCTAACACGTGCGGGCGTGAGGCCTCACGCCCCTACGATCTATTTTGAAAAACAAAACAATACCATCCATCCAACTCTTCTTTGGCGATCAACTGTAAATTTGAAAAGGCTTCTGCAATGGCATCATCCTCGCCAATAGTAATGCCCGATAATATGAGCACACCTGAATCCGCCAAGTGAGAAAGCAACTCTGCTTTTAACTGCAGGATGGTCGGCGCTAGAATATTAGCCACGACCATATCATAACGAACCTTAAGCTCTGTAATATCAGCACATAGTTCTATTGCAGTAACACTATTCAACTGAAAATTTTCACGGGCATTGCAACGCGCATCTTCAGAGATTTCAACGGCCGCTATCTGAGTCACTCCAAGCTGCTGGGCTAGGATAGCCAGCACCCCACTCCCCGTCCCCACATCCAATAAAGAGGAGCACTTGTCTATGTGCGCAAGCATAGCTTGAGCACATAGTTGGGTTGTTTCATGACGTCCGGTACCAAAGGCCATTCCTGGCCGAATAATAATAACCTGCGGTAATACCCGTTCATCCTCAACCTGCGACCTCATATCCTCCGGGGGCACAATCCAATAATCCCCCGCTAACTGAATCGGATCAAAGGATGCCGGCTGAAACTGCGAGGCATTTAAACGAATACACTCCGCTGACTGAACCAAACACCCGGTCTCAGCTGTGATCAACTGCTTTAACATATCAGCTGTTCTGGGTTTATGGTTTGCCTGTTCGGGGAAATAAGCTTTTAATAAAATGGCCTCGGCTACCGCATCTTCTTCAACTAAGCCCAAGCAACCCAGGCGATACAATTGTCCTTGGACGAGATCTAGACTATCTTGAGGCGCATGAAGTTGAACAACAAAATAAGAGGTATCACTCATCAGCACGACTCTAGAGGTTTGCTTCGTTACGTTTGACCCAAGGAAAACGATCTTTTTTAACCGGTTTCCAAAAAGGGCGGCCCGAAGCGCGCCAAGCATCCAGGGCGAGACCAGAATCAAAGGGCGTTCCAGGTTTCGCAATCACGAGCGCATTATTTTCACGCATCTTACCTTCATAGGCTACACCCCAATGAAGCTCAAAAAAACGCAAATCCATAGGGCGTAGGTTCTCTAAGAATTTCTCAACCCAATGCCAACAAAAGCCCTGTTCTTTCACCTTCATATTGACTAAGACATTATGCATCAGCGCCGAGTTCAACATGCCCCACTCCTTGCGGTACTTCCAAAGAATTTCCATAATCGTTGCGCTTACTTGATCGGCCTCTTGTTGAAGAGCTAGATGCGTTTGGGACCCCTCACCATGTAAGGCCATTAAATCTTGTTTGAGCAGGATACCATGAGCCCACTTCTTCTCGGCTTCACGTAAATCTGTCCACTGCAGATAAGCGCGCCTCAATCGAGGTGACAAGGTATTGCGCTCATCCCAGGGCACACGGCGGATCCGATCCAAATCGCGATATGAAAGACTTTGCTTAAACTGAATCAACTCAGCTTCAGCAGTCTGCTGCCGGCCTTCTACTGAAATCAATTTTGCTTCAGTAGTCCCTACAAAAAAGCAGCTGAAAAGCAGGAGAAGCTTGATCAATAAGCCGGATTTCGTTAACAATGGCATCTTCATGACTAAAGAATCATCACCTCGCAAACTTATTTTCGCAAGCCTTTTTACAGCCATTTTAGGGCTAATTGATACGGCTATCTTAACAGCGCAACATTATCGCATCGCGGATCAAGGCCTGATGCAAAAGAGTTTTTGTACGCTGTCTTCTTACATTGACTGTGATACCGCCCTGGCAAGTGCTTATTCGCATATCGGGCCTATCCCCAGCTCAGAACTTGGCTTCCTCTTTTATCTCGTGATCGCCTTATCCAGTTTATGGGCACTGAGTGCCGTAAATAAGCAGAAAGCTATCTTTAATTGTCAATGGATCCTCACCAGTGGAGCCCTCGCTTATAGTGCTTATATGGCCTATATTTTATTCGGTAAGCTACAGGTGCTCTGCCTATTTTGTGTCGCATCCTATGTATTAACAATCATCTTATTTGGACTTATTTCAGCCGCCCTAGCAAAAACCAAGGCTAATTTGGGCAGCCTTTTGACAACGGATAAACGCATACTCGCTTCATTTATCGTACTCACAACTATCACTTATGCCGTAGGCATTCTCTTTTTCTTTGGGCTAAATAAAAAAGCCCATGCGGGCAAACCTCAGTTTAATCCAGCAACACTCACCAAGCATTTCTACTCTCAAGCACCTGTTAAGGCCCAATTACCCAAACGGCCTAGTTGGGGACCCGATGATGCGGCCATCACTATTGTTGATTTCAGTGATTTTCAATGCCCCTTCTGTAAGCGTGCGGCATTCAGCTTAAAACCTTATCTGGGAGAATTTAGAAAAGACATCCGCATTGTCTATATGAACTTTCCATTAAGCTCTGAATGCAACCCTAATATTGAACACAATGGACATCCAATGGCCTGCGTTGCTGCCAAAGCGGCTTATTGTACTTTTAAACAGCAGGGCAACGATGCCTTCTGGAAATTTCACGATGCCATCTTTGAAAAACAAAAGGATCTTACTCAAACACTGATTACCACGACCATCCCTACTGAATTGGGGATGAACCCAGATACATTGCAACAATGCCTGGTCGCCCCTGAAACCGCGAATGCCATTAGCGAGGACATCCGCCTGGGCACTGAAACCTTTAAGGTTCAGGGCACACCATCCGTTTATATCAATGGTCGTTTTTTACGGGGCTGGATGGAACCTAGCGTGTTGAGAACAATCATCAAAGCTGAGCTAGCTCGTACCAAAAAATAAATATATTCTTTAAGCTCTGTTGGAATCAGTGCTTGAAAGCGGCCGAGCAAGAAATCATTTAGTTCATAAACTGAGAATAAATAGACCGCGGGCTCCCCGGCCACTTGCACATAATAATTATCTTGAATCGGTGTTTTATAACCTATGAGCAAACGATGCTCTTGCCCGCTTGATTTTAACAGGATCATCCCTTGAGCCGGTTGCAGCCCATAAGTTGTATAATCCTTAACAGCTGTCTTCGCACCGCCTAATACGGATTTAGCATGGGGGTGCAACAATTGTTGGAGCCACGGCAGCACACGAGCTGCCTCAATATTTTGATGGGTCTCACCTTGCTGTAACTGCCAATGCTCCGGCCCACGCTGCAAACTATAATCAACCTGATCCATATTCACAGCAAGCTTTTCTAACTGAGTAAAGTCAAGTTCCCAAAGATGCAACAGATCTGATTCGGGGCCCTGACGAAATAAAAATACTAAAGCAACACACAAGGCTGCCACTAAAATTCCAGTACGCACATACTTCATATCAACCTCTTTGTTGGCGACGACGGCGCCAGTACCACAGACTGATTGTCAAAAATAAAGCTGGGTACACTAACTGCGTCCCCCACTGCACCCAAGTTTGTATTTGTGGGCTAAGCACTAATGGTCTGAAATCAGGTTTCACAGGACGAATGCTTACTTGATCCGACAACTCTAACAACCACGCTATGCTATTCATAAATAAATCGCGATTGCCGGGTACTTGGATCAACCCATTCGTAATAAAATTAGAATCGCCTATCACGATAGCCGTCGGCGTCTCAGTAGCTTCTCCGGCTTCTGTTTTAGTCAACCGTGTTACCGCCACACCCAAATGTAAGGGGCCCATTAAATCAACCTCTTTGTTCGGCTCTGATTTCTGCTGCGCTTTCAACTGTGTTTCACCCCAAGCCACCGGACTAGTTTGCAATAATGGACTCACTTTAAAGTCCTCTACAACTGATTCTGCCTTTGCAATAGAACGCGCTAAATAAAATACTGGGTTGAGCTCTTGCTGTTTCAATGGCGCTGTCAACTCATGGTCCGCCAACTGCACGACCGGATAATGTGATCCTAATGCAAAATGACTTTGAGGATCAAAAACGACGGACTCAGGCAAAGCAATCCCAAACTGCCTCCATAAAAGTTCCAAACTCACAGCCGAACGAGGATCCACTAAAAAAATGAATTTCTGCCCGCTCATCACCGCATTTACTAATTGAGCTTCTTCATCACGGTGAAAGCCTAACTTTGGCCCAGCAACCACAACCACATCACATCCTTTAAGCTGTGTACGCATGCTACCAGCACCGATAGGCGTTGTTTGATAATTTTCTTGTTTCAATAAGGTAACAACTTCACTCAAACCATCGGCTTCGACTACATCCACTTGACGTTCACCATGCCCCTGCAAGAGGCAAATATTTTTGATATCGTCCGAAGTCACGCTCAACAAAGCGTTAGTAAAAAGCGACTCCCCCACAAACAATGGGACGGAAGCCTCCGCAAGACTTGGATAATTAAATAGCACTGATTGATTAATATCTTTGCGCTGTGCCCCCGCCTGAAACACAATCGTCCCATTCATCCGGATACCAAAGTGCATCGCTTCCTCAACATCTAAATCCGGATCTACTAAGCGATAATCAACTTGTGAACTTCTCGCCGCATACTGTCGCAAGACATCATCAACTTTACGCCGAATAAAGACTTCATCTAAGTCACCGTTCGGTCGAAAAAAAGCTCGGATAATAATTTTTTGATCTAAGTGATCTAAAACCCCACGAGTTTGTTTTGATAAAGTAAAACTCTGATTCGCCGTTAAATCAACGCGCCATTGAGTTCTTTCAATGGCTACAAAAGCGACCCCCATCAAACCAATCACACTCAAGGTGAGCAATAAGGCATTTAGACCATATTTCATCTTACGCCGACGGGCTAATTGCTGAGCGTTTAACGCCATCGCAAAGCCTCCTGCCAGCGGATGGTGAGAAAAAGAAAGGCCGCTATAAACAGCACATAATAGCTTGTATCTGACACATCAAAAACACCAATCGAAAAACTTTCTAAATGGCGAATAATAGAAAGCTCTTCTCCCCAAACGCCAGGAGTTCCCCCAGCAAACCACAAGATTAATAACATAACAAAAGCCAGCAAAGCGGAAATCATCGGGCTATGACTTAAACTTGAGGCAAAGATACTCACTGCAACAAACGATCCTGTCAGCAGCCATAACCCTAAATAAGCCATGCACATGGGACTGACATCGGGCTCAGCAAAACTCAGCATGATTCCAGGGAATATCAATGTTGCCGCTAGCATCAAGGTAAGCAGAGTCCAGATAGCTACAAATTTAGCCAAGACTAATTGAACATCTGAAAGCGGTGAGGTCCTTAACCACTCATAGGTTTTACTTCGCTGTTCTTCTGCAAAAGCACGCATACTTAACAAGGGCACGATAAACATCAGCACAACAGCCATAAAATAAATCAAACCACGCATTGAGGCCTCAGGTAATTCCCCCCCACCGGACGGAACCAACTGCGAGTTAAAAGCAAAGGCTGTTAAAAATAAAAAAAGTGCCGTGGCCACCCCAGCCAGCGGAGACATCAGTAAAATTCTTAAATCTTTTACGATCAACGCCTTCATAATGAACTCCGTGTCATATCTAAAAAGACTTCTTCTAAAGTGGATCGCGCTACGCTGAGCTCCATGGGCACCCATTGCTTGGCTTGTAATAATTGAAAGAGCTCAGGGTACAAAGCGTCTTGGTTTTGTACCTGCAAATAAAATTGTACCGCGCCTGACTCACCTTTCACCTCAACCGTCTTCACACTTGCCAACCCTGATAAAGCCTTCTGCATGAGCTCTACTTGAGGATTCTGCAATGCTAAGCGGATTGATTTCTGTTGTTGCCCCATGGACATGAGTTGTTCGTGACTTCCCGACGCCACTAACTTGCCTTGATTCATAATCAATAAACGGTCACAAGTCGCACTCACTTCCTGCAAAATATGACTCGATAAGATGACGGTATAACGACCCGCCAACCCTTTGATCAAAGTACGCATCTCAGCAATTTGCTGAGGGTCTAAGCCAATAGTCGGTTCATCCAAAATCAGGATAGACGGACGTGTCACTAAAACTTGTGCCAAACCAGTACGCTGCTGGTACCCACGCGACAACTGGCCGGTGAGACAGTTCTGTACATCCGTCAGAGAAAGCTGTTCGATGACTTCTGGAATAAGCTCACGCAGAACTGACGCGTCAGCTCCATGCAACTGAGCAGCAAAGCGCAGCGATTCGATCACAGTGAGTTCGGGATAAAGTGGTGGCTGTTCAGGAAGATAGCCAATCTGTTGTTTGGCTTGTCGCGGTTGTTCTAACAAGTCATAGTCACCGATGCGGATCTCCCCAGCAGTCGGCGCCATATAACCTGTCAACAGACGCATGGTCGTCGTTTTGCCTGCCCCATTTGGCCCCAGCAACCCAACGATCTCACCCGATTCAATGGTAAAACTCACCTCATCAAGCGCACGAAATGTGCCGTAATCTTTGGTAAGTTTCTCTGCAACGAGCATCTTATCAGTAACCCGCTAAGAACTTTGTTTAATCATCTCCTTAACCTCACTTAGCTTTTCACGTGCTTGAATCGCTTCAGGAGATTTTGGATATTTTGAAATGACCAATTGAAAGAAGGCTTCTGCATCCGCATAGGCTTTCAACTGCACAAACGAATAACCTTGTTTCAGCATCGCCGCGGCCGCCTTATTGCCTTTAGGATATTTCTCAATGACATTTTGAAACTCTAAAATAGCTTTTTCATAATCACCCAGAGCAAAAAAACATTCGCCCTTCCAGTACTGTGCATTGTCAGCTAATTCACCGCGGGGATATTTACGGATATAATCTGAGAAGAGTCGGCTCGCCCCCTTATAATTCTTTTGGGTAAGTTCGCTAAAGGCCTCTTCATAGAGGAGTCTTGCAGCAGCCGTTTTTTTAGATTGGGTTTTCTTTGAGCCGCGCAATTCCGACATATCCTTAATTTGGGTATTTAAATCCGCTAGTCGCTCGTCCATGCGACTTAAGCGATGATCCATTTTTTGCAGTTGACTGCCGCGCTCACTCAAGTCTTTTGAAGACTCATGACGAATCTTCTCAATTTCACCGCGCAAGTTGGCGATCTCCGCCCTAACCTGATCAAATTGAGACAATGACTCGGCCAAGCGCTGATTATTAATCTGATTGGTTTCCCAGATCTCTTTCAGCTGGCGCTCTAGGGTTTTAATCCGCTTGTCCGATGCCGAAACCAACTGCGGCAACGCAACGGCTACAATAATAAATAATCCCAAAATGAATCGATGCTGTTTATTCATGATGTCTTCCCTAGCAAGAGAATGAGTGCTTGAAAACAAAAAAGACCGCAGGGTTTAGCACCCTGCGGTCTTTTAAATTGTCTAAATTTCAATACCTAGTCTATCTCGTCTTGAAGTCGGCTCGACGATTCCGGTACCAACAACTTTCATTAGATTGCGTACACACTGGCCGTTCTTTACCAAAACTCTTGGTTGCCAGACGTGAAGGGCTCACACCTAAAGAAACCACATAGTTTTTAGCAGAACGAGCACGACGCCACCCAAGAGCGATGTTATACTCAGTACTACCGCGTTCGTCACAGTTACCTTCGATAACGACATTAGAACGTGAATGACGCTTCATCCATGCTGCATTACCTTGCAATACGGATTTAGCTTCAGGTTTGATACCCGCTCGGTCATAGTCGAAATGAACACTTTGTAAACCACTTGTTGATGAAGTACGGCCAGGTCGTACCTGTTGTGTCTGTTGACAACCTACCGCCATCAACATCACAGCAGCCATTCCTCCTACAACAACGAATTGACGCCACTGTCTCTTCATTTCCCGCCTCCTTGGCAAAAATACTTTATTATGTACACGGGATTAGGAATCCCCCTATTCCCTAGTGTTTCCAATATATTAGAGAAAACCGTAGGCAATTATCAAGGAAATGTCAAGATCTTGTTCCAGTGAAAAGCATTGACGAATTGGTCTGAAACAAACTAAGCGAAGCCCATGAGCATGAACAAAGTTATCTTAATAGGTAATCTGGGCACGGACCCAGAGATTCGTACAACTGCTAGCGCCCAATCCGTATGTAATTTCAGCCTAGCGACTAGCCGCAAATGGACTGACCGCAATAGTCAGACGCAAGAAGAGACTGAATGGCACCGCATTGTCGTTTGGGGGCGTCAGGCTGAAAATTGCAAGGAGTTCTTGAGCAAAGGCCGTCAGGTTTGTGTTGAAGGCCGCTTACAGACGCGCCAGTGGGAAGATAAAACTGGCAATAAACGCTACACAACCGAAATCATCGCACAGAATGTTCAGTTTTTAGGTGGTGGCAGCGGCGGTGGTCGTGGTGGCGCCAGTAGCGGTGGCGGTAACGCTGGCGGTGGCTTTACACCTCCTGACGCGCCTCCATTTGATGCAGGTCCTTCCGGCAACGACGACGATATTCCGTTTTAGACTTGAGAGGGACGTTGTCCCCCTCAACGCCACCCACCTTGGTCTCGATTGATTAGCTCTCTTGAGAACTCGCCAAAGCTCAGCTTCGGCTTGGTGGCTGCGCCCCCTTTAATTCGGAAGCGATTGGCCCCAAGTATAACTTAACTCAAAATAAGTCGTGAAATCGACGGCTGGCCCTTGTCCAGAAGGGTCTTCAGCAAAAGCCACCTTCCAGCCCCAGGGGCCTTCTTGGCCCATGAAACCAATAGTCAGTATCAAATTACCTTGATCAAGAGTTTGAACATCAGTGCCATCAAACAAGGAACCATCCCCTTGCAATTGAGCCAAGACACTTAAATGGTGGGACCACAAACTGACTTCTAATGCTGTCATCCAAGTCCATAAGTTTGCATTCAAAAAGGATTCAATTCCTAAGTCGGTCGCACCTAGCAACACGCCCCCTAAGTTGGCATAGGCATGTACGCGTTTGTAACTTTTCTCGGCTGCCAGATTCAGCCCAATATCAGGCATTCCGCTGCCTAAGCCTTGTCCACTTTGCCCCGTAGGCACTTTGAGATAAAAGGTCCCACTCAAAGCAGGCCGCACCGCCCCTTCAGTCAAAATTTGACGTTTGACGTGTAAAGCCACATCAGAAGGGCGTAAGGCTTCCGTCCCCACTTGATATAGATTTTTTCCATTTTGGCTCATACTATATCGAAAGCGGCCATTTGGGACCTGCTCACGACCCGCATTGGGGAAACCAAAGGTACTGTGAAAATCCTGAATAAAGGCATCTAAAAAACCCCCTTCAAAATGCAGGAAGGGTAATTCCACCCCAAACTCCCAACCGGGCCAAAAGCCCCACTCCACCAATAAACTCGGCCGGAATAACTCCATATCTAAATCAACCTGCACTCCAGTACGTGCACTTGTGCCTTGCTCAAACATGTTGGAATAAGCACCACGTGCTGACAAACGAAGCTGCCTAAATGGCAATACGACAGCTCGCTCGGGACGGGGGCTCAGAAATAATAAATAGAGTGGATTTTGACTACGCAAAGCAATCGGTCCATGCGCGGGATAGGCATGCACCGAGGCACTCATCAAGAGTGCCAACAGACAAAAAATAAGGCGCTTCATACTTGGGGACTAGTGACAAAACTAGGAAGATGCAAGCTACTCTTCTTCATTCGAACTAAGATACTCTGCAATATCAAGGTAATGATCACGGTCTGGCGTGTCGAAATAATAACTTTCAAGCCATTGAAAAAAATCACGCGCCCCTTGCTCACCTTGCCTTTGAAAGAATCTGGCTAAATCGATAGGCCTCACATCGGCTTGCCTTCCCACCAGAATCTCTTCCAAGGGAAACTGCTGCAGAGGGACGATACCAATCCTATCAAAATCTTTAGTTGGCGTTAACATAGAGTAGCTATTAACAAAATCTATTAAATCAAAACCTTCATACGCCTGGCGCCAACGTTCTCTTTGTGTCTCATCGTCTCTAATACTCGATACACCTTCTTCAGCTGGTGCGTTGCTATTGTACTCAGCTAACTCATGCGCAATATGACTATCAAAAACAACTAAGGCTCCTTGCGCATTAAACCCAGCCGCAAAAACTTCACTGGGATATCGTTTAGAACTCTCGTAGATTCCTAAGAAAAACCTATCTCCAGGAATCAACATCGCGTCTTTTAAAGCATTGGAATAACGACCACGGCCAGCAAAACCAAGCCCCACCCAACCATCAGACGTCACCATATCACTCACTAACTGAGTATGCCGACGGATCTCTTGTTCCACAGCATCGACCGACAAACCACCGGTCAATGAAGCAATCTCCTCAATAGAATTTTGTCTATTTCTCTGCCGCTCTTCGGCAGATAAACTCTGAGCATCAGACATCCCCGACTGATTAATTTGCAAACCACGTGAAGCCGTTTGAGTTAACCTTACTTGAATCGGCGCGTAATGATATTGTTGATAGCGATCTAACACCACCCCTAAAGCATCATTTAAAGCTTCTGCCTCGTTGAGGCGCCCATCCACATTAACCGTCACTTTAATTTGTTCGTCCCTAGCTAACTGTTGGTGACGCGCCAGAAGCAATGCAATATCGCGCACGCGGTTAGGACCTTGATCGTTGGATAAACCAACGAAGAAATGGCGATACCCTTGACCTTGACCTCTATCGGCATTGCCGCGAATTTCATAAACATATTGATAGCCACCAATACTACGGCTGGATACGACTTCTGCACTGCTAACGCCAACATTCCCTTGTTCAATCAAATCAAGGCCACGCAAGAAAACCTCAAAATCATGGATGACACGCAACCCTTTCCGCTCACGATGAATATGATCAATTAAGTTTTCAGCATGCTGAGCAATAAATCCAAATACCCCTACGCCTACCCATTCTAACCTCAAGATATCAGCCAATCGCTTTGCGGGAATACTATAGACTTGGCCGGTATGTTCGTCTGAGAAATGAATGCCATGCCATAAGGCTTCACGTAGCATCTTGTGCGTATTGGGATCCAACTCCGCATGGGTAGGAACCCCATGCCGTGTATAGAATTTGGCAACCGTACTTTCTAATTCATGAGCCACCCGGCCATGGCGCGTTTTTAAGAAATCATGTAAACCAAGCATGGCATTATAACCCTCAATGGTTTGCTCGGTAAATAACAGGCGCGCATCTTCTGGCCGGCCCAAGGTTTCTTTAATAAAAATCATTAGGGCATGTCGAAAACCGCCACGCCGATTCCGACTTTTAGCAAAGCTAGAACCTAATGCGGCTATCGCTACAATCACGGCCCTAAATTCAGCCCAAGCCTTCTCTGACTGTTCAGATTCGACAGTCTGCCCCGCTAGGTCATTCACTTCAAGAGCTGTTGCGTAGGCTGTGTCTGCAGTGGTGGCGACCTCATAAGCATTCATCATCCTATTAAAAAGCTCTTGGGCAGCCTTACGATTTAACCAAGTACACCCACAAAAATCTTTCAGCACTTCTTTTGGAACCTCAATACCGTTGCCCGAAACTTCTTCGGCAATGTTCAAGTAAGAACGGTACCAATTAGCACGCTCCCCTTTAAGCTCCCGGAAGTCATCAACGTAACCATTGGAACCTGGGTGGTCAAAATCTTGCTCATTCCACAACTGACGGCGCTGAACAAAAGCACGATACAATTCTGATACATCATTTAAGCCTAGGGCATAAGCCACAATATTCTTCATCACACCACCAAGCAACACAGTATCCACATCAGAAGTTGTCGAAATTTCTAGCTCCCCAGGAATTTCAAACAACTTGGCCATGGCGATGGCATCGGCTACATCTTCAGAGGCAAAAACTAACTCAATTTTGCGTGGCCGCTCATTAGGAAGAAAAAACATATTTTCTGCAAAATATTCCCCACCGACATGGATAGCCCTCACATCGCTGCGATGAGTAATATATCCAATCATCTGATAAATATCTTTCATTGAAGCCCCACCCACTTGCAGCGAAGGAACGGCTCCTTGATTGCGATCTCTAAACTCAGCTTCGTAACGAGCCTTAATGGTTTGATAATTTTTATCTGATTCTAGAATCTGTGATTTAATGGGGCTAATAAGCCGTGCATCGTTCGGCAAATCGCGCCAAAATTGGAAATTATCCTCTATTAACACTGAAAGAAAATGGTTCGATTTAATCGCCGCAACATGAGACGACGCTTGAGTACGGCGATCTAACCAATCATTTTTACCAATGGCAAAAACCTTTGGGTGAATCCAAGCACCAACCGTTTCCATTTTAGAGTCGACGCGATGTGTCTTATTGAGTTCTTCGACATATGCGGGTGTATGCCCATAAAGATAAACTTGAGCCGAGTTTTCTAATTGCCTACCTGATAAACTTTGATACCACTCAGCACCCCCTAACTTTAAAGCCATGCGGGTTCCAAGTGCCAAACCAATGGATCCAAGACCATGAACTAGCGGGAGATGATCTCTGTCATCCAACACGTCTTTTGCAAGATCATCGTAATCTTGAGCAATTTTCTGCCAAGGCGCCACGCCTAGCTCAGAATCAATCACCTCTTCTAAACCAGGCAATACTTGGGTCCTGGCATCACCTTTATGTTGTAAAGCCTGAGTCAAACTCTCGAGCTCAGAAAATAACAGTGATGCCTGTTCCGCTAAATGATGTTTTCCCGAGTTAACGACATCAAAACTAGTGAGCTGGCGTTCAACACTAGCAAAACTATGGGCCAAAAAAGCTTGCTGCTCTGGTGCCCAAGAATCATCTAAATTCAAGCTGCGGGCTTGTTGTAGGCTTGATTGAATCTGCGATATAAAAGGGTTTAATTCTGATAAGGTGACTGTGTCGGAGAAAGACTGTTCGGGTATTGCTGATAACACCTGTTGAAACTCAGCAACCAACCCCTGTGAGCTTACCGACAATCCACTGGCCAATAAACACTGGGACGACAAGGCTGTAGTGCTAAACAAATGCAATGAATCCTCTCCTCTTTCCCCTTAAAGGCATTTCGGCAATCATTTCAGAATGTTGCGCGTTTTCTGAGAGTTGGGGACAAAGCGAGATCCACCATAAATACCTGAGATATCCCATTGGAATGATTCTATTTTTTCGGAAGCTCGCTGAACCATTGCATTCGAAACTTTGGCAAGCTAAGAGAAACCTCCGCTGCGCAGCAGCAGCAGTACAGTATTAAAATTCTATGAACTAAGGAGTACCTGCATGAGTGAAGCTAGTAACGGAATCGAAAATGTCATTATTATCGGCAGTGGCCCGGCCGGATTAACCGCCGCCATCTACAATGCCCGAGCCGACTTAAACCCACTGATGATCGAAGGTTATCAATCAGGTGGCCAACTTATGCTGACGACAGATGTCGAAAATTTCCCCGGTTATCCTGAGGGTGTCATGGGCCCCGAAATGATGGCTGATCTCCGCAAACAAGCAGAACGTTTCGGCACACGCTTCATCAC
>JAJFLM010000437.1 GCA_021772655.1 Deltaproteobacteria bacterium
TATAGTGTCCGTAAAAATGATACCTGGACCCTATTGAAACCCAGTGAAATCAAACGAGGTAACGTCGTCCGCGTGGATATCTATTTATCGCTCCCCACTGCACGAAATTTCTTAGTGGTCGATGATCCGGTTCCTGGCGGACTAGAGCCGATCAATCGTGATTTAGCCACGAGCTCGGTTTTGAATGCTGAGGCAGGTGAGTATCAAGCCGCTGGCGGCTCTTGGTGGTTTCAATTTAATGATTGGTTGCACTACGGTATTTCGCGTTGGAGCTTTTATCATCAAGAACTACGCCACGATACCGTACGTTTTTATTCGGAATATCTTCCCGCGGGCAACTATCACTTATCCTATACCGCTCAAGCCATTGCGACCGGCGAGTTCCAAACTTTTCCTGTACACAGCGAAGAGATGTATGACGCCGATATTTACGGCAAAGGAGTCGGTGGCCAACTTAAGATCCTGCCATAATCTATGAGACGTCAGGGATTAAAAATTCTCGTGTTGGCCGGTATCATTGGAGGGACGGCCCTCACCTTCAAAACAGCTCAAGACCTGCGCCCGATTCCAGAAAACTTTCATCAAGTGGCTTCCGATGTACAGCGTCTCCAAATACAAGCTCGCAACGGTGACACCTTAAGCGTCTCTTATCAGAATCCATGGAACGTCTATGACAATCTTGCCCTGCATGAAATTCCGGCACTCTTACAACAAGCCTTTATTAGCGCTGAAGACAAACGCTTCTATCAGCATAATGGCGTTGATTGGCGTGCCCGTTTTCATGCCTTATGGCAAAATCTAAAAAACCTCCGCAAAGTGCGCGGGGCCAGCACCATCAGCGAGCAAGTCGTGCGCTTATTAAATCAACGCCCCCGCACTACCTGGTCGCGTTGGTTGGAAGGTTGGGAAGCTGCCGAATTAGAACAAGCCTATAGCAAAGCCGAGATTTTAGAATTTTATCTCAATCAGGTACCTTATGCCGCGCAACGGCGTGGCATTGTACAGGCCGCTCGTTATTATTTTAACCGTGACCTTTCTACTTTGAATCCCAAAGAATTATTAGCTTTAGCTGTTTTAGTCAGAGCCCCTTCACGACTGGACCCTTATCGCAACCCAGCAAGGTTGCAACGCCCTATTAAAGAATTGAGTGACAAGCTGTTGGCACAAAACCACATCAACACTTCAACACATCGCGCTATCACGCAGAGTCAACTTGCCTTGGAAAAAGCTCAGCTGCCCTTGCAAGCCCCTCATTTTATTCAGTACGCCCGCAAACACAGTCCACCCGAAGCAACCGCTGGGCATCGCTTAACCACAACACTTGAGAGTCACTTGCAGCAATGGATTCAAAAACGTTTGGATGTGCGCTTGCAAGGGCTCAGCACTTATCAAGTGCGCAATGGTGCCGTACTGGTTGCAGATCATCACAATGGAGACATTTTAGCCTGGGCCGTTGCCGGAAATGAAAACCCCCAAACTCCCGGGCGCTTTATCAATGCGGTCACCACACCACGTCAACCGGGCTCCACCTTAAAACCCTTTGTTTATGCGATGGCCTTAGAAAAAGGTTGGACCGCCGCCACTTTAATCGATGATAGCCCCTTAATTGAATCCGTCGGCCATGGCATGCACAGCTTCCGTAATTATAACCGAGACTTTTACGGCCCTATTTCATTACGTGATGCCCTCGGCAATTCACTGAATATCCCGGCCATCCGTAGCGTCCGCTTTGTAGGCACAGAATTTTTTTTACAGCGACTCCATCAACTTGGTTTCGCCAGTCTCAATCGAGACAGTGACTACTATGGTGATGCTTTAGCCTTAGGCAGTGGTGAAGTCAGCTTACTGGAACTCGTTCAAGCCTATGCCACCCTGGCAAACCGCGGCCGACTGATGCCACTAAAAGTATGGCAAGACGAAGGCTCTGGACTAGGCCACCCACAGATCTTCTCTCCAGAAATCAGCTCACTGGTCGCCAATATATTGTCAGACCCGGAGGCACGTCGCCTTGAATTCGGTGCCAACAGTGTTCTGCAACTGCCCGTACAAACAGCCGTTAAAACGGGAACCTCTAGTGACTACCGCGATGCTTGGGCGGTTGGCTTCAACCATCGTTATGTCGTCGGCGTATGGCTCGGCAACCTGGATCAAAAACCCACTAAAGGCTTAAGTGGCTCACGCGGCCCGGCACTGTTGTTGCGCAGTATATTTTCTAAGCTTAATAAACATAGCGACACCCGTCCGCTTTATTTGAGCCCTCGTTTGATCAAACGAGGGCTGTGCGTAGATGATTCTCAAGCACCCTGCCTGACAAAAACAGAATGGTTTCTGCCTAATACGGAACAAAAAATAGCTCAGGATAAACCCGGAAATCTTGTCGCACCAAAGCTCATTCAACCAACCCCAGGGTTGCACTTAGCTCGTGATCCGCGCATTCCTGATGAATTAGAAGCCTTTGAATTTTTAGTCGCCGGACTCAAAGAAACAGACACCGTTGAATGGTGGTTGGATAACCAGATGATTGCACAGACCTCCAAGGGGCGCTATTTATGGCCCCTGCAAGCAGGTCGTCATCAACTGCAAGCAAAGGTACACAACCCCAGCGCACCTACGGTCATGACTCAGACAATTGAGTTTTTAGTAAAATAATGGTGCGGCACTCAAGCATTCCCCTTGAATACAAAAATACGCTCCAACCATTCATTCTTCACAGACACTGTGCAAAGAATTATCCCTATGAATCTATCTTTTATTGCCAACACCATGGCCCCATCGTTTATCAGCAGTGCTTTACTGGCAAGTGCTCATCAGGCTCAACAAATCCCTGTTAGTTTCCCACGAGTGACCACGCCAGATACTTTCATCCGAGAGCCTTTACAAACTGCTATTGCCATCATCGATGCCAATCCCAAGCTAGCTGAATCCTACACCTTTTTACCAAGCGGACATGATTATAGGCCCTTACTCGACTTACCGACGCCCGATTTAATGAGCGTAGACATTAACCAATTTATTCAACGAGGTTCGTTCTATATCAGTATCAATATTATCCTGACACTCTCCACTCTCGTTCTGCTTGCAGGGGCTGGTTCGGAGGCTCCCATCGACCTTTGGGCACTCTATGCATTTATAGAGAGCCCTATTGGACAAACCATTACCGTTCTCTTCGAGCTCTCTTGTACCGTCATCAGTGGCATGGCGCTGATTCAAAGTATTCATTATGGGAACCTGATAAAATGTATGCACACTAAAAAATCAGAAATCGGCGCAGGCGAACATTTGCAACGCTACAAAGTTCCCCCACATGCTTTGCTGGCGATTGCGGCCGGCATTGCCGCTTCAACGCAAGTTAAAGTTCCCGAAGTTTTGCAAGCCTCACCTCCACGTGAACTATCGGAAAGCTTCATGGCGACTGCATTCTTAGAACTACGTAGGGCCGCCACACATCAGGATACGGGTATGCGCAACGAGGCGCTCCGCACCTTAAGAGGCTACTATTTGCGCCAGCACAATGAACAAGCAGCGACTATCTTAAGATCTGTCGGTGACCAAAAAATTTCGCAAACAAAATATGACCGCACGATCATTGCCCGTGCTAAACGAAACCCACGACATACTAGAGAAATTCTCATTTACTGTCGTGAAAACCCTAAATGGTGCCAAGCTTTTATCAATCATTATATTCAGGATGATTGGTACAACATCAAAAGGCGGGCGCGTCTTGAGCATCAATTGAGTATTCTCGCAGTAAACGTTATGGCTGAAAAAGGCAGTGGCACAAAACAAGCTGAGGCACTTACTTTACTGCGTCATGGAGATGTGTCCCGCAGACCTATTGGCCGAGCAATACTTAATTTATGTTGAAGCAAGCGATATTATCAGAAAGGTGAATGTGCCCCTTCGTCTTTCCGTGTTCCAAAGAACACGAAACTACCCTCACTAACAAAATCCGCCGACAACATCCCCACTAAATCTGCGATTACTCAATAATCGCGATGAACCTACTAACTTTTAATACATTTAGCTCATTGAACTGGGCGAGTGGCTCCCTCTTAGCCTCCAGCACATTCTCTGGACACTCTGCTAGTGACGAGGCTCTGATAGCCACACCACAACAGCAGCTTGACCAATTTGCGGCTTTTCAGCAGTTGATTGGCGGGTCTACTGATGCCAGTCTCGTCGCACCACCGGTTTGCTATGCCAGTGCAGACTTTACAGGGCCTAGTAAAACTTCCGATCAAGCCCCGCACCGCTCTCTCGAAGAACTAGAAAGCGCCCACCAAGCCAGCGGTGTCTTGCTGACACAAATTCGCAGCATCTTTGAACTCGTCGGTGCTCAACTAACGGATTCACAGCGCAGTCAATGCCAACGGCGACTGGATCACCTTCAACAAAACTATGAGACTTGCCGTCTCGGCATAGCTTGGGTGAAGAAAAGGCCAAGTGATCTACAAGCCCGCGAACAAGTCGATGAACTCTTAAACTCTTTACAAGGTGCTTCACATAAGCTCGCTATCCGCCCGAGCACACGCAGCGACTTTTGGTCGACCCCACTGCTGGCACAGTTACAGGGCTTGCTCAATCTTTTTTCACCTGAAGTTCTTGCTACTAATCCTGGACTCGAAGAACATGCCGCCACTATCCGACAAGGCCTAGCCATGCTTCGCAATCAATCCAACCACTGGGTTCGCGAATGGGAGGGCCTCAAAGTCCTTCCCAAACAAGATCAAGCCGCATATCAGGAACGCATTGAAGAACAACTCCGCTCGCTCTATGCGCGGATGGTCCGTTTCAAAGATGGTGATATTTCCGCGCTCAAAGCTCCGAAAGCCGATGATAGTACTCAAGAAATTACACGACGTGAGTATCAACAGCAGATGCGTGCCGGTTTGGACCACGATCTCAAAGATGAAGCTTTACCATGGCTCGCCTTTGCCTCCCCCATGCAAACTGGAAAAAGTTGGATGATTGGAGATTATATTCGTGGGGTGCAAGAGCATTATGATGAGGACGTGCAAGTCGTTGTACTCAGCTCTTCAAAAGCCATTACGGATCAAATGTTAGGCGACCTCGTGGATGACCACGGTTTTGCCCTTCAAGATATTGGTCGACTTGATGGCACGGTGAAACAAACTGAAAATAAGAAGGTTATCGTCGCAAGCATTCACTCGATGACGACAGGCAACCTCGAAAAATATTTTAATTCCAACAAACGTACAGTCATCATCAACGACGAGGCCTATTCTACTCAGTCACAACGCTACCGCAATGTGTATCAGCATTTTGGCCTCGCTGAGATTAATGAAGATAATGTGATGGTCCCCAAGGCCGGCAATGGCCGTGTCATTGGACTCTCTGGAACAGGAGCCGGTTTAAAAGGCTACCATACTAGTGGTACTTTGAATTTATTGGATGCCATCGATGACGGCTGGGTCCGCGAACTGACGGGTGATCAACTAAAAATGGAAATTGACTATGAGCGCCGCACGGTTTTTGAGAACCTTGAAGATGAAGACGACGATGCTGACTCAGTAGATTCAAGTAGCACTTCAAGTCGCCGCGAAAAAACCGAGATGATTTGGTGGAAACCCACCTTAGATAATGCCCGTGTCTTAGCGACACAGTACCGCGACAACATTGTCAAGCAAGGCTATCGCAGCACCTTGATATTTGCCCCAACGACCACACATGCTGATCTCCTAGAAGAAGCCATTAATGAATTAGACCTAGACCTGCCAGTAGGCACCGTACATTCCAAACTTTCTGACGCTGACAACCGTGCCCGCATGGATCACTATGAACAACATGGCGGCGCCCTCATCTCAGTGAAAAAATTGGCTTTTGGCTTTAGAGGGACTGGTACCGAAGCTGTCTTTCATACTTATCAAACCAGCAGTCCCGAACTATTTGCGCAGCGCACCGGGCGCGCTTGGGGTAATGATCCGGACAATCCATTGCCCCCACTTTATATCTTAGAAGCCACCTGGTCGCAGAAAAGTAAGTTTGCCAACCTGGCACGTCTGCTGGGCTTGGTGGATTATCCCCTCGGCCGAGTCAACACCCATGGCTTAAAAGAGCGCATTGAAAAATCTGAGCAGCGTCGCCAGCATGAAGAAGTCCGTACCGCCGCGATCCGCGCTGGCAAAGTTGAAGCCCTATTCGCTGATATTCCCTTACTGATTTCTTGGCGGACTCATATGGAGACTATCATAGAAGACGCAGGCGGCATCGAAGCTCTTGCTGCTGCTACTGAACTAGACCCTGCCCTCGTCTTAAGCTTAACTTTAGGCAGTGCTCCGACCTCTTGGAAAACCATGCAGGCGCTGCAAAAATATTTTAAAACCGAACAGCAGCTTCAATCACTTTGGATTGAAACCTGGGAAGAAATCGTAGATGGCCTCAGCTCCGGAACTCAAGTGCTGTCAAATAATCAGCGTCATACTTTAGGTATCTCTCTCCTCCAGTGGCGACAAACATCCCATAGCAATAACACA
>JAJFLM010000438.1 GCA_021772655.1 Deltaproteobacteria bacterium
GACCAAAAAGCCATTACGCGTCTCTTTAAAAGAACATGATGTCAAACCTCGTGATACGAGTGGTAAGTTCTTGGCGAAAGCCCTAAGCGTGGTCGGTCTTAAAATTGCTGACACGGCTGAAATCACCTTAGACTTACGCGCATACGAAGCCAAATAAGTCATTTAACAATTGTGATCCCATAGAGATCGGCCACCCCGCGATTGCTTCCTGTTGTAAGACACCCAGGGGTGGTCGATTTCCCTCTTGTCATTATGAAATAGATCCTTCAGCCTAGGCGTCAGAAGGAACAGGAATGAAACCCTATCAGTCATTCAAAGAGTTCTACCCATTTTATTTATCTCAACATACTAACTTAATATGTAGACGTCTTCATGTGTTAGGGGAGCTTTGTGCTCTGAGCTGCCTTTTTTACGCCGTCGCCAGTCAGCATTGGTGGCTGATTTTAGTCGCACCGATCCTTGGCTATGGATTTGCCTGGTTAGGACACTTTGGCTTTGAAAAGAATAAGCCTGCGACCTTTGAGTATCCCTTATATAGTTTTTTAGGAGATTGGATGATGCTGAAAGACTACATCCTAGGACGTATTGAACGATAGATAAAAACTTTGACTACCGTTAAAGCAACTCTTAAGGAACTCTAAATTTATTTTCTTTAATTCCCTACTAGCGCGGCACCTTTAAAAGATGCCGCGCCTATATAGTAGAGACTTGAGCTTCAGCGGCTACTTACGCGCGGCTTACTTTTTCAGCACAAGGACCTTTTTGTCCTTCGCCTACTTCATACTCAACTTTGTCACCGTCAGCGATTGGGCCATTTTCAATAGCCGTCACGTGAACGAAGAGGTCTTTCCCACCATTGTCTGGTGTGATAAATCCAAAACCTTTTGATTCGTTAAAAAATTTTACTGTTCCTGTTTCCATTGTATTTTTTCCTTATTCTATTGTTCCTCACATTTCTGCAAGCAACGTGTTTAAACCTACCCCTGAGAGCAGACAAGAAGTTTTAAGGCTTCTTCAAATTGTACTTCAATCTTATCGTTTGAGATGCATTTCATAACAACACCCTGACCAAAAGCAGTATGATCGATAAGGTCTCCTACCTCAAAGCCCTTATCCATACCATATGGCTTAGCATTGCCATCTGTCTTAGCGACAGCATCTTTCCAAACCTCTTCAATAGACACAACGACTTTTTTTCGAGTGGCTGCTTTACTGAGCTTTTTCGCAACCACTTCAGGGTCACGATAGTTATGCTTAGCGTCACAAGTCTTGCATTGGCATTTACCAATCGTTGTTTCATCTTTCATGTCGATAATGACATGGGCAAGTGCTAATTTGCATTTTCCACAATACGAAAGGACCTCTTGGGCCACTCCAAGCTCTTCTTTTTTGGCACTCATCAATATAACCTCTCAACTATAAACACTCTTCTTACCAACAAATTTTACAGGGATAAATTAAGTAATCAGAAAAAACTCTTATAGATTTTGTTTATTGAAAAATATCAGGCTTCGGCACCTGAGCCTTGTTTGTAATCCAAAAGCCTTTAAATAACAAGTAGTAAGATTGCTGGTTCTCAGCCTTAATTTAGAGGTCATAAAAACGTAAAATATGGGAGGTTGAGCCCTAAGGACGATAAAACACGATTAAGAAAGGCAAAAGGTAGCTAAAAACTTCACCTGTAGAGTCAGCTAAAGTCCAATATTATCGTAACTAATTGATATTACTTATGTTTTATCGATTGGGAGACGTTCAAGCCCCCCGGGCAAGCCTAGTAGGCTCCAGTGGAGCCTACGATCTTGTGCGCGAAAGCAAGCGAGTTGAATCAGTAGAATTCTGGGCCATGCAGCAGTGCCAAACGAGAATAGAATATTGGAAGCCTGAGTCTCCCAACTCAGCTTTAAGCTGTGAAATGAGCGGGAGACGGGGCTCGAACCCGCGACCCCCAGCTTGGGAAGCTGGTGCTCTACCAACTGAGCTACTCCCGCATGAGAACCCGTTTTAGAAGACGTTGACGAATGAAATGAGTCTTACGGATTCTTATGTCCTCCGAAGCTTTAGCGTAGGAGGACTCGCCCAAAACCCCTAACGATTTTTGATACGACTGACAAGAAACTATTTCTAACCTAAATACGCAATATAGGCATACATCATCCAATAATGACAAAAACTCCCTGCCATCACGAATAAATGCCAAATCTCATGAAAACCAAAGACCTCAGGGAAAGGGTCAGGTCGTTTCATGCCATAAATCACGGCCCCCACACTATAAAACAAACCACCGGCTGCCAGCCATAAGAAGGCTGCTATCGGCATGCGCTGTGTCATGGGATAAATCGCTATAATGCAAACCCAGCCCATAAACAGGTAGATAAGTGTTGAAACCCACCGCGGCGCATGAATCCAGAATAATTTTACAAAAAAACCTAGTAAGGCCATGCCCCAAACAATACCCAATAGCGTCCAACCCCAAACACCACGCAAGGGAATCAAACATACCGGCGTATAGGTTCCCGCAATCAATAAAAAGATAGTGATGTGATCAATCTGCTTTAACAAACGCGTATTTTTTTCGGAGAGATGCAGCAAATGATAAGTGGCACTTGAAGCATACATCAGCATGAGGCTCGTACCAAAAATAGCAAACGACACAACATGCCATTGAGTCCCGCTCTCATATGCGGAAACTAATAATAAGCACAAACCCACGACGGCGAGAAAAAAACCTACCAGATGGGTCAAGCCGTTGACCGGCTCTTTAAGTTGAGACAACACGGCTACTTAACGTGCACTTTCAGAACCAAAGACGCGTTTCAATAAATCCGTCACACGTGCCGCAGGATTCTTACGGATCTTCCGCTCTTCCTGCGCCACCAGTTTAAACAGACCATTAATGGCGCGATCCGTCACATATTGTTCTAAATTAGGGTTCTGTCTCTCAACCAAAGGAATTTGATTGTAACGTGTGATAATCGGATGCCAATATTTAGTCACTTGCACCTTATCAATGGCCCGCTTCACAATCGGTTGGAATTTGCCTGACAACGGTCGCGTCGTTCGACGCTGCAGATAAACTGTCGCAGCATTGTCCGCACCACGAAGAATTTGAAATCCATCTTGAATGGTCATCCCTTTAATGGCGTCCCAGAAAATAGGCGCGGCTTCTTTAGCAGCTTCTTCGGCAGCACGGTTTAAAGTGCGTACAAAGTCATCAACATACTTTTGCATGCCAAGTTTTTCGACTGTACTTTTAACCTTCTGTGCTTGCGGGGGAAAGGGTATGAAGATCTGTGGATTTTTATAAAAACCATTCAATCGTGAAGCTCGTTGCCCAGCATTTTTACTACCAATTTCCAAAGCCTGCTTGAGACCTCGAATAACTTCATCCTGAGTCAGTGGTTTCCCGCCCCGCAACACATCCCCAACAGTTTCTTCGGCTCGCTGCTTAAAACCTCCCCAATCAAAGGCTTGGGCAGGCAGCCCTAATGAGAACATCAAAAAACTGATCAAAATAATGTGTTTCATGGCAGGCACGCTAAACTATTCTCTATAAAATTGGAAGGGATTCACAACCTTACTCATCGCACCAATCACGGATTTGACTATAGACGCGTCGGCTGCGAGATAAACCCACATGGGAAACCCCTTTGATGGTTTTGCAATGCTCTTCAAGAAAATTGATGTCTTTTGACTTCTTAAAACTTCGGCCGGTCGCACCCATCGATGAAATCAGACCATCGCCAAAATACTGCGTGAAAATATTATCCGACTCTTTAGCCAGCGAACCCGCAATAATATAATATTCGGCCCCTTCCAGCAAAGGAACCGGATGGCGATTATCTTTCCATAGAGCATCCGCATCATGTCCCTCCCAATCTTCATCCAATAAATAGCTGAAGCGTAGATCTTTAATGCCCGCGCTGCGTTTATTACCCAGCTTTGCCAATCCGAAGGTCACAAGATTAGGCACCAGCTTTAAAATCGTGCTAGTAAGATTACCGAGTTTTTCATAATCGTTGCCGTGGTGTGGCGTTCCCAATAAAAAAATCTTCTTCACAGCTTTAATCCAGGGCGCATTATTTTTTTCTGCATAATAACAAGCACTGCGCACTACGAGGCCACCCATACTATGTCCAATAAAAATAATCTCTTCGATGGGCTCAGTCGCATTTTGATATAGTTCATCTATGAGCTGTACTAATAATTGACCATTCGTCGAAATATGAAGCCCGGAATTGTACCGAACATACAACGGTGTGTAGCCTAGATCCTGCTGTAATTGCGAACCATAGTTCTTACTGGGTTCATTCGCATATTCCCAGGTGGTTTCAGAATCACATAAGCCATGAACCAAAATGCAGAACCTACCGCCTACCACCTTACCCAACAGCTCCATCTCAATAGCCCATTCACTGCCTAATTCCGCTAAGCTATCACCCACGACACCGTTAAGAATGGCAAGCGGACTCCCCTCAATATCGACCAGGTCTTGCACTGATTTTGTGCCCAGCCTCAGGGCCTGCAAAGTTACCGCCGCTCCCTTATGAACCGCTTTTACTGTCTCAACTGCGCCTTTTTCCACCCCGCTGACAGTTCCAACCGCCCCTTTTTCCAAGGCATTCAAAAAACGTTCTAATTTGCTATCCATCGGCACAACAGACCTGTCCAGCAAGGGTTTGTCAATGTAAGCTCTTTAAGATTATCAAAAAAAATATTCTCTATTTTGGCAAGCTATACTAATCATTATGAAATGAGCCTTTCACTTCCTCAGCTGCTTAAACAGGTTCGCGCTTGCCAAGAATGTGCCGCCACACTCCCTTTCGCGCCACGCCCTGTACTACGAGCAGCCGCCGCTTCTTCTATCTTAATTATTGGCCAGGCACCGGGGACCAAAGTACACGCCTCGGGCGTTCCTTGGGATGATGCAAGTGGTCGCACCTTGCGCCAATGGATGGGCGTCTCCGATGAGACATTCTATGATGAATCCCGCATTGCCATCATCCCCATGGGGTTTTGCTATCCCGGCAAAGGCAAATCAGGGGATCTGCCACCACGTCCAGAATGTGCTCCACTCTGGCATGACAAGCTCTTACAAAAGCTTCCAAAAATAAAATTGATTTTATTAATCGGCCAGTACGCTCAAAAATATTATCTGGGAGCTCAGCGCTATAAAACTTTGACGGAGACGGTGCAACATTGGCAAGACTATGGAAAGCAATACTTCCCGACCCCTCACCCTTCCCCACGCAATAAGTTATGGTTGAAAAAGAACCCCTGGTTTGAGAATAAGGTCGTTCCAGACCTACAAAAACGAGTTAAAGAGTTATTATGAAAAATAATATTACAATCGAAGTTTGCTTCTCTTGCCTGCGTGATAATGAACAAAGCGACCCGCTCCTACAAGATCCTAAGCAACTAATGGCCCACTATGAAAAGCAATTAAAAGGTCGCCTCTGGGGCAAACAAGCTAAGTTCCGCTTTGTTGATTGCTTAACTAATTGCGATAGCGGCAACAGCGTGCAAATCAATCGCAAAGACGGTGGCATTCTCTTTAGCAAAATTAATTCTACTGATTTAACCAATGAAGTGATTTCATTGGCTTTGCACCTCCGCAAGAAAAACCCCTTGCAGGAATCCTCCGCTTTAAAAGAACATCTTGCTCGCATCATGCCAATTCAGGATGGACGTACCAATTATTCATCTGAATGAAATAAAATAAACTTCCCCACATCCAATAAATAATTCGCATCGGCTATGCTCATATCCGAACAACGCAGATCATAAGAATCGTCAGTCTCATCTCGGCTCTCTGCTTTGCGCTCGGCCATCACCACAATACATTCATAGTCATCGGCGTTCTCTAGCAGTTCTTTTAATACTTCTTTGGGAGTTTCTCTACCTAGTTCTCGATTGATTGAGATGATTTTTTTGTCGATTGCCATAGCCCTATTATGCAGGCTTCGCGCTCAATTTTCTACTGAGCATTTTTTGACATTAGTTTGGATTATCGCTAGTCCACAGACATGGAACTAAGCACTGCCATTCAACAATGGCTGATAGATTTTTCTGGCATATTTCTTGCTGAGGAGATCCCCCACGGAGTCCGGCTCCGTGAAC
>JAJFLM010000439.1 GCA_021772655.1 Deltaproteobacteria bacterium
GGCGAAGGAACTCCATGGGCTAAGGCCCAATATTCTTTATAAACCGAGCGGGCTTTAAATTGCTCTAATAAGACTAATCTAGCAGGTTCAGACTTTGCCACCACCATCACGCCAGAAGTCCCTTTATCAAGCCGATGAATAATTCCCGGACGATCTTCCCCGCCCACTTCGCGAATCTCCGGTGCATGATGTAATAAGGCATTGACCAGTGTGCCATCCTCGTGTCCCGCGGCCGGATGTACCACCAAACCAGCCGGCTTATTGACAATAAGAATGGCCTCATCTTCAAAAACAATATTCAAATGAATATCTTGCGCGACTAATTTGCTGGAAGAAACTTCCACCGGCGGCAAACTCAGCTCAACTAAATCGCCACCCCTCACCTTATCACTCGACTTAGCTTCAACATTATTAAGTCGCACATAGCCAGCCTCAATAAATTTTTTGAGTGTACTGCGAGAGTAATCTGTTAGCTGACTAGCTAAATAAGCATCTAGGCGTTGCTTAGGGTTCTCAGCATCAAGGTTTAATTGGATATCAATCTTGTTCAAGCTCACTATTCCAATAAGCAAAATCAATCGGATTCAAAAAGGGCTTCCATTCATCATAATGACCTCGGCGCAAAGTATATACGCTTACCGGAGTCCATCGAGGCCGTCGTGGGACATTCAATAATCTCATCTTCGCAGTTTTTAACAACTGGCCCCCTTTGCGACGATTGCACGAAAAACAGCTAGTAACAATATTGTCCCATGAAGTTCTACCGCCACGTGATCTAGGGATGACATGATCTAAATTTAATTCTTTTCGTGAAAAAATCTCCCCACAGTACTGGCAAGTATTTTTATCACGTAAATAAATATTAAACCGAGAAAATCGTACCGTCCGCATCGGCATACGGTCATAAATTTGTAAAAGAATCACGCGGGGAACGCGTACTAAGCGATCCACCAAACCGACACTGTCATGATGTTCCTTCACTGAAAGTTCTGACCAAGAATGATAATCAAAAGTAAGATACTGGTCATCAACCACCTTTGCGATTCCTTGATAGAGCATCGCAAAGGCACGTCTGACTGTGGTCACATCCACTGGAACATAACCACGATTTAATACCAGGACATTGGTGCTAAGCATCTCCCTTTCAGGTTGCCTCACCCAGCCCGATGGGTCAAGGGCTGCTTAAAAAAAGTCTTTACATATTGCGTCATTCCAGTTTCTTTAGGCGCCCATGATTCAACTATCCAACGGACATCATTTCGAATTTATGGTCGCCTCGGGGGCTCTCGCCTTTGATGGCGGTGGATGGCCGTGGGAGCAGCCTTTGCGCTGTATGGGCCTCTTAAAACCCGAGCTTTTTACAGTCGTCACCAAGACACTGACATTAGAACCCCGCAAAGGAAATTTACGCTGGTCGCGTCCTTTAGGCGTTGTCAAACCAATGCGCGGCGGTGTGATTAATTCTATTGGCCTGACCAACCCCGGCATTGATTGGTGGTGTGAAAAAATTGGGCCTAAAGTCGCTCAATTACCCTGGGACTTGATGGTCTCTTTAGAAGCCGATGTCGCTAGTGATGTCATCACGATGTTAAATAAGCTAAAAGGGCTTCCACTCAAAGGTATTGAACTCAACCTTTCTTGCCCGAATACCATCCATGAAGGTTCCCGCCAAACCGATTATATGATTCAAGTGTGTCATCAAGCTAAAGAGCAGAGTGAGTGGCCGTTAATTGCTAAGCTAAGTGTGGATCATGACTACTTAACGATGGCTCAAGAAATCTCAGGCGCTGTTGAAGCCGTGTCTATTAATAGCGTGCCGTGGAAATTAGCCTTCCCAGAAAAATCATCTCCCCTCGCAAAATTTGGTGGGGGCGGTGTTTCCGGAAAATTAGCGCAGCAATGGACTTGGAAAGCCACCGAACAAATCGCCTCACAAAATACGGTGCCTGTTATTGGGCCTTCAGTTTGGGATTATGAAGATATTGAAAGAATCTTTGGAATGGGCGCCGGTGCGGTCAGCTTTGGCTCTGTGTTTGTGTGCCACCCGTGGCGTCCAACGCGTTTTGTGGAGCGTTGGAAACGAGAACATTCGGGCACCCCCCCCTTAAGATAACTTCAATTCCATAACTAAAGCATCTTCTTCATTGTCTTGGTAATAACCCCTGCGCACATCAATGGGCTTCAAGCCAAACTTTTTATATAAGGCTATGGCTGCCGTATTTGATTCGCGCACGTCCAGAAATACCTGTTCCACTTTATATTCCGTGCCATATTTAATGAGATACTCCATCAAATAACTCCCGACCCCCAGCCCGCGGCTTTGGGGATGAACCGCAACATTAATGACAGTCAGCTCGGTATCCACATGCCAAAAATCCATATAACCCAGAATGGTCTCGCCTTCACAAGCCACTACCAGATGTGCAATATTCAAATTCAATTCCATTAAGAACAAATTCTTTGAATACGGCAACGGAAACGAGACCTGCTCAATGGCCAGCACTTGCGGCAAGTCCGACTCACTCATCGCGCGGATTTTTATAGCAGGTTTATTGGGCACCGTAGGAATGCAACCCTGACAGGACTAAATTCGCCCCAAGATAAGTGAATAGAACTGAGAAAAAACCCAAGATACTAATCAGCGCCGCTTTACGTCCACTCCAACCTGGAGTCCGGCGGGCATGCACATAAGCCGCGTAGATCAACCAAGTGACCAAGGCCGTCGTCTCTTTAGGGTCCCAACCCCAATAGCGGCCCCAAGCTTCATGAGCCCAAATGGCACCGGTAATCAGAATTAAGGTCATGAAAGGAAAACCAAAGAAGGTAAGGCTAAAGGCTAAGCGATCAAGGCGTTCGGCTGAAGGTAAACGGGCCGCCACCGCTTCAGGTTTAAAAATCAACACTACAAAAAATAACTGCAACAACACAAAGAAACAGATCAGCCCTAAGTGGTACGGACTAGAACCCCAAGTCAGTGAAGGCCGCGTCCCTACTTGAAAAAAGGTCCAGGCTGCGGACGACACATGAATCAAAGTGGCTAAAGTATAGATACCACGGCTGGAAGTATG
The DNA here is from genome assembly GCA_021772655.1 of Deltaproteobacteria bacterium. GTDB lineage: Bacteria > UBA10199 > UBA10199 > 2-02-FULL-50-16 > JAJFLM01 > JAJFLM01. The sequence goes on from JAJFLM010000439.1 coordinate 3,069, forward strand.
CCCTGACTTACGTAACACATAGCTTAATAGCGCTATTAAATAGAGTCCGCCGGCAATACCCAGCATCCAAGCCACGGGAGGCAAAGCCACTTGATAGATTTCCCGCGGGTCGGATCCAGGAATCACATTCTTCACCCAAGACCCACCGACAAAAATCATTTCATTCAGCTGATACACACCTTGAGTTAACAGGTCGCCACCGCCGGTGGTCAGCACCATCCCTAAGCCCAATAGCGCCCCACTAATGCCCAGAGTTTTTGGACCTAAACCAACTTTAATTAAATAGAGAAAGGAAAAAACAGACCCAATGACTAAACCCGAATAAGCAAAGGCCGCTAAAAATGAGTGCGCAAGTATCCACCAACTCTGTAGTGACGGGACTAAAGGGTTGATATCTTTTGCTGGGGTAAAATAAGCCAAGCCCATCGCAATAAAGACCAAAGCATAAGTAAACATCCCCATATAACGAATTTTATTGCGTAGCTCGGTCACAAAGGTGAGTACGGCCAGACCCCATGCAAAATAAACTAAGCTTTCATACAAATTAGTCCATGGTGGACGATAGAGGCCCCCTTCAATCCAACGGATACCTAAGGCTGTTGTGTGCGCTGCCAAAGCAACACTGGCAACTGCCGGAATAATCCAATAGAGACGCTTACTTGGTTTGATCCAATAAATCACCTCAAAGAAGATCGTTAAAAAATATACGAGTGGAGCAATGTTCAATAAATCCTGACTCATCCTTAACGCCGTCATCTAAGTCTCCAATGCTTGCGCCGTGACAATACCTTCTACGGATTTGTCCGGCTGTAGTTCTTGCTG
>JAJFLM010000440.1 GCA_021772655.1 Deltaproteobacteria bacterium
CAGGGCGTTACAAAATTCTGCACGAACTCGGTCGTGGCAGCGGTGGCATCACGTATTTAGCCAATGATCAAGCCAATGATGATCATAAAGTCGCTCTCAAATGCCCCCTTGCCACTGATACCTCTCCTGAAATTATTCAAACCTTTCACCATGAATGCAAACTGCTTCAGCAACTGTCTCATCCACATATTGCCAAGCTATTACAATACGGTCATGACGAAGCTCAATCTTACTATACGACGGAATATGTTGAAGGCGACGACTTTATAAAGGCCTGCCAAGATCGCGACTGGAACGCCGTCTTTCAATTGATCGTCCAACTTTGCTGGGCACTAGATTATCTGCATTCACAGCAAGTAACTCATCGTGATCTCAAGCCAGCAAATATATTAGTAGGAAAAGTCCACGCTACAAAATCAGCCTCATCACTAGAGCGGCTGCACTTAAAGCTGATTGATTTTGGTCTCGCCATCAATAAAACCTCTAAAGAAAAAACGGAACAAACTGCTGGCACACTGGCCTATATGGCTCCCGAAGTATTGACTGGAAAAACTCATGACCAGCGCGCTGACCTCTATTCATTAGGTGTAGTCCTCTATGAAATGGCACTAGGTCGACTTCCGACAACACAGACTAAAAACTTCTCACGCTATTTAGAAGACCTTCATCAACATAAAATTGATCTGAGCCCGCTGAATAATACAGATGAAATCCCCATAGGAATCATCAGCCTTATTGAAAACCTGCTCCAAAAAAACCCCGCGCAAAGATTTCAAAATGCCGTGGAAGTCATTCAACACCTTAATACTAGCGAACATGAGAGCTTCCCCCTGCAAGCAAACAATATTAAAACAAGCTCAAACAAAACCGAAACAACCCCACTGCAAATACCTACAAGTAAGCCCGCCTGCGTTACACTCCTAAAACAACTTGTCCGCGGCGGACAATTAGACAAGGCCCGCCAACTGATTAATGCCTGTCGCCAGCATTTCAAAAAAACAACGGATCCAGAGCTAGTAGAAACTTTTTACTGGTTTGCAGGTTACACGTATATAGAACAGGGTGATTTTAATGAGGCTGAAGACTTAATAGCAGAACTAGCGGAACATCCCGCCCTAGCGAAACACATATCTATTGATCAGTGTATCCTTAAAATACAGCTCGCCTACCGTCAGGGTTACTTGCAACAAGCCCAGCATCAAATTGATCAATTGGACCCTCACTTGCTGAAACAAGCAAAACCCGAACAACTCACCCGCATTGAAACATACAGCGGCTTAGTCGCGCAAGGCTCCAAACAATATGATGCCGCTGCCAAACATTTTGCAACTGCCGCTGATTTTGCCAAACAAAGTGGGCGGCAGGACCACCAAACAAGCTTATTAAGCAATGCCGCTAGCCTCTACTATGAGCAAGGTGAGTGGGCACGTGCCTTTGAACTTTATAATGAAACAGCACTATTAGCGCGGCAAACTCAAAACCAGCGACTCCTGGCCAACGTGCAAAATAATTTAGGCAATCTTTATCTATACTTTGGTCGTCTACAAGAGGCGGAACAATCTCTAGAGGAGTCATTGCAAATAGCTCAAGAGCAACAACTAGCATCACTAGAAGCCTACAACCTTTACCTACTAGCTACCGGAGAACTCGGCAAAGGCAATCGTGAAAAAGTCCAACGCTATTTAAATGATGCTATCGACAAGAGTCAGAACTCAGGTGGCTCACCAGAATTATTTCAGGCACAACTTGCGCAAGCTTATCTTTGGCTCCAAGAAAAAAACTTTGTTGAATGTGAACAACTTATTCCCGAGCTACGTTCCCTCGCACAGCAAACCAAGCAAGCATCCTATGTATTACAAATTGATTGGTTTGAAGCCAAATTACGGATTCAAAGTAAGAACATCACTCAATATCCCATTGCCGAATGGCTGCACGCCGTCAAAGAGGATGCTGAACAACGCCAGTTTAAAAATAGCTTATGGCAAATCCTCTACGATGAAGGTGCCTACGCCCAACTGCTGGAGAATAGTGAATCCGCTCAAACAGCTTACCAGCAAGCCTTACAAGTTATTGATGAATTAAAGCAGCAAGTCCCCCCTCAATTTCAACAGAGTTTTTTACGTGATCGCAAAAAGACCCGCATTCGTGCAGCACTAAAAACTTTAAATCCTAAACCTATCACTGAAGATACCCAAGAGACTATGAACCAAATAGATGTGAAGCAATGGAGTGAAATCAACCGTCGCCTGTTAATGCAGCAAGACATTGATCAGTTGTTAGAAGAAATTTTGGATGCCACCCTTAGCTTAACAGATGCCGAACGCGGTTTTGTCATTCTCTCCGACCAGCAAGAACTTGATATTCGCACGGCACGCAACTTTGACAAAGAAACCTTAAATCCAGAGAAAGAAGAGTTCTCATATACGATTGCTCGCAATGTCATGCGTACTGGAAAAAGCATGGTCAGCTTGAATGCCGCCGGTGATAAACGCTTTACAGAAGCTCAATCGGTTCACGTCCTTAAAATAAATTCCGTTATTTGTGTCCCCTTGCAGTTGGGCAAGCGGACTGTTGGCCTGATTTATTTAGACAATCGCTATCGACCAGGCGTCCTCAGAACACAACATATCCAAATGGTTGAAAGCATTGCAGACCAAGCCTCTTTGGCCTTGGAACATACCCGACTCCATCGCGAAAATCGTGCTAAAATTGAACTCATTGAAAAACTAAATCAACAATTAGAACGTGAATTGAATACGACCTCACTGCACTTAAATGCTTTACGTGAAAGTATGAAACGCGAACATGAAGACATTAGCTTACGTTATTCCTATGACAATATTATTGGGAAAAGTCCGGAACTTAAAAAAGTATTAAGTGCTGTTGATCGTTTTTCTGACACGGATAGCTCTGTGTTTATTCATGGCGAATCTGGCACTGGCAAAGAACTGATTGCCCATGCTCTCCACTATAATAGCCCACGCAAACATAACCCTTTTATCGCTGAGAATTGTGCCGCTGTATCCGAAAGCCTGCTTGAAAGTGAACTCTTCGGTCACGTGAAAGGTGCCTTTACAGGCGCTGATCACAATAAGATTGGCCTGTTTCAAATGGCTAACCACGGCACATTATTTCTCGATGAAATCGGTGACATGTCGTTAAATATGCAGTCGAAATTACTGCGTATCCTACAAGAAGGTGAAGTGCGCCGCGTGGGCGGAAATGAATACCATCCGATTAACGTACGCATTGTAACAGCTTCACACAAAGATCTACGTCAATTAGTCGAACAGAAACTATTCAGGCAAGATCTTTACTACCGTATCAATGTTGTACGTATCACCTTACCGCCCTTACGTGAGCGCGGTGAAGACATCCTTTTGTTAGCCGACCATTTTTTGGAAGAGTTAGCTCAAGCGGCCCATCGCAACAAACCGCGTTTTAGCAAAGGGGCCTTACAGGCTCTCCTTGATTACTCCTGGCCTGGCAATATTCGAGAGCTTCAAAATGAGATGAAACGCCTCATGGTACTAGGCTCTGACGTCATTAGTCCGTCTGAATTCAGCCCCCAGCTTTTAGAAAAAGTTGCCCGCCAAAATCAACAGCTTAGCGATCAAGGATTAGAGGCGATTCTGGCCCCCATTGAGAAACAAGCTATTTTAACCGCTCTAGAGCGCTCTCACGGCAATAAAGTCAAAGCGGCGCAACTCCTTAAGATTGGCCGCCGAACATTATATGTGAAGCTCAAGGAATATGGGATTGATCCCGATTGGGGCAAAGAAGGCCCTGCCAAAAAAGCTTCAAAGTGATACAATAAAATCGACTATGGCCGGCATCCATTCAAAATTTTTACTAGTAGCGTTTCTAAGCCTTGTCCTTGGGGCCTGTGCGGGTGCGGGCGGCTTACCTGCAGATATGGAAGGCCTTTCCGAGGCCATGGACGAAATTGAGGCTGACGGGCTGGGTGAAGAGTTTTTGGATGGTGGCACCAATGTCAGTGGCACCCCAGAGCGCCCCCCGGTCAGTGATACACCAACACCCGGACCCGGGCCAGGGCGCATGCATCATCTCCCTGAGTACGGCCATGAAATGCAGTTAGATAATATAGGAACAGGGGAACCTGAACCAGATGAACCGAGTGATGCTAGCGAACCCTGCTATACCACCTGGCGCGGCAAGCCGATCAAAATTCCATGTCCCAACCAAGTCACCCCTGAGCAAGAACCCCCTGCCGAAGAAACTAACGGCACTTTCTTTGCGCCAAAGGCCGCGCAACAACTTTAAGCCCCTACTTGAAGCAAGACGCAACTTTTCTCTTCCATCATAGATAACTAGCCGTGCCATGAAGGCACGGGTCAATTTTGCTAGTTTGGGATGGTAACCATGTCATTGCTTGTCGGCTTCAATTCTACGGTACTCACCAGTTCGCTGGGGCTGCATAGCCCTCTGTTGGCTTCAGCACCGGTGCAGCCTGCTCGCATCGGCCATCAAGAGATAGCCTGTATCCATGATCCAGAGACACTCCGCAGTCATTATACCGCACAGTTTAAAGCTACCGGAGCTCAAGACTATTTTCCTCAGATTATTGATGCGACACTCGCCATCAAAGTAACATCTCTTGAGCTTCCTCATCATTTGCTGGAGGCTTATGTTCAAGCGGATGATTGCGGGAGTAAAAATCAACTGTATACCGCGATGGCTGTCGCTTACTTATGGCGCGTTCATCACAGTGTCACTCCCCACGAATCACCACAAGTTCCTATCTTAAAGCAGCTACTGGAAACGGCCCTAGATAATGAAGACCCCACCGTACGCATTGCTTTCATGCATGCCATTTTTCAAGTGATGGAAAATGGGGCGCGCCTGGCAGACCTAAATTATCTCGCGGCACGCTTTGGTACCGATCCCGTTGAAATCGCAAGTGAGCTGACTGCAAGTAGTATCGCACAGTTGTTTCGACCCCCACGGCTTATCCCCCATGCCGCGCCTGAACTCACGGCTGAAACGATCAACGGGACCGTACACACGGCTTTTATCAATAATCTCCCGCTTGCCCGGAAAATAGCCGCCATGATACCGGAAGTCGCACACTACACGCGTCGTGATACCACGGGCTATCAAACGGCACGCACACGGCTCTATCAACGGGCCTTAACATTTGCCCATACTGGAGCTGCCCTCTCGGCGGAAATAATCTTACAATTGTTTTCCCTGAACTCTGACGCAGCTAGGGCAGCTAATACAGATCAACCGAAGATCCTGATTAAAAGTGACACCGAATTCAATGCACTGCTTGAACGCCAAGGCCTAGCGAATACGCCTGACACTTACAGTTCTTTTAATGCCATCTATCGACAGGGCCTGGATGCTCACCCCGAAGGCGAGATCTGGATTCGTGAACTCTCCCAAACCCAGGCTACGGCACGCGCCAACGAAATAGTCGCACGCGTGTTAGAATTTCCACACGAACGGGAACACTGGCGTCACTTTAATGACGCGACACCCCTCTCACTAGATCATATGGATGCCGAAACTTGGTTGATCTCAGAAATGTTGGCCTGCCTCGAAGGTAATCGTTGGCGCATGAAAAATCATGACATCGACAGTTGGATCATCGCGCGACGCTTGGGTCTGAACCTCCCCCGCTATCTTAAATATAGTCTTATGGCTGCACCTCAACGCGGAATGTAAATGGCGTCGGCCTATCATTTCGTCGGCTTTTAATCGTGTAAATATACGCATCACCATCGCGACTTTCTGTAATCGTAAAATCTAAATGAAGTTCCTCATTAAAAACTTCCTCAACAAGTCTCTTGCGGCCAGCTTCATTTTTGACGACTAAATGACCTTTGTTGATCGACATACTTGCTAAGTAAGTCAACTTTCCTTCCCGAATCACGGAACTTAAGAAATCAATTCGTTGTGACTTTGCAAGGCCATTCGGCACTGACTTAAACAACTGTGGGTTTACCGTCATACTGATAATTATCGGCTGTTTGCTTAAGCCCACTACTTTAAACTGCTGAGAGTTTTCACTCCGTGAGCCGAGCATAGGAAGTACACTCGCTTGTTTCGTCTTACAATAATCCCTCAAGACATAAAACGCATCTATCCCCACCATGCCAGAACTCACATCTATCTCGATACGATCTTTGGTCAGATGAATCGTCGCTTGCCCCGTTAACTTTTTGTTCAACAAAATCTCTTGACTAAAATAACTCTCAAAGTCTGTGCTGGCCTTGGCATGCACCTGCTGTTCTGGCGTCATCTTATTATACACGGGTGATTGAACGGGATCAGGAATCACGGGGTCAACGATGGCATTCCGGGCAGCCACCTTTTCCTGTGCCTTGCGACTAGTAGTAACAAGCACATTTGTTATGGCATCACTGCCGATTGGCTTATTGCCAATACCAATTTGCGAATCATTATGACTCACACTTTCCTTGTGCACTAAAATTGGAAAACCCCAACTACCATACTCTATTTGAGTACCCTCACGGGTTGGCTGTTTTTTCCCAAACAACAAATCAGCACCACGTTTAACGACAGCCATTGCCTGGGCTGAATTTGATGTCTCAGGATGAACCCGCTTTGCCTCTGCGCGAGCGTTGAAATGGTTCACGAGATTATTTTTGACACCAACACCCACATAGTGAGCTAAGCCAAAAATATTGAGGAGGTAATGCAGCGTTAAAGATCGTGGCGACTTAGCCGTCGCTGGCTGTGGGCTAACGGCATGATTTGTTGCCTCAGCCTTAGCCTTACCCTTACCGGTCAGCTTAGCCATATAGTTATCAGCCATCGTCTCCTGAGCCCGTCCGATTTTCGTACCACACACATCGCGCAATAGAATGGCTCGAAGAGCATCGGCTCTTGCCAACAGCGCGTGATCGGCTTTTTTATCACCGATGCGATCACTATGATGTTTACGTTTAAACTGCCGATAAGATTTGTTCACACCCTCTGTGGTAACTTCACCTGTAAGACCAAATAATTCACGGCCTTCTTTGACAGCACGATAATGCGAAGCTCCCTGCGCGGGACTGGGCCGATGAAACAAAACGCCACCGGCAGCAAACGTTGGATAAAGCACCATAGCTTCAGCAAGCGGATCCGAACTCAACACGGGACCATCTGCTAGCTTCAGCAGGCGTGTGGAATAGCTTCCCGCTACCATTCCGGTAAACGAGGCCCCATGACCAATAGCCCACTGAAACATCGGGCTGCTGGACTTCTGCGCTAGAGAACGACCAAAACCACCGATGTAAGACGTTGCCCCCATAAAAACGAGGCTCGAACCAAAGCGTTTGGCCATCGCTCCAGGAGATAAGACCTTGCGCGGATCACCACTGGCCCGCAGTTCCTTGTATGTACTATAGAGAAAAAAGCCGGTACCACTGGCAGCCGCTTCAGCTCCATAAGCCGCAAAAAAGATGCGTGCTTTACTAAAGCGACCTGACATTTTTCCTGCCGTTGCTAGCTTGGCGAGTGTTCCCACCTTACCAATGGCACCAAAAACCATCACATCGACAAAAATATCTTCGGCTGTCATGTCACCGGCAATTTCGCCCGCTTTCTCCCAAAAACCAGCTTTTCCGGTCACGATACGAATCCGCTTATCAACCTGCGACTGAACACTTTCTTCTAGCGAAAGCACCTTAACCAATTGATAGGCCGCATAGGACGTTCTCCCATGACCTGCCTTCTCAAGCTGCTTTCCTTTCGCCAGTAAATCTTTCGCATCTGCAGCGCGCGGCGGATAGCCGCTATCGAGATAGCGGATTAAATAACCCGTAATATTGTGGGGACGTTCATCTATTTGATCCCACGTGGGCAAATAAATCTTGGCATATTCGCGCACAGCCGCGTCTTCGTGATTAGCCGCCACATCACTAAGACGACTATTGATATCGACGCCCCGACTCTGGCGTAAGGCCGCCACGAGTTTTCGCTCTACTTGC
>JAJFLM010000045.1 GCA_021772655.1 Deltaproteobacteria bacterium
AAAAAGATAAGAACACCTGGTTCATCCCGGTCATCATCGTCACGGCCTTACGGGAATTGCAGGATAAGCTCAAAGCCATTGAAATTGGTGCCGATGACTTTCTCATCAAACCTTATAATAAACTAGAACTCGTTACTCGAGTTAAAAGCTTACTGCGCCTTAAAGAGTTGCATGACGACTTAGATACCAGTGAAAATATTCTTTTTGCCTTAGCTCAAGCGTTGGAAGCCAAAGATAATTATACCCGCGGGCATTCAGAGCGCGTCTCTATTTATTCAGGAGATCTTGCCGAAGCAATTGGCCTCTCACATCGAGAAGTTAATATCATCCGCAAGGGGGCGCTTCTCCATGACATAGGCAAAATTGGTATCCGTGAAAGCGTCCTTTTAAAAGAAGGCCGTCTGACCACAGAAGAACTGGATCATATCAAAGAGCATCCCGTCCGCGGCTATGAAATTTGTTGCCGCCTCCATTCTTTATCTCCGACACTTTCAGTCATTAGAAATCATCATGAACGTTTTGAAGGCGGTGGCTACCCTGATTGTATTGCTGGAGATGAAATCCCCCTACCCGCACGCATTGCCTCCATTGCCGACAGCTATGATGCCATGACGACCAATCGCCCTTATCGCAAAGGCATCCATCCAAAAGATGCTTTAGAAATTTTTGTGAAAGAAAAAGATTTTGGTCAGTGGGACCCAAGGCTTGTAGATGAGTTTATCAAACTCATGAAAACAAACGTTGCCTAAGGGGCGACCTCCTGGCCGCCCCCAGCAATATTAATCTTTCTTTGCTGTAAAGTGTTGAAACACATCAATCGGGATGGGGAACAATGTTGTGGTATTATGTTCTGTTCCTATCTCCAACAGAGTCTGCAAATAACGTAACTGTAAGGAAATCGGGTGCTTTTCCATTTGCTGCGCGGTCAGCACAAGTTTTTCAGAAGATTGATACTCCCCTTCAGCACTAATGATCTTCGCACGACGATCACGTTCCGCCTCTGCCTGACGGGCCATAGCACGTTGCATCCCTTGTGGAATTTCCACATGTTTCACTTCAACATTAGAGACTTTGACACCCCAGGGGTCGGTTTGCTTATCAAGAATATCCTGTGCCTTATGATTCAACTTATCGCGCTCTGACAATAAGTCATCCAACTCAGCTTCCCCGATGACACTACGGATGGTTGTCTGTGCCATTTGAGACGTCGCATAAAAGAAATCTTCGACTTCTACGACCGATTTAATAGGGTCCAGCACACGGAAATAAACCACGGCATTCACATTCGCTGATACATTGTCGCGTGTAATAATATCCTGTGGAGGGATATCAAAAACTTGAACCCGCAGACTCACCCGCACCATCCGATCGATGGGAGCAAAAACAAAAATAATGCCGGGGCCTTTAGGTTTTGCTAAAGCACGCCCGAGTCGAAAAATAACTCCCCGTTCATACTCCCTTAAAATTTTAACAGAGCTCATCAAATAGAGACCGATCAGCACAATCATAATCATGGAAAAACTCATTTAAATACCTCCTTTAAATCGGATAGTCTTTTACGCTTTGGTAACCTTTACATTCATCCCATCGACCTCAGTTATTTTAACTGAGTCCCCCTGTTTAATGGGGCTTTCACTATGGGCATTCCAATATTCACCTTTAATAAATATTTTACCGGCAGGATCAATATCTGTGTCCGCTACGGCTACTTCACCAAGCAGACCTTCAATACCTGTACTGACCTGATGCCGCTGTGACTTGACAACCAGACTCACTAAAAAGATCGCGATAACCGCTGAGGCCAATACAACTGGGAAAATAATACTTAAAGAAACTTGCATCATTTCAAAGGGAGAATCGATTAAGAAGAGTGAACCTAAAAACATCGCCACCACGCCTCCTAAGGTCAGCAATCCAAAACTTGTGACAAAAGCCTCCGCCACAAATAGTAAAACAGCAATGACAATCAGCGCTAAGCCAGCAATATTTGTAGGAATCGTTTGAAAAGAATAAAAGGCCAGGATCAAACAGATTAAGCCAACAATCCCCGGGATCCAGGAACCGGGGTGAGTGATCTCAAATAAAAGCCCGTAAAAACCCAACATCATCAAAATATAAGCAACATTGGGATTGATCAAAATACCTAACAAACGCTGACTCTGACTCAAGGGCTTTACCTGTACTGGCAAACCTGCCGTTTTCAGAGTGCGTGAGCCTGAAGGTAGTTTGACCTTACGGCCATCGGCTTGGCGTAATAAATCAGCTGTATTTTCGGCCGTAATATCGATCACCTGTTGTTTTAAGGCCGCTTCAGCTGTAATCGACGCACTTTCCTTAACGGATTTCATGGCCCAACTAGCATTGCGACCACGTTGCTCGGCAATACCTTTCACCCAAGCCAAGGTGTCATTTAAAACTTTATCTCTCATGGGATCTGCTGAAGAGGGTTCTTGTTGGGGCTCTGACGATTTCTTAGCCTTCCCCTTATTCTTGAGATCACGCAATACGTCACGCAAACCGGGCTCTGATTTTTTACTCGGTTGGCCAGGAGCGCCCCCACCTACATTAACAGGATGAGCGGCCCCAATATTAGTTGATGGCGCCATTGCAGCCACATGAGCTGCTAACGTAATAAACACACCTGCCGAACCTGCGCGACTTCCTGAGGGGCTCACGTAAACAATTACCGGTACTTCTGAAGCCATGATGTCTTTGACAATGCCACGCGTCGATTCTAGCAAACCACCAGGAGTAT
>JAJFLM010000441.1 GCA_021772655.1 Deltaproteobacteria bacterium
CCCCAGTGGTGCGTGGCCAGGTTATGGAGACCTGTGGTGAAGATACGGCTCAGGGCTTGGATGGTTTAGAAGTCAATGATCCAGAAAACCAAGTGTGTACGGAAGGTACTTTAGATCCTGAAGGGACCAATGCCCGTCAAATGCGCGCTCGAGCGCAATTAGAAGAATTTTTAGCCAATAATCCGGGCTGTATGACCGAAGAGCAGGCACAGGAATTATTAGCCCGCGCTGGCGAAATGACCGGTGAAGGTCAATTGTCTTCACGCCATCGTTTAGAACAGGTGAATCCTGCTGATGCTCAAGAGCTAAATCAAGCGCGTGTTTTTGTTCGTTCGGTTATCGCAAATCCATATTCACGTCGCCCTGCCATGCAAATGGCGATGGATATTGTTGAAGGCAGTGACGGTGATGGGATTGCTCCTGAAGTTCGTTCGGCGGTGGCTCAAGAAACCAGTAACTTTATCAGTACTCCCGAAGGTCAAGCTTATGTAAACAGCTTGGCCCATTCAGAAGATCCTGCTGACCAGGCTTTAGCACAACGTATTTCAAATCATAGCTGGCCGGAACCAACAAACCATGACTCTGATAATGCAGAAGAATCTCATGGCTATATGGGAACCGCGTCCAATGTAGGCCCTGGGGTTCAGCCTGAACCTACTATTGACCTGACTCAGCTGGTTTTAAATGGTTTACAGTATACGGTTGGTCTTCCATTGCCCGTCCCTTCAGCTCAAGCAGCCTATGCGGCTTTTATGGGTATTGCTATGGCGGTAGATACCTCTCATCCAGGCAATGAAAACCCTGCGGCTGATCCGCTCCCCGCTGGAGCGACAACGGCGTCTGTAAATACCCCTGGTTTATTACCTTATGATACGTCTGCCTTGGCCGCTGTTGGGTTAAGTCCTGTAGCCGCTTCTTCTGATCAAGCGCATCCGGGTCAATTAATTCCAGTGGCTGCTGGAACGCATAGCCCACAATTCACGAGTTTATCTTATGCGGTTGGTGAAGATGTTCCTGGTGCAAGCGATCATGCCTCACCGATTGTTTTAGCCGCCGGCACTCCGATTGAGGTGACAGATAGTGGTTCTACAGACTCTGCACTAGGAACTACGGCACCATCACTGCGCGGCACAAGACGTCGTGCTCATATGGGTCAGTTTATTTTAGCGGCGATGACAGGTCGCGGGCTTTTTGGTTCCGGGATGACCAGCTTGTTTGGTTCATTCGATGAGCCCATGGAACCCGGTATGGATCCGATGGCTCAAGCTCTAGCCGGTGCTCATAGTGTCGCTACTTTCTTGCCAGGCTTAAACCTTGCTGGCCGTCAATTGACTGGAACAACAGCTCATGTGTTAGACGGACAGAGAACTGCTAGTGGTCACCGTATCAATGGTACGGGAGGCCAAGGGAATCCGAGTGATCATCCAAATAGCGATCGCGACGGATCGGGCTCAGGTCGTGATGGACAGCCGTCTGATGAGCAACATGAAGAACCCATGCTAGCACAAGCAGATGACGGCGATGCCGATCACGAAGCCGTAGCCGCTTAATTTTCTAAAGCCTGTTCTAAGGCTATTTTCATAACTTTAATATTAGGTTTTTGGTGAAACCATAGCTCAAATGCGGCGGCACCTTGATAGAGCAACATGCCTAAGCCTTCATGGATGGGGCGTTGCAAGTCCTTGGCGCTTTGTAGCAAGGGTGTGATACGTGGTGTGTAAACCAAGTCAGATATCAAGCAATGTTGTGGGCTACTTTCCAGTGGCAATAAGTCAAAGCGACTCTTATTAAGCCCAACTGATGTTGAGTTAACGATTAAATCTGAAATGGCAAAGCGTTCCATTAAGGTGCTTTCCGTCCACTCACTATAAGTAATTTTCTTTGGGAAGAGGTTTTCAAGATTTGCACAAAGTTGTTCGGCTTTTTCGATAGTGCGATTGATGAGGCATACTTGGTTAGCACCACTATCAAGTAAGGCATAGGCGACAGCACGCGCCGCGCCGCCGGCTCCAAGGAGGGTAACGGTTTTATCTTTTGCCTCCCACTTAGCGTCTTCAGCTAATGAGGTGATATAGCCTAAACCATCTGTGTTGTCTCCTAAAGCACGTCCGGATTCTATAATGACTGTATTAACCGCACCAATATTTTGTGCAGCGGGACTTAAATCATCTAAAAATTCCATGATCGCTGTTTTATGGGGCAGGGTAATATTAAAGCCGCGATAGCCGGCTTGCTTAGCTCTTACTACAAAGTTAGCTAAGTCATTAACGGTGACATGAATGGCTTGATAGGTCGCATCTAAAGCGGCGGCTGCAATAGCTGCTTGCTGCATGTGTGGTGACAATGAATGTTTGATAGGGTCGCCAATCACTCCGAGCTGTTGGGTCATGCTGGATGCTCCTGAAAATATTTTTGGGCGGTTTCAATATCTTGGTGGATTTGAGCAACTAACTCCTCTGGACTTGAAAATTTCTTTTCTTCACGCAGACATTCAAGAAAATCTACTGAGATAGTTTGTCCACGAATATTTTGATCAAAATTAAGGAGGTGGGTTTCAATACGTTGTTCTGTGCCGTTAAATGTGGGGCGGACCCCAATGTTAGTGAGGCTGATATATTTTTGATTGTTCACGTGGGTTGTCGTCGCATAAACGCCGTGAGCAGGAATTAATTCGTTGAAGGCTTGGAGGTTGGCGGTAGCAAATCCTAATTGTTGCCCCATCCCATCTCCATCAATTACTTTGCCACTGAGTTGAAAGGGGCGGCCTAGTAAAGTGCTCGCCACTGCGATATGACCTGCCTGTACTTGCTGTCGGATAACTGTGCTGGAAACAAGGTGATCGCCTACAAAAAAAGCGTCCATAACATGAACGGGAATATTTGCAGTACGACCCAATTGAGAGAGTACTTGAGTCGTGCCTTTGCGAGCCGCGCCAAAGGTGAAGTCATAGCCGACAATAATTTCTTGGGCATGTAAGCGGCTTTGAAGGATTTCTTTAAAAAAGCTGTTGGCGCTATATTGGCTAAATTCTTTTGTAAAAGGCTCGACGACAATGATATCAATGCCAAGGCTTTCTAAGCACGCCAGCTTCTGTTCACGGGTTTGTAATAATTGAGGACAGGCCTCGGGAAAAAGAATTTTGACTGGGTGAGGGTCAAACGTATAGGCGAGTGCCGGGAGGTTTTTCTTGTGAGCGCGATCAACACATTGTTTCACTAATTGTTGATGACCTAAATGGACACCATCAAAGACCCCTAAGGTAAGAATGGAAGCTCTGAACGGATCGCTTAGGGCCTCAGAGTGTTCAAAAATATCCATGCGCGTTTATTCCGGTTTCCAAACAATCCATCGTTCACGGCTCACTAAGTTTTGAGCATCTTTGGCTAACACCGTAATGCGGTTAGGTCCATCTTCTAAGGTAATTTCAAGATTAAAGGGGACGTTCTTACCTTCAGTGGGTTTCATGGCCCGGTAATAGACTTTATTATAATTAGAGAAGATATAAATCTCCTTAATACGGTCGTCATCCGTGGCGGTGCCAGAGAAAGAATATTTTTTGGCTTCACTCCAATAGGGTCGCTCTGGAAGTTGGACCGCGAGGGTTGGAGCCATTTGTTTTTCACGTTGTGCGGGTGAGAGTGCTTTGAGGTCACTGTTAAAGCTGAGGGTGTCACGGAGTGCATAGCCTGTTTCTGGGTCTTCAATGGAAACATTCAATCGTGAGCTGTTGATATCTGATTCCCCATTAAAGCGCACGGTGGCTTTGGCTTCTATTGAGGCCCCAGGCGCTAGCGCTTTAATATCGACCCGTCCTTTTTTGAGAAAGATATGACTGCCTTCTTTATTGGACAAATTAAGTACAGCCTTCTCAGCGGCGCCTTCGCCAATATTTTTGATCGAAAAGATAAGATCGATATCTTCGTCATGTTTGAGAGGCTGATTGTTGCTGAGGTGCCATGAGTATTGGAAGCGAGGCTGCGCAGGTTCATGAATCTCTAGGGGTATGATCAATTCACTAAAACTTTTTTGACTGTGATCTTGAAATGACATTTCAATGGGCACTTGTTGATTGGAAGCAATTGCGGGCAATGTAATTTTTACTTTCGCCGTCTGGGTTTCTCCCGGGTTAATTTTTCCGAAGGCCAATTCTAAGTCGTTGAGCAAGGGGTTCTTGCTAGAGGTAATACCTAATATGCGATGCAAAGCTTGCTCGCCCACATTCTTGACTTGGACATGTAAAAACATTTCTTCGCCAGCGGTAGCTTGAGTGACCTTTTTATCGTCTATAGTTAACCAATAGTTGGACTCAATCTTTGCTGGTCCGGTAGCACTGTTTGCGGCAGGCAGACTCCAATCAATTTTTTGGTTTTTGAAAGCCGCGACAATGTGGGTGTCTTGTTCTGCTTGTAAGTCAGTCAGCAGTTTTTCAATGGTATTAAGTTGTGCGGCCAAAGTGGGTTGTGCTTCGGCAACTAGAAGACGTGTGGCCAGGGTGACAGGGTAGTCGTGCTCAATCTTCACTGTCCCAGATACATTCTCTTCGGTTTCTTTAGATTCTTTAAAATAAGGCAGCTTAAATTGAGCTTCAGTGCTGTTGCTGCTGTTTTTCTTTTTAAATCCGTGCTCCAGATCATTTTCGCGATGTGCTTTGTTGGCGACTAAATCAATGCGTTCTGCTGAGACCTTCAGAGGTGTCATCAATACATTTGGGGTGATTCCGGTCGCTTGTACATCTTCAGTGCCGGCAGCTAAGTACTTAGCAATGGTCAGCTTCAATGCAGAACCATCTTTAAGATCGTATAAAGTTTGGACGGTGCCTTTACCAAAGGTTTGGTTGCCTAGTACGATGGCACGCCCATGAGCTTGCAGCGCACCGGCGAGAATTTCAGAAGCCGAGGCGCTGCCTTCATTAACAATCACGGCCAAAGGAA
>JAJFLM010000442.1 GCA_021772655.1 Deltaproteobacteria bacterium
CATCCGTCACCACCCCTCCTTTAATTTCAGCACGTTCGGCTTCAAATTGAGGTTTAATGAGAGTACATAAATAGGCTGGGATCGCCAATTTAGGGGCTAAAACCCCAAATAATGGCAATAAAACTTTTTCTAGAGATATAAATGAAACATCGGCCGTAATAATCGTCACCGCTTCTTGCACCGGCGCGGCATCCCAATAACGTGCATTGGTCCGCTCAATACAGACCACCCGCTCATCTTGCCGCAGCTTCCAATCCAGCTGTCCATAACCCACATCCACGGCATATACTTTTTTGGCACCCTGCTGCAGTAAACAATCCGTAAATCCCCCTGTTGACGCGCCAATATCAATGGCCACCGCCTCGGTCACAGGAATCGAAAATTCTGTTAAAGCCGCCGCTAACTTCAAACCACCACGACTCACATAGGGATGATCTGGCCCCTTAAGGCGCACCTGATCCTCAGCTGAAATAGTTTGTGCCGCACTCTTGGCAGGCTGGTCATTGACTAATACCAAACCCGCCGCAATCAAAGACTGCGCGCGTTGACGTGACGGGGCTAAATCATTTTCATTGAGCCAAATATCGAGGCGAATTTTTTCAGACACAGCGGCCTCTCCTACAAGCTATGATAACTTTACAGCAATCTTATCCCAAGCCTCATGCAAACTCGCAGCACCCGCCGCCGGGCCCTTAGGGTGTCCGTAAACCCCACGTCCACAGATAAAGCCAAAATCAGCGTGACGGATTTTCTCAAAGACTAAGGGTAAAGTTTCCGCACTGTCGCTCCCGCCAGGCACCGGCAAAACGGGCTTCAAATCTCCCCATTCCTGCAAACAAAAAGCCACATTGGCCTGCACTTCTTCGTCAGAACAACCCATGCGCTCCCCGAAGCCCGCCATGATAATCACATCCGCACCTGCCAGGCGCTGCAACTTAGTCGCCACCAACGAACTAATACCGTAATGAGGCAAACGCGAAAATACCGCCGTACCTGTAAAATGACTTACGATCGGTACCTCCGCATAACGGCGCAACGCACGTAAACTACTATAGCCTGTAAAAATACTATTAATCATCACCATCGGCGCTCCCACAGCTTTCACTTGTTGGTAGAGCTCTGGGATCAGATCCACTTCATCGGTAATATTAGGGAGAAAAAATTTAGGGGTACCGGTTTCCTTAGCCGCTTGTTGACTGGCGCTGACCGCCCGCTGAGTACGCTCCACTAAAGGAGACCAGGTCGTGTCCGCCAGCATCTCATCATCTTTGGCAATATCTAAACCGCCTTGCCAGCTTTGGTACGCAATGGCGGCAAAATCTTCTGGCGGTAAGCCAATATTAGGTTTCACCACCCCAAAGAAAATTGGTCTCTCATAAACTTTTAAGCGTTCACGTACTCCCGCCAAACCAAATTGTGGGCCTTCAAATTGATTGAGAAAGGACGCTGGCAATTCAAAATCAATCCATTTAATCCGCTCAATCCCCGGGCAGTAAAATGGGCCTTCACCAGCGGCCGCTGATAATAAATTAGGGATCCGGGGTCCAAAGTTTTTATGGGGGTGGGCGACGCGCACACGATAACTCTTAGTCCCAGGCGGACTCGGAGACCCGCCCCTACAATCTTCTAAAGAAATAACCTTAGCACCATATTCTGGGCGAAAATCCTCATCAACACCGGGGCGCTTCCATTGCGCTGTGCTTTGCTCACAACAGAGTGAGGCGGCTGCTAATTCAGGATCCTCCGCACACTCAAAGATGTATTCGAAGATAGCGTAATCGGCTAAATTAAGTTCCGCTTCAGCAGCAAAAAAACCAGCAATGTCTTGTTTGGATAACATATTTTGTAGGAGCGAAGCTTGTATTCGCCCTAAATTCAAATCACCTACGGGCGATCACAAGGATCGCCCTACACTCCCAGTAAAGTTAACTGAATCTTGCGTTCAGGGCGTGGCCCATCTAACTCAATCGCAAACAAGGACTGCCAAGTTCCCAACTGCAACTCACCCGCTTTAACGACCAAACTCTGATTGGACGGCACCATCAATGACAGCAAATGGCTGTGCGCATTGGGCCGACCATCAACCGCTACTTTATTATGTTCATAAGCTTTTTCTGGTGGTGCTATTTGCTTAAAGAATTCAAGCATATCTATCCGTAGCTTCTCACACTCTTCGTTAATGGCCACACCCATCGTGGTATGCGCACTCCCCACATGTAAGATTCCTGTTTGAATATCACTGGTCGCCACAAACTCTTTAATGGCTTCCGTAATATTAATAATCTCGATGGGCTGCTGACTCGATAAGGGAATGGTCTGCGTAACTGACTTCATCTTAGGATTTCCTAGCAATAATATAACTCGCAATCGCCTGAAGAGGTTCGCCCGCCGCCCCAAAACCAGCTAAAGTTTCAATGGCCTCTTCAATGAGAGCATGCTCTTTTTGCTTAGACGCTTCCAGCCCTAACAAAGAAGGATACGTATTTTTATCATGAGCCGCATCGGCCCCAGCGGTTTTACCAAGCTCCTCGGTGCCACCTTCAACATCTAAAATGTCATCGGCTATTTGGAACGCCAGCCCAATATTCTGACCATAAATTGATAAAGCCTCTAACTGAGCGGTCGTCGCCCCAGCCAGCTTAGCACCGACAACACAAGACACCTGCAAAAGGCAGCCTGTTTTATAGCGATGTAAGGTCTCTAGCTCATCGGCACTAATCGTCCGGCCTTCGGCTTGTAAATCCAAAACTTGTCCACCAGCCATCCCTTGAGCACCTGAGGCCTTGGCAATATCCGCAATCACTTCCAGCAAGGCCTGGGCATTGTCAGTAGAAGACGTCGCTAAAATATTAAAGGCTTCCGTCAACAAAGCATCCCCCGCAAGAATCGCCGTCGCCTCATCATAGGCTTTGTGGCAGGTCGCTTTTCCGCGTCGTAAATCATCATCATCCATGGCGGGCAAATCATCATGAATCAAAGAATAGGTATGAATCATTTCCAAAGCACAAGCGGCTGCCAATACAGCCGGTGGGTATTTAGGTAGTAGCTCCGTAGGGGCGTATTGCAATACGCCCCTACACGCTTCCCAAGCCGCTAATACCAATACGGGGCGCAATCGTTTACCGCCCGCACATAAACTATAATTCATCGCTTCAAATAATAAACCCGCTGGAGGCGCCTCAGCAGGCACACGCTCCGCAAGATAACGATTCATTAATTCTTGGCGTGGCTTTAAGTAAGCAGATAAATCAACCATCGTCTTCTTCCCAAGGGAACGGTTCCGTTTTATCCCCCAATAATAATTCAACTTTTTGCTGAGCCATCTGCAATTGCGCTTCACATTGCGAAGCCAACTTGGTCCCCGCTTCAAAGGCTTTAATAGATTGTTCCAAAGAAAGATCCCCTGATTCCAGATCAGTGACGACTTTTTCTAATTTTTCAATCGCCTTTTCAAAAGGCTCTGCTTTAGTACTTTTTGCTGCCATGGCATTGGTCTTTACGCTGTGGGCAAAAGGGAGTCAAATAGGTTCTATCTGCGCATCATCGCGAGCCCATCGGGCGTGGTGATCTCACGATATCAAGTGAAACCGGGAGATTACCGCGTCGCCCTTACTCCTCGCAATGACAAGCATAACTCGGTGCTAGGATAACGATCTTTTAACCTCAGCAGCCAATCGCCCATCCGCCAAACGAATTTCAATAGCATCCCCTGATTTGGTATCCCGAGCCGCTGTCAGTGGTTGGCTACTACCGGCAGGTGTCACGACCGCATAACCACGGTCTAAAATTGTCAGTGGATTCAAATTTTTTAACGACCCCATCAGACGTTCATGGTGCAAATACCGATAGTGCAAACTATGCACTACCGCACGCTGAGCTCGCATAGTTAATTCATCTAGGCGTAACATCCATTCTTCCAAACGCTGCCCAGGACTCGTCAAACGTTGGCGCCACTGCGTCAACTGTTCCGTCTTGCGGATTAATACTTGCTGCATGCTACGTGCTAAACGATACCGCCATTGCGCCACCGTATAAGCCCATTCTTCTTGACTCGGCACTGCCTCTTCTGCAGCGGCCGATGGTGTCGCCGCACGTAAGTCGGCCACAAAATCAGCAATCGTAAAGTCAGTTTCATGACCGACTGCGGAAATAACAGGGATTTCAGACGCTGCTATCGCACGGGCCACAACTTCCTCATTGAAGGCCCATAAATCTTCAATGGAACCGCCCCCACGCCCCGCAATAATAACATCCACCGTGCCCAGTTGATTGAG
The DNA here is from genome assembly GCA_021772655.1 of Deltaproteobacteria bacterium. Taxonomy (GTDB): domain Bacteria; phylum UBA10199; class UBA10199; order 2-02-FULL-50-16; family JAJFLM01; genus JAJFLM01. The sequence continues at coordinate 4,275 of JAJFLM010000442.1, forward strand.
GCGCTCAATGGCAGCCGCAATTTGCGACGCAGCTCCCTCACCCTGTACCGCTGTCGGAACAACTAAAATTTTAATTCCTGGATAACGACGCGTCGCCACCCGAATGATATCACGCACCGCCGCTCCGGAAGGCGAAGTCACCACACCTAAGCAACGTGGAAAACGCGGCAAAGCCTGTTTACGTGACTCATCAAACAATCCTTCTTTAGCCAATTGCTTTTTTAATTGTTCAAAGGCTAGCTGGAGCGCACCCAAACCCTGCGGCTCCATCGCGTTGACCATCAATTGATAATTACCATAGGGCGCATACACCGTGACACGACCATGACATACAACTTCCATGCCCTCTTCTGGCTTGAATCGCAGCAACTGATTATTACCGCGAAACATCACCGCCGACAAACGTGCTGACTTATCTTTTAAGTTGAAATAAAAATGCCCATTATGATGGGCTTTAAAATTAGAGATCTCACCGCTCACCCATACATCTGGATAATTGTCTTCGAGCAAAGCTTTGATATTTTGAGTAAGCTCAGCAACCGAATGAATTTTCATATCGAAAATGCTTTCACTCAGTTAAGAGGCCGCGCGTCCGCGGACCAATCGGAATTTTTTTCGAGGAGACTCAGACTCGAGAACTTCCATGGTTTTCTTATCGTCTCTATTCTTAATAATTTTGGAATAATCTTCATCAACTTGCTCATGACTTAATTCAATACCGTAAGCTGAAAAAATCTTTGAAACAGGATCATAATGGCGATTAATAGATTCACGTACGGAGTTAAATCCACAGGTTGCCGCCTTAGCCCGCTGCCAGAATGCCAAAGGATTGATCTCAAAAAACAGGGCATCATCAGCCTTGGGTTCAATCAAAATAATATCACCCTTAAAATTAGGATCTTTTTCATAATGGTCTAAAGTATATTTTAAACGAGTATGAAATAAAGAGCGCATGGCCTGATTCAGCACCATAAACAGACCTAATTCTGATAACCGCTTCCCTTTAGTCACATAACGTTTTTCTTCTCGGAGATACTCCAATACCAAATCATTATTAAAAGGTCTAAAAGGGTTATAACAAACTACTAAATCTGCCCCTTTACTAATAGCCACGTCAATATTAGCAGTGCGCCGCACTTGCCCATCCACATAATCTACACCATTTAAGCGCACTGGCTTGTAAAACCCTGGAATCGCCGTTGATGCCCATACAGCCTCACTAATAGTAACATCACTTTTTTCATCGGGGCCAAAAACTTCATAACCCGCCGTATCTAAATTCGTCGCAACGATATAAAGGCTTTTTTTACGGAGTCGTTTTAAAACTTTAAAATTATTGGATAGATGATTCCGCTCCATGTTCTCGCGGATGTAATGTTCTAAGGGGCGGTTATCAAATAACCCACCTGGGATAGCCTCGGCCAGGTTTGGCATACTACGACTGGTATAAATCACCTTCGCTAAAGGCTCTAACAAATCTTCTAGATTAGAATATGTTGGCTGAGCGACCAGATTCATCATCTTTTTCTTGAGTTCAGATTTAATCAGCGGAAAAGAGCGCGCCACATCATACATAATGCCTGGCAAAAATGTTGTGCGCCGATACAAATAACTGACTGGACGCGTAATAAATTCCTTCCAGTTAGGCTGATACATATGCATGGGAGAAAGCTGCTTAAAATAACGTGAAGAACCATCAAGGCTTTTTAAAATTTCTTCAGGACTGATCCCACCGGCAAGGGGTGCGGCCAAGAAACTCCCCGCAGATAAGCCCACATACAAATCAAAATCCGTGACCTTTTGATTGACCATGAAATTATTCAGCGCTTTCAAGCCACCCACCTTAAAGGTACCACCGGTGACAGCGCCGCCTGCAAGTACGAGAGCGGTCTTGCTATTGGTCTTTTTCTTAGTCAGATCACTTTTTTGAACAATGGAAATGCCCATAAGCTGCCATCATAGCAAGGCAGTTATTGAGTGCAAGTACTATATGAACAGAATCAACTGAGGACGCAAAATCAGGCGGCAGGCCGATTTCGGAGGATTCTGAGGCGTTTTTTTGGCAGGCTTAATGAATAATCTTGTTTCAAAGCCAACTTAAATTTGGCCTCCGCTTCATCCCATTGTTGCAATTGATACAGCGACTCTCCCCATAAGGTATACGCAAGTCCGCGCCACTGTTTTTTAGCCTTCGCATCCACCTTGAGATAACGAGATACTTGAGCAATCGCTTGCTCTAAGTCTTGACGTACCTCAGGGCTGATCTCACCTGATTTCTTCTGAGTATTCAGAATACTTTTAGCACGGTCCAGATACAAACGCGCCAAATAGAAATGAACCTTACTTAAACGTGGCTCTTGCCGCAAAATTGTCTGATAATGCTGCTCCGCTTGCTGATAATGTTTTTGTTTATAAGCAATGTGCGCCGCTAATAAACGAATCACTATGTTGCGTGGATAACGCTGCAACAAAGGCTGATTCAAACGCTGCGCCGCCGCCGTTTTTTCTTCGTTATAATAAACCCAAGCCAAAGCACCCTGGGCGAGTTCACGGACATAAACCCCTTTAGCCGCCACTAACTCTAAATCTTTTATACCGCTCGCACGTTTATCCGGGAAAAAAGGCAGGAAAGTCCAACGCTTGGTAAACACACTACGCCAATAATCATAAAGCCCCAAACCCAAAGAGGGGTCCGCCCAGCCTGGGGCTTTTTTCTGAGCCTTTTTCAAAGCATTAATCGCCATCGACCCATCACGCAAAGCCCGCATCGTTTTCCCAGAATTTAAGCGATGAAAACCGGACAGGGCTAAAACTCCGCTAGCAACAAACAAATCCCAAGCACTCGACTGGCCATTCTCCAAAATATCGACAGCCTTCTTCCGACCCAACTCATGCCACTTAAGATACTGGCCAGCATAACGTTGGTCAAAATTCTCAAAGTTTTTTAGCTGGTACAACATCATCATCCCAAAATCGCCCATCACATCATCGGGCCATTGCTGTTGATAATGACGAATCTTTTGCTCGGCTTCCGCATACTGACGTTGGAATAATAATTGCTGAATCTGCTGAGTCGCTTCTTGCCTGGCAGGTGCCAACTGAGGAGGCCGTGCCTGAGCCCTGGTCGAAAAAACAGCCGTACTTAAGAGTACGCTGATGAAGATCTTGATGAATAAACCCGTTGGCCGCATAAACTAGTCCAGATCTTAAATCGTGACACTCAGAAGGTAAAGCAAGGAAAGCCAGCGAAAGAAACTTGCTCAGGATTGAGAAGCAGGTTATCTTTCTTAATGTGCTCTCCCAAGATATCGCTATTCTCGTCATTGACGATAGCGTCGAAGACGGCCGCATCTTAGAAGAAAATTTAGCGCAAAGCGGCCATTCTCGTCGGCTGCATTTCTGCCGCTCTACGCAAGAAGCCTTCGAAATTATGGCTCAAAGCAGCTACACGATGATCCTCACCGATCATCGCCCTCCCGAAATTGATGCTTTTCAATTGCTCAAGTACTTAACCAC
>JAJFLM010000443.1 GCA_021772655.1 Deltaproteobacteria bacterium
TGGATTCATTAAAGCAAATGGCACGTTACAACAGCCATATTAATGTTCTCATGCATGGCTTTGGTTATTTTTCTAAGGGTTTGAGCAAAGGTGAAAAGCAGCATTTTTTAGAGCTATTAGTTGATTATCGAGAAAATACGGTGCCTTTAAGTCATCCCATTGCTATTTTACAGTCTTGGATAGCACGCTTTAATGAAGAGTATTTGAAGAGTCAGCTCTATTTTAGACCTTATCCGAAGGCACTCGTTGAAATCACTGATTCAGGGAAGGGGCGTGGGCAATAGTTTTTAATTAAAGAAGTAAACTATTTATTGACTTGATTAACCAATGGATAAACGTCCTGCCATCAGTTCGGCTAAGGGACGTGCTGACTTGATACGATTTAAAATTATTTTAAGGACTGCCGTAATCGGAACGGCCAAGAACATTCCCGCAATTCCCCAGACTAAGCCCCAAAACATTAAAAAGAGTAAAATGGTGACTGGATGTAAATCGAGACTTTCGCCCATGATCTTGGGTTCTAAGATGTTGCCTAATAAAAATTGTGTTGTGCCAAGTAAGCCAATGATAACAAACATCTGCCAGCTAATGCCATATTGCAGCAAGATAATCGGTAAGGGGAGTAAGGTAGCTAATAAAGAACCCACGTTAGGAATAAAGTTTAATAGTACGGTGAGGGCTGCAAACATAAATACTAATTCAATGCGCCCAATGACTAAGATAACCCCCACCAGTATGCCCGTAATCAGCGAAATCAATGATTTTGTGGCGACAAAACGAGAGACTTTGCTAATAATTTGATTAACAAAGCTATCAGCAGATTTAGAGCTAGGTTCGCCGGTTAATAAGAACAAGACAAAAATAATGACGAGAGTTGTGCTGCCCGCTAACCTGACGAGTTCGGTAGTCAGGGTCTGTACCCATTGCAGTACAGGAAGTTTTTTTAAGCCCTCGTTCAGTAGTGAGCGATCAATGGGAAGTCCCCACTCAACGGCTTTATCACTAGACCATTCTATGGCGACTAACATCTGGTCACGATAAGTATTAGCGCTCTGTAGAAATTTTTGTAGTGATGATGAAACCAAGAAAAATAACAACGCGGAAATGGCTAAGAAGAATAAGGCCGTTAGTATTAAAGAGAGACTGCGGGGTAATTTCCAACGTGTTTGTAGCCACAAAATAATGGGTGTGAGGAGGGCATACCAAAATAAGGCGATGACAAAGGGTACAAGAATATCGCGCGTGTAAATTAATGCGACGGTGACAGCTATGGTCGCAATAATTAATAGGCAGGCGCGGATAGTACGGTCACTGGCGGTATCAATGTTCATTTGTTTAAAGTACCTAGCATGAATAAGCGATGGCTTAAACCTTTTTATAAGCTGTATTTAAGACCTTCCGATTAGGAGGCGGCGCGAACAGATTCCGGGTCTGTTTCCGTATCTGGTGCTGGTTCATATTCAGGATGATAGAGAGCGGTGGCAGCGCTTTCGATGAGAGCTAGCAAGCTATGCGCGGCTAAAGGTTCTTCAACAATTTGCGTGTGATTCATTGAAACCTCTATTTGTCGGGCTATTTCTAGCCATGCAGATTCTGTGGGTACAATGGCATCTTGACCTTGAGTTCCTGACCTTACCAGAGAGATTCTTAAAAAGCGCATGCCACCTTGGACGATACCATGTAGTAAATAATCCTTTAGCGAGCGAACCTTCGCAAAAGGGGCGGCTTTGCTGACGAGAGTCCCATCCATCACATTATTGGGGTGTAGTCCCAATCCTTCGTAATATTGCTCCAGGAAAGGACGACTCAATGCTCGGGTGAGTGTTGGGTTCTGATGGCGTAAAACAGCACGATGGACAATATCTTCGGTGCGTTTAAATTCAATACCATTTAATGGGCTGGCAATGCCTAGAAAAGTCGCCGTACTTAAATTATGCGCTAATTCTAAGAGGTCTTGATGACGGATGGCGCCGGCGCCTGGAATAGTGCGACGAATCGCATCAATGTTACCACCTTTTGCTAAGGCCCCCAGTGTAAACACTGTAAAGCCGCCCGCTGAATGACCTGCAAAGATGGGGTTTCTGCCAATCTCTTCCGGAGATTCAATGAAATGTCGTAGCGCATCAGCTGTATTATCAGGCCATTGTCGCATTCTATTTTTCTCAGCTGCAGGGCTGTAACGGAATACGCGCGGCTCAAGGCCACCTGCTTGTAAGGTTTGTAAAAAAATAGGTGCTGGTTCAAAATGAACCATACCTCGAAAAAAATGGAGTGGTGTCGCGTTGGGTTGTAGTGGCAATGAAACGGTGTTTGCTTGTCGATGAATCGCGTTACCATAGTAGCCTGGCATAACGGCATGTAAAAGCGCATTGGCTGTGTGCATGATAACCATAACTGAAAAGTATTTCGCCTTTCTTGGTTAAATGTTGCGCCTGGACTATTTTTTGACCTACGCTATTAAGTATTGATAAAACAACTATTTTTTTGATGGAGTTTGCGAAATACCGCATGATTATTGCAGTTTTCGACGGCTGTGTCGCAATGCGTTGACTGTGTTTATCTGCATGAATGCAGATTAAAAAAAGTTGTCCACAGCCCACACAATGCGCTGCAGCATAATATAAAAAAAGTGAAAAAATAGTGCCTATTTTTAGCGATGACGTTTATATCATCCCTGCTTGCAATGACAAAAACGCTTTAGAGAAAGCCGGGATTGAGATCTATTTTCCCTATCGCATGTTTATCCTTTTAAGGAGCCACTAGCCATGCAGCTGGGAACAGAAAAGGAGCACCAAGTGCTATCTATTACTTACTTTGATAATTAAGTCGGCTATTTCTTTCCAGAGCTGTTGGAAATTTTCTTCTGAGAATTGAGCCCCACTATCCATCCAGGTAAGTGGGGAATTAGCGTGTTGGTCAGAGCGGAATTGACCGACAACATCTAAATGATCGGCAACATAAATATTACGGACCTGAGACCAAAGTTGGCTTAAGGTGGGGACTAAACCGTCATTCGTATTAGAGTTAATTTCAAAAGTTAATCTTTGCTTAAAGCGTTTTTTCAGAGCAGGGCTAAGCTTTGGATACGAATAGTTTGATCTTTTGCGCCGTGTTAACAGATTAGCTATAAGGTAGAGACTACGGTTGCTTAGGTTGTAAGCCCCCCTTAGATTCATGCTCTGCGCATTAAATTTGGGAGGGGGCGCAGCTGTTATAAAACTGTAATATTGAATATCACTTTGATCAGAAACAGCTGCGTTAAAAATATCCATGGCTTCTGGTGTGAGCTGAATGAGGGCGCCTTGATCTTGAACAACAGCTTCGATGAAACGCCAGATCTTGTTGCTTTTTTTGAGGTCAATATTTTCGAAGATGCTATCTGAGAGGCTTGTAACTAAACTTTCTTTGAGCAGGCTTGATTTTGTTGCTAGGCCTAAGGCTTTACTAATCAATAGCGTGGATAGGCGCGCGGGTATACTATTCATTAAGAGGCCAATCAGAAAAATTAAATGGCGCCCACTAAAGTCGGTGAATAAATTAGCTAAAGGTGTTCCGTAGTGAGGGGTTTCTAGGGTGATAGCCGTCTTGGTTTTACGTGCAATCTTAGCTTCGTAGTCAGATTCATCAATCTGAACACCTGGGGTGAGCAGCAAGCGAATATCAAGACCACCAGCACTGTGGCCAATAAAATGTAACCCAGCACTTTTATGGCCTTGCCGGGCAATGACGGCTTTCATTAAGCTAAGGGCGCGTTGTCGGATAGAAGAGGTTGGCTGAGTTTCAACTTCAATGATTTCGAAATTGATGGAGTGCTTCGCTAGATGGCTTTGCAATAACTCATTAACACGATTAAAATAGTTGATGCTGCCCAGCTTGTTAAACCCAAAAAAACCTGGAACCAAATAAACTTGATGTGTTTTATCTAAGTTTTTTTGAGAAGTTTTTCTAATACGTGTTTTAGGTTTCATGTGGCTTAAGTTATATATGTGTTTGTTTCACTTAATCAATCTGTTACGGTTTTTATGTCAAAGTGAGCGTCTGAAGAGAAAGAAGAATCTTTCTTTTATTTTTTGAAGAATGCCTCTTTTTAACCACCGCTCTAGTATAATTTCTTCGGCACTATTAATTAATTCTTCTAAATGCTGATTGATTAACATAGCTTCGGCAGGAGACTTCCCAGAGAGATTAATTTCTAAATTATTATAGAAGCTTAAATGATCTAGATTTGAAGTTCCAATGGTGAACCAATTATTGTCTACAACTGCTAATTTAGCGTGAACCATACGTTGTTTGAATTCAAAGATTCTAACGCCTGATTTTAATAAAGTCTGATAAAGGGCTTGTGAGGCAGCTAATGCGGCTTTGCTGTCGTTTTCTCGTGAGATTAGAATTTTTATTTCTACCCCATTGACAGATGCCACCATTAAAGTTTTTAGGAAACCCTTGTCGGGTACAAAGTAGGGGCTTGTTAGTGAAATATGTGACTTTGCGGCTTGAAAGGCCTGGATAAGGTCAGCCCGGCAAGGGTTTTCGTTTTCCCAGCCTCGGCTGGCAATAATTTTAAGCTTGGTATCTTGTGAGGAATCAAAGGTGGTTCTCGCATCAACTTTGTTTGGTTTTGGTTGCTGAGTAATATCCCATGTTTCTTTAAATAAATTGCTTAGTGATTGAATCAGGTAAGGTAATTGAATGCAGACTCCGCAGTCGCTCCAATAGTCCATACCATTTAGTCTCTGAGAGAACTCCTCAGTAATATTAAAGCCACCCAAAAAACCCATTTGCTCATCAATAATGAAGTATTTGCGATGGTTCCGTTCCTTTAACTTAAAAGCTGGGTGATAGAGTGGGTTAAATTCTCTTAATTCTATTTTTGAGTCGGTTAACTTTTTGAATAAATCTTTTGAAGTATTGAATGAGCCAAAAGCGTCATAAATAACTCGTATCAGGACACCTTCGCGCGATTTTTTACAGAGTAAGTCAGCGAACTCCATGCCTAGTGAGTCACTTGCCCAGTTGTATATCTCAATTTCAATAGTTTTTTGTGCCTGCCTAAAAGCTTGCTGTAAGGCAGCATAATAATCATCACCTTCAAAGAAAAAATCTAAAGTCTTTAAAGCTTCATTGTTTATGTGAGAATGTTGATTCATAGGGCTTGTTTTCTATAGCTTGGTCTTTGGGCGCACTGGGCCAGTCTTCTTTCAATAATTCTTGTTTTGCTTTTTTAATAAGACGTCGTGCCCAAATAAATTCACTAGAAAGTATCCCGATACCTATTGGGATAACCAGCATAGCAGGGCCCGGTATGAAAATTAGTGTAATGCCAAATAAAATTATTGTCACGCCCACTATAAAAAATATGATTCGTTTGGCTTGTTTGAATAACATAAAATTGCTTTTAATAAAGGGAATCTCTTAATCACAAGATTTAATTTCAGTGGGTTGTTTTGATGGCGGCATTTTCTGATCGGGTACTTTTTGCTGCGGAGGTTCCTCGATAATTTCTTCGTTGGATTGCGATGGTGGCTGCTTTGGGGGCTTTTTAGTGGCGGGTTCCTGAATAGGGGTTGTTTTATCTTTGCTTGGCATTTGATTTAATTTTACTTGAAAACTGTTCGATTGTCTTGCCAAGGGGGCCTTTTTTATCCGGAGCTCCATTGGTGATTGCCCACATATCTGAATTCAGGCCGATGGGTTTTCCTAGCTTGATTAATTTCTTTGTTTTGAGTGCTGTAGCTACGGCGCGTTGCGGTAGAATGGCAAAACCAAGGCCATTTTCAGCCGCTATGGATGCCAGTTGTACATCATCGACTTCGCCAATGGTTCGCGGGAAAATCTTATGGCGCTTAAAAAAAGTATCGATTTCAGGTCTGAGTCGACTGTGTTCGGTAAAGCTAATATAGGGGGCTCCATCAAGAGATTTTGGGAAATTATTTGTTAAATGATTCATTTTAGGACTAGCTACGGCAATGATTTGTTGCGATATTAATTTAGTACTACGAAAATCAAAATTATGATCTTTGTGTTGCGCATCGGATAAAATAACATCCATATCACTAATTTGTAGGGCGGCAATAAGTGATTCTAAACGAGCTTCTTTAACGACTATTATGTATTTACGTGATTTCCATAATGGCACTAAGAAGTCATAAATATGGTTTCTGGGTAGGGAGGGAATCACTCCCACGCAAAGTAAACTGGTTTTTTCTTGAGCATTGGCACGAACGACTAATTCCATTTCAGCACTTTTTGAAAAAATATCTACGGCATACTGCATGGTTAATTTGCCGGTGCTGTTTAATTCAAGTTTTCTGGGTTTTCTGTCAAAGAGTTTGGCTCCAAGATATTCTTCCAGTTGTTTGAGTTGGTCGCTTAAGGTAGATTGAGTAATATGTAGTTTGCGACTGGCAGCAACAATGGAGCCCTCTCGGGCAATACGATAAAAGTAATATAAATGTCGGTAGTTTAGCTCACTCATAGTATCATTCGTTTTTTCAGAATATATAAGCCATAATAAATCGATTTTACAAGTAGTATTATCTCGGTACTCTTGAAAGCCATAAACCAAGGAGGTTTATAATGTTGAGATTAGCGATTGTATTTTTTGTTGTCGCTCTTATTGCGGCAGTATTTGGATTTGGCGGTATTGCAGCGAGCGCTGCTGGTATTGCGAAGATCTTGTTTTATATTTTCTTAGTACTCTTCCTGATTTCTGTGATTGCGAATGTTGTGACTGGAAAGCGTCCTCCGCTATGAGCTGAGGGTTAATGTTATAGGAAATTGATGAGGGCTATATGAGTATTAAATTAATAGAATTACCATATGATTTGGATGGGCTAGAACCCCATATTTCCAAGCAAACGTTGAGCTATCACTACGGGAAACATCACAAAGGCTATGTTGAGAGCCTTAATGAAGCCCTATCGAATAACTCATTGGCTGATATGGATCTCGATACTTTGGTAAGGGAGTCGGAGGGCGAGATCTATAACGATGCTGCTCAAGTATGGAACCATAATTTCTATTGGCAGTGCTTGTCACCCCAAGGTGGTGGTGAGCCCAGTGTTTCGCTGCAAAAAACTTTAGCCGCTAGCTTTGGTTCTTGGGAAGCCTTCAGAGATGATTTTACTGAACAGGCAAGTCAGTTATTCGGATCAGGTTGGACTTGGTTAGTCTTAGCCGAAGGCCAGCTTCAAATTATAAATATGGCCGATGCGGGCAACCCCTTGACTGAAAATTTGAAGCCCCTCTTAACCTGTGATGTATGGGAACATGCTTATTATCTAGATCGTCAGAACGAACGGGGCAAGTATTTAGTAGCTTTTTGGCAATTAGTTAATTGGGAGTTCTTGGAAAAACAATTAGCATCTTAAATTTTTTAAAAGGAGGGTTCTTAATATGAATTATCAAAATAAGAAAATATTTATATTTAATAAAAGAAATATCAGTTTTTTGCCTCTAATCTCATTGTTTATTGTGTCGCTATCTTCTGCGGCTCCAAATGAGGCAAGGAAACTTTCAAAACTGAAGTGGGATGTCAAAGAAGCAATTTCTAAGGCTGAAAAGGCTGGGGCCACGGAGTTGGCTCCTTATGCGCTTGCATTGGCGAAAGAATACGAAAGATCAAGTGACATCGAAAGAACCGATAAAAAAGTTCATGTAACTTTTCTCCAAACGGCTGAACAGTTAGCTGGAGAAGCACTAAAAAAGGCAGGTCTGCCGGATTATTTTGTCATTCATCAAAAAAAATATCTGTTGAAGCCGGATACGCCTGAAGGCTTTTATGATTTGCGTAAGAAATTAGAAACCCTGGAAAAACGTTTCTACCAGTTTAATCCGCAGCTAGCTAAGTACCAATATCCTAAGTTGGCGGCTCACATCCGAGTGCTTTTTGAAAGGGTTAATGAAACCATTTCAGAGGGAAGCTCTAAAGATGAGGCTAGTAAATTATTGAAGCTAGCAGAGGCAAGTTTGGTTAAGTTGGAAATAGCTGAAGCTAAAGATATTAATTTTCAGAAAGGCACAGCGAAGATTGATGATTTGAAACAGCCTTATCTGCGACATGTTTGGATGGCATTAAAAGAAAACCCAGCGGTTAAATTGGTTATTAAGGGTTATGCAGATATTATTGAGAAGCCGATGAAGCTTGAACCAGCCAAAGCAAAACCAGCAGGTAAAAAAGATGAGCGTAAGATAGGGACAGAATCCGAACAATTAAAGTTGTCTGTTGAGCGCGCGCAGTCTGTTAAGAATTGGTTGGTGGCTCGAGGAATAAACCCTAAGCGCATTAAGGCAGAAGGCTATGGCTCTAATATGCCTGTTGCGACTAATAAAACTGGCGAGGGTCAGAGAAGAAACCGTCGGATTGAATTTAGTGATGCCTCATTCTAAAAAATAATATTTAGTGACACTGGGAACACCAAAGTAGAGTCGTACTATCATCTATTATTATTTAGATAAGTAATCATTTAAATTGTGAGTGTTGCATACGAAGGCAGGGCCAAGCGGCTCTGCCTTCAATTTATTAATAATTCGTTTTATTAGAATATGTATCTCTTAATAAATCGATTTTACATAATATATGAGTTTGTTACACTTTCGGTAAATAAAGGAGGAAACATGACGAATAAAACTACTGAAGATTATCAAATGCCAAGTGACATCCGTCACATTGAATCAGGTTTTGAGTCTTACGAAAAGAAAATTAATGAGCTTGAAGAGTTTGCACGCAAACAAAGTAGTGAAGCAGCAGAGTCGGCTCGCGATTTTTTAACTAATATTAAAGAAAAGAAAATAGAGTTATTAAATCGTGTTAATGAAGTAAAGCGAACCGGTAAGGAAGTAACGGGCGAGGTGAAGGAAGGTCTTGAGTCTGCTTGGACTGAATTTAAATCTGCTGTTGATCGTGCCAAAGAACATTTACATTAATTCTGTAAGGCAAGCGAAAGGAGTTATAATAAAATGGGCTATGCAGCCAAAATTAAGAAAACTGGTAAAAAAGCAATCGGTGTGCAGCCAGACGTAGGTATTAAGATGAAGACGAGAGAAGAAGTGGCTTCAATGCTCTCTAGTCTATTAGCAGATACATACTTTGTATATTTGAAAACGCAGAACTATCATTGGAACGTACAGGGGCCGCGTTTCGTAACCTTACACAAGCTATTTGAGGAACAGTATAGAGAGCTTGCTCAGGCGATAGATAGCTTAGCGGAGAGGGTCCGGTTTTTAGGATTTAGATCACCAGGATCCTTTATAGAATTTAGGAAGTTATCACAAATTCAAGAAGAAGTGAGTATTGTCACTGCTGAGGCCATGATTGAATATTTACTGGCTGATCATGAGACGATTGCACAGAATATTCGTGAGGTCGTTGCTGTAGTCCAGGAAACCGGTGATTCAGGTACTGAAGATCTCCTGGTTCAGCAGCTACGCTGGCATGAGAAAAATACTTGGCTACTCCGGAGTCACTTCGGAGAGCTCGCTCCCGTTGTTCAATAAATTATCTCAAAACCCCCAAGAATATATATTATTCTTGGGGGTTTTGTTTAATTCAAGTATATACACCTAAATAATTTCCCTCTTTAATAATATAGTAGGTACGCGATTATGGTTATTCTTAGAAATTCTAAAGTTAGATTGTTGGCCTTTATCCTGATTTTTCTTCCTACGCTGGTTTATGGGCAGAACAAAGAAACCGTAGGCCCGGTTAATGAAAAGCCAGAAGAAACAATAACGCTAGCCAGTCTGATTGATTCTGTTGAGCAATACCAGCAGGAAAAAAGTGATTTGCAAAAGAGGATAGCCAATTTATTATCGGCTAAAGTTTTTGAGGATGAACTTCTAGAGTTGAAGATTGGTCTTGAGGAAACCAGAGGGGTTTTAAGATCTAAAAAAGGACTTTCCAGTTGGGGTCATATAAAAATTAAAGATTTTTTGTCACGGATTAATCCGCTGCAACGATCTAGTGATAGTCTAAAATCTTCATACTTAACCTTTCTTAAGCAATCTGAACTCTTATTAGAAGAGCTCAAAAAAAATAGGACTTATTTTAAATCATCACTTCAAGAGCTAAAGTTGGATCCCTTAGCGGAAGAGCAGAAGCCTTTTATACAGACGGCTATAGAATCGCTTTCGCAATTTATCAAACAAGTTGAAAATATAAGAGAAAAAAATACCAAGATATATAAAACATATAACCCAGTATTTATTGAAATTGAGAAAATTTATTCTGAACTTCAGTCTCAGCAAGAAAGGTTTCAAGATAATCTCGTTGAAAAAACTAGACCAGCTATTATTGAGGGTCGGTTCTGGAAAAGCTTTGATAGTAAGCTGTGGTTGGAAATAAGGCATTCTTGGGCATCACTTTCGGATATTAATATTCAATTAGTTTCAGAAGATCTGCCTCGGTATGGCGTTGTATTCTTAATATTTATACTAACTTTTTTTCTGTTAAAGCGGCTCAATAAGACAAGCGATTTTTCTGTTAATCAATTCTCATTATCAATCTTCGTGGCTTTAGTATCGTCGACTTTTTTGATTCAAAACCCTATTCCGATTGTAAAGTTAATTTGTTGGTTGGTAATGCCTTTTATTCTTTTTAGGATAATTAAATCCTATAAACTTTCCTCTGAATCGTCGCCTTATTTATTAAGGTTATTTGTCGCCTATTCCTTAATAAGGGTAGTCGAGATTATAGATTTTCCTCTTACCATGTATAGAATGTTTATTGTGGCTTTAAGCCTATCGATAGCATTCTATGCTTTTTTGCGTTACCGCAAAGTCTCTGATTGGGAGTCACAGTCAGGGGTTAAAAGGTTTTTATTTGTTGCAACTATTGCATTGTTTAGCATTACGGCTATAGCGGAAATTGTTGGTTTCCACGTATTTGCTGTTTATATGGTGCATGGAATTATTCAGTCGGTCTTCTTAATATTTGCACTGTTTTTCTCTCAGGTATTTGTCTACCAGATTATTTCATTTATTCTCAATCTTCCCTTGTTAGGGCAGATTAAAATTATTTCTCGGTATAAAGGGATTTTCTTAAAACAGCTGTGCCGCGCTGTTAAAATAGCTATGTTTATTTTAGGTATTTTTATACTTCCGACAATCTGGGGAGTGTATTCTGATTTCTTTCAATCTTATGAAAGTATTTCTAGTTTAGGGGTGACGATAGGAGAGACCTTAATCACTCTTGAGATGCTGTTGGAAGCGGTCGTGCTTTTTTTCATTGCATACTTTATCGGTTTTATTATCTGCGCTATTTTAGAAAACGAAGTCTATCCACGAAAGCAAATTGAAAGAGGTACGGCAAATTCTATTAATAGTTTGATCAATTATGCCTTACTGATTGTAGGGGCTTTTTTAGCCTTTTTTGCACTGGGTTTTGAATTGAAGCAGTTAGCTTTAGTTGCCGGAGCACTGTCTGTAGGGATTGGTTTCGGTTTGCAGAATATCGTGAATAACTTTGTTTCAGGAATTATTCTGCTTTTTGAGAGGCCTGTTAAAATAGGAGACCTCCTAGAAATTAGTGATCAGTGGGGGGAGGTTGAGAAAATGGGGCTTCGGTCTACAACAATTAGGACATTTTCAAAGACACAATTAATTATCCCTAATTCAGAATTTATTACGCAGCCCGTTACTAATTTAACATTAAGCGATACGCAGTACAGAGTAGTTATTCCAGTAGGGATTGCTTATGGTAGTGATACAAAAAAAGTAGAAGAAATTTTGCAGAGTATTTTGGATAGTCATGAGAAAGTCTTAGAAAACCCTCGTCCCCGGGTGTTTTTTAGAGGTTTTGGCGATAGTTCCTTAGATTTTGAACTTTATTTATGGATTCCTAATGTTTCTGATAAAAAAGAAATTACGAGTGACATACTATTTAAAATTGATCAGAAATTTCGTGAGCATGATGTTGAAATCCCATTTCCACAGCGCGACTTACACGTGCGTTCTGTTGATGCAGGGCTCATGAAAAAAGTTGAGCAAAAGGCCCCAGACGAGTAGCTGTGCTAAAAATTCACCGCGACCGATATATCAGCAATAGTATCCGTTTTCTTAAAAGCAGCAACTGGGCGGTTGTCAAAGCGAACATGATAACCAAGTACTAATGCTAAGTGCTTGGCCATAGTTATTTTTAATTCAGTATCGCTGTGTAAGCGAAAATCATAGCCATGCTGGATGTTCTCCCAGCCTTTGACTGTTTGCAGAAAGGCTACAATTTCATTAAATTTTTGCCAGTATTCGAGTTCAGCAGTAGCCGAATGAATCAATTGGTTGGGATTGGGTGCGACTCGATCCTCATAAGTAAAGTCATAACCCCCAGAACCGCGAAAATAATAGCGATCTGTTTTGACAAAGTAATGGCTGATACCAGTAAACACTTGAGCAGCTGTATCAATACCTTTGATTTCATCGGTATAGCCCCCACCGCCAAAATAAACCGTGGTACGGGGTAGAAAATAATAATCGAGACGATAGGTGCCAAAAATATATTTAGCAATCGTGCCGGTGGTAGTCGTCGGGTTGGTGGTAGAATAGACCCGATTAAAGTAAGCACCTAGCTTCCAATTATGTTCCCAACGACGGACCCGATAGAGTGTCAATGACGAGCCACTAATGGTTAAGGCTTTGGTATTACCGGTCGAAAAATTAAGCCCGCCGCGGGTTTCATGTTTGAACTCATTAGCGGTGAGATCAATGTCTCCGGCATGTTTGATATCCAGCAATTGTATCTTGTCGACTTCATCAGCCGCTTGAGCCTCTGCCATGGCAGGGGCGAGTAATAATAGTATCAAACAGATAAGTGTTTTGAGTGCCATAGGGCGGCTGCATTAGCAGGCACATAAGAGTGATGCAAGACTTCTGTCTAACTTACTGAAGTATATTCGTTTTTTATAAGGCTCTGTTAGAGCTGTGTAAATAAAGGAAGACGGTAACAGCTTTCTATTGACCATTTCTTGTAGAGCGTGAAGACTATATGCAGGAGGTATGATGGATTACAATGAAGTCATTGATTTTTGGTTTGGCATTGATGAAGCTGATTTACTGAGTCATGCAGAACAATGGTGGAAAAAAGATCCTAAATTTGATCGTGCCATCGCTCAGATGTTTGGGGCTGTGATGGAGGATGTGATTCTTGGTGTGAATGATGATTGGTTACATGAACCTGAATCATGCTTGGCGTATATTATTGTATTAGATCAATTTTCGCGAAATATTTACCGTGATACCCCACAAATGTTTGCTCAAGATCAGTTGGCCTTGGCGGCTTGCGAGCACGCTATTGATGCGGGTCATGATAAAGCGCTCCATCCTATCAAAGCCTGGTTTTTGTACATGCCGCTGATGCATTCCGAGGATGCTAAAGTGCAAGAGCAATCTGTAAGATTCTTTGAACAATTAGCGGAACATGCGCCAGCCGATTATAAGCCTTCGCTAGTGAATGCTTATGAGTTTGCTGTTAAGCATGCTGATATTATCAAGCGATTTGGGCGTTACCCACACCGTAATGAGATTTTAGGCCGTGATTCAACGCTTGAGGAACTAGAATTCCTCAAGCAACCCGGATCATCTTTTTAGGTTTTTTTATTGAAAGCTGGCCGTGATTTTGCCAAAACGACGCTAGATTTCTAAGAAATAGCCCTTATTTGAGGAGAGATTATGAAGACTTGTGAAGTAACCCGTAAAAAAGCCCAGGCAACTGAAGGCAAGCGCCCCGATATATTAAGCCGTCGTGTGGACGTTCCTGAGCTTAAAAGTAAGCTGCGTTTGAAGCTGTCAGCTGAAGGGATAAAAATTATTAAGGATGCTGGTGGTATTGCTAAGTATTTAGCAGATATTGATGAAGCTAAATTATCCACGAAGTTAAAAGCTCTCCGTGCTAAGTTAATCGATAAGGGAGCGATTAAAATTAAGGTTGAAAAGCCAGTTGAAGAGGTAGCCCCTGCTGAGGCAGCTGCTGAAGAAGCGGCTCCTGCAGAGGAAGCTCCAAAAGAAGAAGCGGCCACTGAATAAATTCAGAGCCGCTTGCTCAATAATTTCTTTAAATAGGCGTCTTGATTGACAGGGCGCCTATTTCTTTTTCTTGCCGGAGCTTAATTTCTTTTCGACAAACAAGACGTGCTTGCGCACTTTAGGGTCGTATTTCTTCTTTTCGACTTTCTCAGTCTGACGTTTGTCTTTTTTGGTGGTATAGAAATAACCTGTACCGGCCGTTGAGACTAAATGAATGATTTCTCTCATGATGGCTCTCCTAGTAAATATGCGGATCAGCAAAGGGCAATAAAGCCAATAAACGAGCTCGTTTGACTGCCTGAGTCAGGTCACGCTGCTGCTGTGAGGATAAGCGTAAGATCCGTCGTGGTAAAATCTTGCCATCCATTGACAAGAAAGCTCTTAAACCATCAGGGTCTAAGTAGTTGAATACAAAATCTTTTCCGACTTTTTGAGGCCGAAACTTAAATGACTTTTTAGGTCGCATATATATCTCCGTATACTTAAAGGCTTGCACTTATAAGACATAGTTTGAGCAAGTGCAAGTGTCTTTTAGCCGGCCAGAGGAGCCACTTTAACCGCCTAAATCGTGATTGACAAAGTTTGTGTGCTTAAGACATAAGCCAAGCCAATGAAACTGCAGGCCCGAAAAATTGCCTTGCTTGTCGCTGGTTTTGTACTGGGCGCCCAATTGATGGGGGCCTTTCATAGTCACGAGGCCCATGCTGCGACCGAGGAAGAGCCTTGTTCGGCTTGTCAGTTGAGTCAGGAGCTTCGCACGGTTGAGCCTGAAACGACCGAAGTGGGGCATACGCTTCCTGTGAGATCTTTTAACGGGATTGATTCTATCGATTTTATCCTGCCGCAAGAAGTTCCTACTGACGCGATACCGCGAGGGCCACCGGCCTACCTCTAAATTCCAAGAAATTTAAACCGAAATTTTCCCTGTCACCGAAGGTGCGCGTATGTGCAGCACTTTTGCATGCCGTGAATTTCATTTGATGGAATTTATAGCATGGCCTGCAGTTTGGTAGGTGTTTCATTTGAAAGAGAATTCGGTTCACTCATTAAATTTTATTTAGAGGAGCTTGATAATGAAACGAATAGTCTCAGTTATTTTTCTTATTCTCATGTCAGTAACAGCGCTTGCTGCTGATAAGGGAGCTCAAAAAAACGATTCC
Source organism: Deltaproteobacteria bacterium (assembly GCA_021772655.1). Classification (GTDB taxonomy): domain Bacteria; phylum UBA10199; class UBA10199; order 2-02-FULL-50-16; family JAJFLM01; genus JAJFLM01. The sequence continues at coordinate 15,174 of JAJFLM010000443.1, forward strand.
GTGGTGAGCGAAACTGCTAAATTAGCGGACTCATCTCAAGAGGATGCGAAGTTACTTTTTTGGAAGGTGCCGCGTAAAGGGGCGGCTCGCTTATTACCCGATATTAGTTTGATCGGTAGTTTTGCGGGCGCTTATTTTCGAGATGATCCTGTAGGTGAACAGGGTGAGAACCCTTCTCGTACGGGATTCAATTTGCAGTCAATAGAGTTAGCCATTCAAGCTGTTGTTGATTCCTATGTACGCGGTGATATTTTCATTTTGTTTAAGGAAGATGAGGTGGAGATTGAGGAGGCTTTTATCACCACTCTAGGCCTGCCTGCAAATTTGCAGGTGCGGGCTGGTATCATGTTGGCCCCCGTAGGGCGCTTAAATTCGCAGCATGTTGAACAATGGGATTTTGTCGACCAATCGTTTACCAACCGGTATTTTTTGGGAGTTGAAGGGCTTGGTGAAATAGGCGCGGAATTATCGGTGCTATTTCCTACGCCGTGGTTTTCTGAATTAACTTTTGGTTGGTATCAAGGCAGCAACGAAGATAACTTTAATAGTAGCAGTAAAGCTGACTTTGCTTATCTAGGAAAGTGGAACAACTTCTTTGATTTGACCGAAGATTTAGGATTGCAAATTGGTTTGGCAGGGATTCTTGGTATGAATGACACACAGAATCTTACCCAGTTGTATGTGGCTGATGTATTTTTACGCTGGCGTCCTAACGAGCGAACAGGACTGAAATGGCAAACAGAATATTTCATGCGCAGAAGGAAAGAGGCTGTGAATACCTTAGTAGAAGGTGGGTTGTATTCACAGTTGGTTTATCAGTTTGCCAGACGTTGGGAAGCAGGCCTGCGTGCTGATTTATTAGGGCTCCCTTCAGAAGGGGCTAAGCAACAATCGGTATCACCTATGCTGACTTTTTTAGCGTCGGAATATTTTAGACTGAGAACTCAGTATAATTATGTGAATGTGTCCGGCGGTCGTAATCAACATCAGGCTTTTCTGCAGTTGGTGTTTAATTTGGGACCACACGGGGCTCATAAATTTTAATGGCATCCTATTTAAGATGAGGTAAAAAATGTTTAAATTAATTTTATACTTATGTTTGCTGATGCCGTGTGCTGCACAGGCTCAGTTAAAAGTCGTTACGACCACGACCGACCTAGCTGCTTTGGCAAGGGAGGTAGGAGGTGAATTTATTGAAGTCACAAGTTTGGCGCGGGGGAATCAAGATCCCCACTATTTAGAGGCTAAGCCGAGTTATGCACGTACTCTCAATCAAGCCGACTTGTTGATTGAAGTGGGTCTAGATTTAGAGGTGGGTTGGTTGCCGGTACTGTTAACGCAGGCCCGTAATCCAGCTATTTTAAACCGTAGTAAAGGGCGTTTAGATGCTTCTAACGGGCTACGGCTACTAGAAATTCCCCAAGGCAAGGTAGATCGTTCACAGGGTGATATCCATCCCGGTGGCAACCCCCACTATTGGTTAGACCCTAGAAATGCCCTGGAGATTGCGAAAAATATCCCCACAATGCTATCTATTTTAGACCCAGATAACTCTTTAAATTACAGTAATTTATATAATAAATTTAAAGTTTCACTTAATGATAAGGTGAGTCAGTGGAAGCCTCGTTTAAAGGCTCTGAAGCCTCGAAAGCTTATTACGGGGCATCGGACTTTTTCTTATTTTGCTGCTTGGAGTGGGGTTAAAATTGTTGATGTTATTGAAGCGAAACCGGGCATCCCGCCTAGTCCTTCGCATCTGGTTAAATTGTTAAAGCTGATACCCGCACAGCAAGTCGATCTTATTTGGTCGGAGAACTATAGCGACCCCAAGCCGGCAAAAGAATTGGCGCGGCGATCAAAAGTATCCTGGAAGTTGGTTCCCACTTCAGTGGGTGGTGTTAAAGCGGCTACTAGTTATATTGAGCTCATCGACTATTTAATCCAGCAGTTGGAACCCGCCTCATGACAGAATTAATTTTTTTGTTACCAGCTTTTGTCGCGTGTTTGGTGTTGACGGGCATTCACACTTATTTAGGTGTGCACGTCATCGAGCGCGAGGTCATATTTTTGGATATTGCCTTAGCGCAGATGGCGGCTTTAGGAATGACAGTAGGGCACCTTTGGCATTTTGAACCGGACAGTATGGGGGCTTATGGCTTTGCCTTAGGTTTTGCTGCTTTGGGTGCGGTCATTTTTACTTTGCTGCGGACGCGACGCGTGCCACAGGAAGCTTTAATTGGTGTGGCCTTTGCCGTGAGTTCTGCTTTAGCGGTGTTAGTCGCTGATCGATTGCCTCATGGTGGTGAACATCTTAAATATATTATCAGTGGTAATATTTTATGGGTCACCTGGCCGCAGATTATTAAAACACTTGTTATCTATTCGTTAATAGGTGTGCTTCATTTTAAATTTCGTCGTCAGTTTTTGCTATTGTCAAAAGATCCCGTAGCCGCCGCCCAGCAAGGAATTAAAGTAAGGCGTTGGGATCTCTTATTTTACTTAAGCTTTGGGGCGGTGATTACGAGTTCTGTGCAAATAGGGGGTATCTTATTGGTGTTTTCCTTTTTGATTGTACCGGCCTTATGCAGTCAGCTTTTTTTTACCGGAATACGGGCACGTTTATTTTTTGGATGGGTAGCAGGAGTATTGTGTAGTGTTGCGGGTATTACTGCTTCATATCATTGGGATCTGCCAACGGGTCCGGCTATCGTAACTATTTTTGGTGTGATGGTGCTGCTTTGCTTTATGTTTTATGCCAGTCGGGTGCGTCGGGCTTAAGTTGATGACTTCGCTTTGAGTGATTCATAGCTTACCCCGTCGCTATTATCGGTGCTGGTAGGTAGCCCTAGTTCTTGCCAGCCTTGTTGTTGGCCATTGCCGCTAAAACCACCGTCGATATTATAAAGGCTTTGATAGCCCAGCATGCTGAGCAATTCGCAAGCGCGTTGCGAACGACCGCCCATTTTACAACCGACGACATAAGTTCGCTCAGGCTTTAAGGTAGCACTGGCAACTTGTGCAAAGTCTGGATTGGGTTCCATGGACCCGGTTTCAGGATTCATATGAAGAAGGGGAATATTAATAGCCCCTTCAGCATGGCCGGCCGTGAATTCTGGAATGGAGCGGACATCCACATAGGTGGCATCGGAGTTGTTTTGTAAAATTTCTTGAGCGCCCTCGGGCGTAGTTTGTTCAATGGCCATGGTCATGCTTTAACGAAAGCTTAGGCTGAATGCAAGCGTAGACCCGCCGCGCTTTTCGTAACTCTTTCAAAAGAGTTGCGCGAAAAATATATACAAATATTTTACGAAACTGTCTGAGGAGACTTACGATAAGTAAGCTATGATTCAGGTTGGGTCACAGATAGGGTTGGGCGCCCTGGCTTTGCTGGCGTCCGCTTCGGCCCCACAATTAAGCCAGGATAGCTTATTGCAGCGTTTTGATGGCGTGGATTTAGTTACTATTCCATTGCCTCAAATTACTCAACATGCTCAGGGGGTATTTATTCGTGGGATGAGGGGGCGTGATGTAGAACGCTTACAAACCTTAGCACGTCGTTTGGGTGATAACGTCAATCCTTCAGTCTTAGATCGTCTGCGAGTGGGTCCCGAAGTAGAGATTATGGTGCCCACGTCTCCTCGTGATGAGAATTTATCTCATGTAGGTGATGTTGATCGTATTGATACTTTAGCGGACCTTTACCAATTAAGATCTTTATTGCTGTGCTTTGAATCCTTGCGTGACTTAGCTCAAGCACCTCGTCTCGTTGACAGTCGTTCCTAAGCAGGCTAACCCCATCTTATGAGCAGGGGAGAACTTAAACGTCATTTAAACACCGTGACACTCACTTTTTATGGGGTGGGGGTTATCATTGGTGCTGGTATTTATGTTTTAGTGGGTAAGCTAGCGGGTATTTCTGGGAACGCGGTGTGGCTTTCGTTTGTGGCTTCAGCGGTGGCCGCTTTGCCTACAGGACTCTCTTATGCCGAATTAGCCAGCCGTTATCCCTATTCGGCGGGTGAGGCGGTCTTTGCCAACCGGGCTTTTAAAAATAACGCTTTTTCTTTTCTGGTCGGTTTTTTGATTTTGGCGAGTGGAGTGGCGTCGACGGCCGCACTGAGTCGCGGTTTTACTAATTATTTCAGTCAATTTGTGAATTTGCCACCATGGACGATTGTTGTCTTATTTTTAGCCTTAGTTACATGGCTGAACCACCGGGGTATTAAAGAAGCGACCTGGGTGAATGTTTTATGTACGTCTGTTTCAGTGGCGGCTCTCCTATTGATTATAGCTCTAGCGATTCCGATGTGGGGTCAAGTGGATTATCTGAGTACGGAGTTAGCCAGTGGAAAGAGTGCAAGCTTTGGAGGGGTCATTTTCTCTGGGGCGGCGTTGGCCTTTTATGCCTACATTGGCTTTGAAGACATTTGTAATGTTGCTGAAGAAGTCAAAGTCCCACAGCGGACCATCCCCCGGGCTTTATTGGCCTCTATTATTATTTCAACGCTGCTTTATATTGGAGTCGGTTTAAGTGTGGTTGCGGTGATTCCACCGGCTCAATTAGCTGCGTCTGAAGTGCCTTTAGCCGAGGTTTTTCAAGTATTATTACCTGGGACCTCGTCCTTATGGCTCAGTGGCATTGCGTTATTTGCCGTCTTCAATAGCGCCTTACTAAATATGATTATGGCTTCGCGGATTCTTTATGGCATGGGGCGAGCAAAGTGGGTACCCACTATTTTTGGTCGAGTGAATGAGAAGCGACAGACTCCGACTCTAGGGGTGATTACGGTAGGTTTGTTAGCTTTAGTTTTTGCGCTGACAGGTTTTCTTAAGGTTCTGGCTGAGTCGACGAACGTGATTATTCTTTCAGCTTTCTTTTTGGTGAATTTATCACTGTTGGTGATTCGCTTAAAGAAGGTTGAGTCTGATGATGTAACGGTGCCACATTTTCAAGTGCCCTTGTTTGTTCCGGTATTAGGCATGTTGGTGACAGTGGCGATGGTGATTCAGTTTTCTGGTGGGGCGTATTTGCGGGCTTTAGGTTTAGTTGCGGTTGGGGTGGTTTTATATGGTTTGCACCGGTTCTCAACGGCCCGGGATCGTATCGCCCCCTAACCCGCCTAGACTCGGCGAGGCTGGCCCCCTCTTATACTACTCTGCGAAGTAGCTTCGCTACGTAGCACGAGCCCTAAGAGGGGGGACTTCCTTGGCGTATTGGGCTATGGTTTTCAATATCTCAGTTAGGTTTGATAAGACTTCATGGTTCCAAAATCTCAGTACATGAATGTTTAGGCTTTCTAGATTAAGAGTTCTTTCTTGGTCAGAATTTTTGGTTTTAGTATTAGCATGATGTGCGCCATCTAATTCGATAACCAGGCGTAATTTAGGGCAGTAAAAGTCTAAGATATAAGGGCCTACACTATACTGCCGCCAAAATTTAAGTCCATTTAGCTGCTTATTGCGGATGGCATTCCACAACACTGTTTCTGCATTTGTGGTGCTTTCCCTGAGTTTTCGCCGCCTTTCCAATAGGAGTTTATTGTTATAGTCACGCTTCATGTGTGCCTTATCGGCACCAGCGAAATTCCAATTTCTTCTATGAAATAAAAATCGATCATACGTGGGTCCCTCCCCTTAGGGTAAGGGGAGGTTAGGAGGGGATACGAGAATTCACGTGCATAAAAAAAGGCGACCCATGCGGGTCGCCTTTTTGATTAAAACCAGTTTGCTATTACAGCAATGGTGTCAAAGCTGCAAAGACAGGAGCTAGCACTAAGCTCACCACGCTCATCAGTTTGATCAAGATGTTCATAGAAGGACCACTGGTATCCTTGAAAGGATCACCAACAGTATCACCAACCACGGCCGCTTTATGGGCGTCAGAGCCTTTACCACCATGAGCACCACCTTCGATATATTTCTTGGCATTATCCCAAGCACCACCGGCATTTGCCATGAAGAGGGCCATCAATACGCCTGTTACGGTTGAGCCAGCC
>JAJFLM010000444.1 GCA_021772655.1 Deltaproteobacteria bacterium
AGAGGCAAGTAGGATTAAGCATGAATTAGATAAAAGAGAAATATGAATAAAATACCAACACATGACCCTCAGACTGGAGAATTAAATCCATATTATGAGGAATTAACTGGAGAGAAAAATCCATTATCTTCAGATGATAAATTTGACAATTTAACATGGACGCTTAATTACTGGAAAAATAGAAGGGTTGAAGAAGAGAAGATAATGAAGGAAAGAGGTACTAATGAGTGGACAAATGAGATGGTAAGAATTAATTGGAATATCAAGGAAAGTAAAAAAATTCTTGAAGCTTATAATCCAAAAAGAGTTTCAAATAAAGTTTTTCTTATTGATATTGATGGAACTGTTTGTGATGACATAAAGAATGAGGAAAGCCACTTGTATGATACGGCTAAAGTTATTCCTGGAGCAAAAGAGATGTTGAATAAGTGGTATTATGAGGGAAATATAATTACTTTTTTTACTGCTAGAGAAGAGAAAGATAGAGGGGTTACAACTCAATGGCTTAGAAATAATGGATTCAAGTATCATAAACTTGTGATGGATAAGCCAAGAATTAAAGATGGGCAAGAGTATGTCTGGATTGATAATAGAAAAGTTCGTGCTGTAACATATCTTGGAACATGGGGTGAACTAAAAGAGGTTGATGCTAAAATACAAACATTTTGATAATATAAAAATATAAATAATGTACAGACAATTTATAGAAGGAGAATATGATGAAAAAAGAAAGTTAAATAATATTATTAATAATCAATTCTTTAAAGAATTTTTCGAAGATTTTTCAGAAGAAGAAGGTGAAAAAATTATGGATATTAAATTTCTATTGGACATGGTTCCATATGAAGTGATTAGAGTTAGTGATTATGAATTGCTTAGACTTAACAAGGATAACAAGACTTATTCATTTGTAAAAAATCTATCAGGAAGAAATAAATATTCTTGGGGAAGATTGTTTGCAGACTCAAGACTTGAAGGAGGTGAATTTAAAGAAACACTTTGGATTCAGATTGAAAATTTAGAAGAACAAAGAAAAAATGATAGAAAATGAATAAAGAGATAAAGTACGAAAAAGGAAAACACTACGAAGATTTAGGAAAATATTTAGGAATTATAAAAGTATATCCACATGGTGAGGATTATATTTTAAAGAATCATAAATTTGCAGAAGAGACAAATTCAAATGACAGGGTTTCTTGTGCAAAAATAAATGAAATTTTAATTGAGAAAATAAAAAGGAGTGATAGCTAAACATTTTTTTGTTTTTTTCGTATAATATGTATGTCAAAACATGAAAGAAAATGGTCTGAAGGAACAAAGGGTTCTGATGGGAGGGTAATAATAGCTCCAGGATGGGTTTATTCTCCAGTTGGAGCAACAATGTCTAAATCATTTCAAGAATATCTAGCAGAGGTTGAATCTTTGTTGGATTTTTCTTTTGAAAAAAGGCTTGCAGGAGCTTGTGTAAAGTGGATGCCTTTAATTAATGAATACATGAATGCTAATGGAATTAGTAATGATGAGTCTCCACAAACTTTCATGGATGCAAAGAAACTTAGAGACCTTGCTGTTTATATAGAGTTTACAGATTTATTAGATTTCTCAACTGCTAAGAATAAAGTGTTTCCAGAATTAATTAATAATTTTACAGAAGAAACCACTTGGGAGGTAATTGAAAGACTTGGATTGTTGGAAAAGACAGATTCTAGTGAGATTAATTCTATAATAGAAGAAGTATTGTCTAAATACCCAGAAAAGGTTGCAGCATATAAGGCTGGTAATAAAAATCTTGCTGGTATGTTTATGGGAGAAATAATGAGAGGTGGAAAAATTAAGATGAATCCAAAAGAGTTGAATGAATTAATAGTAGAAAATTTAGAAAAATGAAAAGAACGAGTGTATATGGTGTTTTATCAGCAGCATCAATGTTTCCATTAATTCAATGGGAAGAAGAAGTTGAGGTTTTTGGATGGGTAAGAACAATTAGAGGAAGCAAGAATGTTTCTTTCATTGTATTACATGACGGTTCAACATTTGAATCACTTCAAGTTGTTGTTAATGCAGAACTTGGTATTGATTTAAGCAAAGTTTCTTCTGGAGCTTCAATAAGAGTTATTGGTAGACCAGTTGAATCAAAAGGCCAAGGCCAAGAAGTTGACTTAGAAACAACTGTTGTTGAATTAATTGGAGAGTGTGGAGAAGATTATCCAATGCAACCAAAGAGACATTCAATGGAGTTTTTCAGAGAACATCCACACCTTAGAATGAGAACAAAGTTATTTCAAGCAATATTTAGAATTCGTCATCGTGCAAAGATGGCAACTCATGAATTTTTTGACTACGGAGCATTTATTCAAGTTGACACACCTATTATAACTGGTAGTGATTGTGAAGGAGCTGGAGAGATGTTTTCTATTGGAGAAGATTTTTTTGGACAAGAAGCAGGTTTATCTGTATCTGGACAACTTGAAGCAGAGACTGCAGCAATGGGTCTGGGAAGAGTTTATACATTTGGTCCAACATTTAGAGCTGAGAACAGTCATACTTCAAGACATCTTGCAGAATTTTGGATGATTGAGCCAGAGATGGCTTTTGCCGAACTTGATTACAACATGGATATTGCTGAGGGTTATCTAAAATATGTTATTGGAGAAGTTGTTAAGAAGTGTCCAAAAGAAATTGAATATCTTGAAGATTATATTAGAGAGGAAGAAAAAAACTTTAAGAAAGAAGATAAAAGTATGTCTCTTATGGAAAAATTAGAATCAGTATTATCTGATAGCTTTGAGAGAATTACTTATACAGAAGCTTTTGAAATTCTTAGAAACTCGAAGCCAAACAAAAAAGGAAAATTTGAATTCCCAATTGAAGAATGGGGTATGGATTTTCAAGCAGAACATGAGAGGTATCTTGTTGAGAAACATTTTAATAAGCCAGTTATTGTTCGTGATTATCCAAAAGAAATTAAATCATTCTATATGCGTGATAACGATGATGGTAAAACTGTTGCTGCAATGGACATACTTTTTCCTGGAATTGGTGAAATCGTTGGAGGCTCACAAAGAGAAGAGAGATATGAGGTACTTAAGGAAAAAATGACTACCTTTGACATCTCTCATGATGATATGAAGTGGTATCTTGATACAAGAAAGTTTGGAACTGCTCCTCATTCAGGTTTTGGAGTTGGGTTTGAAAGACTGGTGCAATTTATTACTGGAATGAAAAATATTAGAGACGTAGTTCTATATCCAAGAACTCCAGGGAAATTATAAATTTAGAAAAATGAAGAAGACTTACAAAGAAATACAAAGAATAAATAAGATTGACCCCGCAACTTCAGAACTTAGGTTATGTAAGTTATTTGAAGAGTGTGGAGAGTTCTCTCGTGCTGTAAATATGAAGCTTGGAAGAAAGGCAACTGATTTAACTCCAGAAGAAATTATTGAGGAGATTAAAGAAGAAGCTGCAGATACAATCCAATGTCTTCTTTCATTTGCTGATACATATGACATTGGTTATGACCACTTCAAGGACGAGTTTAGAGATGGTTCTCATAAGCCAGATGGTACACGTCCAGAGGCAATGCTTATTAAGGTAAATAAATACATTGGAGGTATTTGTTATAGATTTGAAAAGAATCATCCAGAGTTGATTTATCAATTCAATACATGCATCTCAAAGGTTTTGAGTTTAGCTAGTTATTATGGAATCAAGGAATCTGAAGTGGTTGCCAAGATTTCTGTGAAGAATATGAAGTGGGAAAAAGTTGTTAATAAAAGAATTGAAAATAAAGAAATATGAAATCATTAAATTCAAGTACAGCAGAAGGTTGTCCATTTGATAATGAATTATTTACACCAGAAATATTAGGTTATATTTTTGGAGAAGGATTTGAGTGGAGAGACTCAAATGATTCTTATTATACATATAATAATGATAATAATAATCGTAATTTAAAAAACTATGGTTGTTATAAGAAGTATGAAGATGGAAATGGAACAGACATTTACATTTATATTTGTGAAGATGGAATTGAAATAGACCAAGATTATGATTGTGGTGGAAATTTAAGTAGTTGGTTTTTTCCTTTTGATGAATCTTTTGAAAATGTTTATGACCAAATGGTTAAATGTGTTAATAATATAAAACAAAGATAAATGAAAATTTTAGGAGTAGAAAATATAATTACCTTACAGGTTGAAAATAAAAAATATAAGAGAATTGGAAGACTTCTTTCAGATGGAAAT
>JAJFLM010000445.1 GCA_021772655.1 Deltaproteobacteria bacterium
TGATCCTCGACTTTCCGCCGACCCGCATCGGCGTCATCGTCAGCAAGATCCTCTATCGCAGCGCCAGCGCCTGGGAATTGGCGGCGATCCCGATGTTCGTGTGGATGGGCGAGATCATTTTCCGAACCGACATCTCCGAGCGGCTGTTCCGCGGGCTGGCGCCGCTGGTCGATCGCATACCCGGCCGCCTGCTGCACACCAACATCGCCGGGTGCACGCTGTTCGCGGCGGTCTCGGGCTCTTCGGCGGCGACAACCGCGACGGTCGTCAAGATCACCTCCAGCGAACTTGCCGAACGTAATTACGACACCAGCCTCAGCATCGGCTCGTTGGCCGGCGCCGGCAGTCTGGGGCTGCTCATTCCGCCGTCCATCGTGATGATCATCTACGGCGTGCTCGCCGAAGTTTCGATCGCCAAGCTTTTCGCCGCCGGGGTTTTCCCGGGTCTGGTCATCGCCGCCCTCTACAGCGGCTACATCGTGCTGCGTTGCCTCCTCAACCCGGCGCTTTCGCCGGCGTCCGAAGATACCTACAACTGGGCCGACCGGATCGCTGGGCTGGCCAACCTGGCGCCGGTTCTGATCCTCATCGTCATCGTGCTCGGGGCGATCTACTCCGGTCTGGCGACGCCCTCGGAAGCCGCGGCGGTCGGCGTCACGGCGACCGTCGTCCTGACCCTTGTAATGCGCCAGCTCACCTGGGACATCTTTTGCCAGTCGCTCATGGGCGCCGTGAAGATCTCCTGCATGGTCTGTTCCATCCTCGTTGCCGCCGCTTTCCTGTCGACCGCCATGGGCTACCTGCACGTGCCGCAGGATCTGGCCACGGCGATTGGCGCGCTGGATCTGCCGCCCGCCGGCTTGATCCTTATCCTCGCCGGCTTTTACATCATCCTCGGTCTTTTCCTCGACGGCATCTCGATCACCGTGATGAGCCTGCCGATCACCCTGCCGCTGATTTTGCAGGCCGGTTTCGATCCACTCTGGTTCGGCGTGTTTCTGGTCATCATGGTCGAATTGGGCCAGATCACACCGCCCATCGGCTTCAATCTTTTTGTCCTGCAGGGCCTGACCGGACATCCGATCGGCCGCATTGCGGCGGCCTCCATGCCATTTTTCTTCCTCATGTGCATCGGCGTCGCCGTCGTTACGGTTTTTCCCGAGGTGGCCTTGTGGTTGCCGGGCGTTCTGTTCGACAAGTAGAGTAGGGAACCGGGCACTGGCCCGACCCTCTCGAAGGTGCGGAGCGAACTGGGTATGGCTGAAGCAGCGTTGGATATCAAAAATCAGGTCATCGAGACCTTGCGGTCGCGCTTGGGCGAACGCCTGTCGACCTCGGCGGCGGTCCGTGCCCAGCATGGCAAGGACGAATCCTATCACGCGCCTGAGCCGCCCGATGCCGTGGCCTTTGTGGAGAACACCGAAGAAGTCGCCGAGATCCTGCGTCTGTGCAATGCCGAGGGCGTGCCGGTCATACCCTTTGGCACCGGCACTTCGTTGGAAGGTCAGGTTCAGGCACGGCACGGCGGTATCTGTGTCGACCTGACGCGCATGGACGCGGTCCTGGAAGTCAACGACCAGGATCTCGACTGTCGTGTCCAGGCCGGGGTGACGCGCAAGCAGCTCAACGATTATCTGCACGATACCGGTTTGTTCTTTCCCATCGACCCCGGCGCCGATGCCTCGATCGGCGGCATGGCCGCGACGTCGGCCTCGGGCACCAACGCGGTGCGCTATGGCACCATGCGCGAGAATGTCATCGGTTTGACCGTGGTACTGGCCGACGGCCGCGTCATTCGCACCGGCGGGCGCTCGCGCAAATCCTCGGCCGGTTACGACTTGACCCGCATGTTCGTTGGTTCGGAGGGGACGCTCGGCGTCATCACCGAGGTTCAACTGCGGCTCTACGGCATTCCGGAAGCCATGTCCGCGGCCGTCACTTCCTTCGACAGCATGGCCGGAGCCGTCGATACGGTGATAACGACGATCCAGATGGGGGTCCCGGTGGCTCGCATCGAACTGCTCGACGAAGTCCAGTTGGACGCCATCAACCGCTATTCGAATCTCGACTATCCGGTCAAACCGACACTTTTTTTTGAGTTTCACGGCAGCGAGGCCGGCGTTCGCGAACAAGCGGAAACCGTCAGCGAGATCGCCGCCGAATACGGCGGCGGCGACTTCCAATGGGCGACACGCGCCGAAGACCGCTCGAAACTTTGGCAGGCGAGGCACGATGCCTACTACGCCGCCCTGGCATTGCGGCCCGGCGCCAAGGGTTGGGCGACCGACGTCTGCGTGCCGATATCGCGGCTCGCCGAATGCATTCTCGCGACCAAGCGCGATATCGAGGCGGCCGGGCTGTTGGCACCGCTGGTCGGTCACGTCGGAGACGGAAATTTTCACCTCGTCTTTGTCATCGACCCCGACAACGCTGACGAAATGGAGCGGTCGCAGGCGGTCAACGACAAGATGGTCGGCCGCGCGCTGTCCATGGGTGGCACCTGCACCGGTGAGCACGGTATCGGCTTTGGCAAGATGCATTTCTTGAAGGCCGAGCACGGCGAGGCGCTCAGCGTCATGCGTCAGATGAAACTGGCCATGGATCCGCAAAACATCATGAACCCGGGCA
>JAJFLM010000446.1 GCA_021772655.1 Deltaproteobacteria bacterium
GCCCACGGCGATTGACTGAAATCCTGGGACCAGACTTGAAGGTTTTGTAACCCGTCCGCACGCGTGAGAATGGGTTGCAACGTCGAAGTCGATTGCGTCACATCGTTGCCATTCCCGGAAAGATCATCCCACTGCGAAACCGCACCGGAATTTAGCGTATATGGCGAGCGATTCCCGGCAAGCCATAATTTCAGGCATGGCAGATCGCTAGGCAGCCAAGGGCTGCTTGGGGACATAATACCGCCTGGGCGCGCAAACATTAGGTCGTCCCGTCATAGGCGGCGACCTTTTGGCCTGGCGTGACTCCGAAGTATTCCTCCTTGTTCGCGGGGATCATCAAATCCGTTGCGTCCGCCGTGGGAGACGCCCCAAATTTCAGATGCACGGTGGCGTCCGCGATTACACGGATAAAAACCGTCTTGTCGTTAAACGCGGCGGACGCCGAGGATGACGTATAGGTGACTTTCTGGTCCGCAACAGAAGGCTCCTTGCCGACCTGAACCGCTTGGCCGCCCGAAACGCTCGCCGTTTCGTCGTATTCCGATATATACAAACTCGCCATGACTACTCTTCCTGATTTAAGTGGTTTTTGGAAATAAGCGCCCGCTCAAGGGCGGCGGCGCGATCCTTATCGCCTTCGGACGCCTCGAACGCCATCTTCTCTCGCGCAAGAAGGATGCTCGCTTCTTCCTTTGCAGTATCGGGCGGGGCCGCTGCTTCCATTTCTTTAAGCCTAAGCTCTCGATCTTTGAAGCCGACCTCCGCCCTCAACCGTTGCAACTCGATGTCCCGGTTTTCCTTGAGCGCCTCATTCTCTTTTTGGATTTTCTCAAACTCTTGCGCCGCCTGCTGTTTTAATTGCTCTACCTGTTGCTGCTGCGCATTCATCTGTGCCCGCAAGGCCGCTGCTTCGGGGTTGTCCTCGTCTCCCTCCGCCGACTCGGCGTCCTGGATGGCCTGCGGCAGTAGGTGTGCTAGGCGTTTCGATATCTTGTCAGCCCCGGCAAAATCCATGTTATCGAGAAGAACGTCCCCAAGGACCGGCGCGGCGTCAGGAACCTGCCGCATAATCTCGATGAGAGTCTCGCGGGCCTCAACGCGCTGCGTTGCGAATGACGGGCCGGTATTAACGGTTACATCGTATTTTCCTATGGAAAGGTTGTATAGGCCCTTCCCGCCCCCTGCTTCGGTCGTCAGCTTGGCAACCTTCTCCTTGCTGTCATCGCCTAAAATTCGCACACTTTCACGCTCGGAATAGACCGACGGGATAATCTCGACCAGACACTTCCCTGCGTATTGAATGGCGCGCGAAAGGTTGTCGATGAAGTGGAAATTCGAGATATCCCCTTGTCTCTCTCTCGCAAGGATAGCCCTGCCGGAAGTCTCGTTTGACCTGGCACCCACCGAGCTATCGTAAATCCCTGTGATTGCTTTCATGTCGTCGGCAGCGTTCAGGGCTTCCTGCAAGGCGCCGGCAGGCGGCCCTGCAAAGGCCGTCCGAGACGGTGCCCCGCCAACCGCCGGGTCATATTCTAAATATGCGTGGGTGCGCGTATTGGCTGACGCCCATTTGTCCTCTTGGCCTCTCGGAACGAACCCCTTCGGCCCAACCCAGGGAGCCTTTGGCGCGCTTGCCACCAATTCGGTCGTCGCGGATCGCCATAGATTAAACATCAATTGAGGGTCTTTGGCGTCCCGGATAAGTGAGCGGAAATGCCTGCGCCCGTCCAAGAAAATTTCGTCCCCCCATACCGGGCAGATCGGGATCGTAGAGCCGGGCCAAACGTCCTCTTCCAATACCTCCGACCCGCTGATGATCCGACGGGAAACTTCGTAGTATTTCGCGTCTCGCTCCGCCCTAATCTCGGCCCCCGTGGCCTGTAGGGCCGCCGCGATTATTTCGTCGTCGCTGCCCCCGGTTGTATCGACCCCGCCCGCCGCCAGCACCCGCTCGGCATGGGATCGCATATCTTCTTCCCGGATAGCCTGGGTTTCAAAGCCCCCGTTTCCGTTTGGGATTGCAACAAGGAACAGCTTTCTCTCTTTTTCCGTCCGCAGGAAATACTCGGCAACCCGAATATCGTCGTCGTTAATCCACTGATCCGAAGCATCCTCGCGGCTATCGCCTTCAAACGACACCGGCGACGCGTCAGGGTAGCGAGCCTTAAACTCGTCCTTCGCGATCATGTCAGAAATAAAGGCGTAATCCCAATCCGAGGCGTCAAAAGCCGTCGAGGACGTATCCCAATGGACCATAAGCGGGTTCGGAATCCTGTCGATCCGCGCCTCCATTTCAAAGCTGTCCGGGTGCGCGTAGTCCGTGGAAATGCGGAAAAACCCCATTCCGCCAGTAACCGCGTGGTCAATCGCGGTATCGTAAGCCACGCCGGCGTTTGAGTTTCGCTCAATGGACCGGATAAGTCCGCCGATCACCTCCGCCGTGTCCTCGTCAGCCCCGCCGTCAACCGGCGCGACGCTGATAGCTGGCTTGTTCTGCCTCGATTCGTTCACGATAGAGCGGATAAGCGCCGGCATTTTGTTAATCACAAGGACCGGGCGGCCCTCCTGGATTCGCTGCTTTTTCACGGCGTCGGGCCACTGATCGGCCAGCCGAGCAAACTTCATGTCCTCGTAGAACGCCTCGCGGTTCCATTCGGAACCCTCTTGCGACGTCTCGAACCGTTCTAGCGCCTCTTTGATAATATTGTCTTTTTTCATCCCATCCATGCGCCTTCCGCGCAGTGTATTTCTGTCAATTCGCATGCAGGTTCAGACGTTAGGCGCGGGAATAATTCCGTTAGCGCCCAAATTGCGGCCTCTGCCCTATCCGGAGAATCAGAGCCGGCATACCCGCTCGACGTGAATTTGCAAAATTGATCTTCCATTTCTACCATCGTCCCTACGTGGCTAATGCGGCCAAGCGAGTAAAGCGCGCTAATCGGCTCGGCCCGGACATGCTTCCCGCGTGTAGCGCGAACCTCAATGATCCGCACGCCCCTGCGAACGCTCTCAAGCGTATGGCGGACCATATCGCCGCCCTGGTTAACCTCGATCACAATCGCGTCCGCGTCGTATTTGTCATAAAGCGCAATCGCCCGCGTCGCCCATTGATGCGGCGGCCCATGCAAAGAACCGTCCTCCAATACGTAGCCCCGCTGGTCCTTGCCGATGGCACAAACCGCTACGCCGTGATAATCCGAGTTCTCCGTGTCCGTGACCGCCGGGTCAACCGCGACTACGATACGCTCAAGGCTCGGGGGCTTCGCAAGCCTGTGCTCGTGAAATACCTGCCTGGTCCAAATCGCCCCGATTGCCTGCGGCTCGTATTCACCGAGCCAGATATGCGCGTACCTGTCGGGGTTATGCAGCCTGTCGTGCTCACGCTCCTGTTTTAGAACGTCAGGGAAAAAATTATTATCCGAATAATTCGCGCGGACAACGATGGAATCTTTTGGCGGCGTTAGGCCGCGAAGCAACCTATCAACCGGGTCGGAGGGGTTTCTCGGGTTCCAGCCAAACCACAACTCGGAATCTTTCTTACGGATCGTCGGTCGAAGCAGCTCCAGGGACCGGGCCGAAAGCGTTTGGGCTTCCTCGACATGAGCAATATCAAAGTCCTCTAGGGACTTAATGCTCTCCGCCGTATGGTCTTGCATCCCCTGAAAGATAATCGACCCGCCGCCCGGCGTTCGGATGCGGTCAGACTGTATCTCAAATTGGTTTAGCGCCCCCAAAGAGACGATCTTGGCCTCGATCAGCTTCTTGACCGAATCCCGCAGGGTCTTTTGAACCTCTCGGACGCAAGCAATATTAGTGCCCGCCCTGACAATGCATCGCTCAACGTCTAGGCCAGCAAAGAAATGTGACTTCCCAGAACCACGGCCACCATAGGCGCCCTTGTACCTGGATGGCTTAAGGAGCGGTTCGAATATTTCAGCCGTCTCGATCAGCACCCGGCGCACGGACAATCCCCCTCTCAACTCCGCTGATTTTCAACGCGTCATCCCCATTGGAGATCTGCAGCGGCAGGACTTTGCCCAATAGGGTCATAAATGCCGGCGGGTTCTCTTTCGCCTGCAATTCGAGATACCCCACGATCCCGGCCTTGCTACCAGCCCGTTGCGCCGCCTCAAGGATCGCGTCTTTCAATAACGCGGTCGTTTTGTTGGGCGTGCCCTTCTTGCGGCCACCCGTTTTTTTGCACCCTTTGGCTCTAGCCATTCTACTACTTTCAACTGTAGATTGAGGCCCACAGAAGGCGGGGCCGGGCGGCTTTCCTATCTAAACAAGTCACTTTTTAGTGCGCCACCTGATTTTGACCTGGAAATAGCAAAATCATCCGCGTCCTCAATACTGTTGAATCGCGGAAAAACCTTGCCCGATCTGCGCTCAAATTCCATCGCCGCTCTAATAGATTTGTCGTGGTCAAGGTCCGCCGGGCCATCTGATCCCATCCACAGCGATGGGATGAGGCGATCATCTTCCATTGCAGCGGCTCCTTTTAGGAATATGTACCTGTTGCACGTAATGGGATAGATGCTACGATCTAGTTATCGGCTTTAACCAGGAGATTAGTTATGGCACAGACCGTTGTACAGGATGGATTTGATTTTTACAAAGCGGACGGCACGTATATCGCCTCTGCGCCGCGCTGCTTGGCCAAAGGCGCGCCTGACAGCATGGCCTCGGCCTCTGCATGCCGCACCTGGTTTAAAAATTTGTACCCATACGCTGAGTTCGGTGACTTTGGAACAGATGAGTAACAGCGCGTTCATAGCCCTCACTGGAGGGCCGGGTTCGCCCGACCTTCTGGCGAGTGTTAAACCAAGAGAAGGAGATTAGTTATGACGAAAACACAAACCGCGCGCATTGGAAAGAACATGCATCACGCGCTCGTCTTCGCGCTCAAATATCCCGGATGGCACTCTTACGCTAAAGATCAGGCCACGGTCCAAGCAATCAAGCGCCTGGCAGGGCGAGGCTTGGTACAACTGCACCCGACCGCGCCACGAATGTTCAAGAGAACGGACGCCAACTAGACGCGCCTGTTAAACCAAGAAGGAGTAAGAGCTATGAAAACCTACACACACTGTTTCAGTCACTTGGGCGGAGACGTAACCGTTGAAACGAATGAACTAGGTACGTCGCTAAAAGTGACTTACGAGGATAACGTCCTCGTGGAAGAATCTGGCCAATGTGTTAACTGGCCTTTCCTTGGCCGTCTACACGGCGCAGCGCTTGACGCCGCTGAAAACAAAGCTCTTCGCGAGGCGGGAGAGGCGGCCATTCGCATGTATCTTGAGACACCGAAAGACGATGAGTAAAGGCCATGAGCAAGGTATCTCAAGATTATATTGAAGGCGTCTAAGATGGTCGGAAAACGCTCAAAGTGTTAAACCATATGCAACTAATTAGCTTTTCGGTAACTGGCGGCGGCCGCCATTGTCATACCCCCCAACGAATACCGCGGGCCATAAGGCCCGCGGTTAGCGACATCCGCCGAAGCGGATACCGGGATGATATGGGGGAAATTTGAGGGTCGCGGAGCCCAATGACAACCTAAATGTCATTCCCCTAACTTTTATGCTTAGGGTCAAGCTTTAATTCAGTACTGCGGTGACATCATAAAGTAGATGGGTTAATTGTCTAAGTATTTTATCTA
>JAJFLM010000447.1 GCA_021772655.1 Deltaproteobacteria bacterium
CGAGATCGTGATCGACGGCGCAACGTACACCGAGCATCCCGTGGCGGTCAGTCCGGTCGTCCCCGTCCAGACCGGCAACGCGGTCCTGAACGGCGCGCGAATCGTCCTGGACCCTCCGCTCTCGGCTCGGATGTTCGGCAATTTCCCCGCGCTCTCCGCCGCAGCGCCCTCGAAGCCGTTCCATGTGAAGGAACTGCCCGCGCCCCCCGATGGCGTTCTTGCGCAGATCGTCGGGCAGATCACTCTCGGCGAGCTCTCCGCCGACCGCCTCGAACTGGTGGAGGGCGATCCGTTTACGCTGAAGCTGATCGTCTCGGGCCGCGGGATGCTGGGCGGATTGTCTCTCGACGACCTGCCCGACCCCGAGGGCTTCGAGCCGTTTCCCGGCTCGTCGGAACGGGAGGTGACCTTCGTGCGCGAGGAGGGCGACCCGTTCCTGCAGCAGGCGGGGCTCTCGCGGACGTATCGGGCGACGCGGGCGGGGCGGTTCGAAATCCCCCCCGTTCGGCTCGCGGTCATCGACCCGGAGACCGGAAGGCAAACGGTCCAGGCATCCAATGCGCTGGTGGTCGAGGTGGCCGCGAGAGAAGGCGGCGTTAGCAGCGTATCGGCCCGCGTGGTCGCCGAACCGGACCGGCCTGGCGCGCGCGTGGTCGGGAAGGACAGCGTTCGCCACATCGAAACGGCCCCGATCGAAGGTCCCGCGCCGACGAATGGCGGACGGCCGCTCTACCGGAATCCCGTATTCCTGGGCGGCAACGGGACGCTGTTTCTGGCGGCGTGCCTGGTGTGGGGTGTCGAAGCCCGCAAGCGCCGCATCCAGAGCGACCCGAATCGCGGCCGGGCGTGGAACTGTCGGCGGCGCGCGAACGAACGTCTCGACGCGGCGGAATCGGCGGCGCGCGAACCGGGCGGGTCCGCAGAGGCCTTCGCCGCGATCGCCCAGGCGCTTCGCGAAGCCGTCGCAAGCGTCGGCGACCGCGAGCCCGCCGGTCTGACGCTCGACGAGATCGACGCGATCCTGGCGAAGCGCGGACACGGCGGCGATCTTCGCGGCGACGTTTCGGCGCTCCTCGCGAAGTGCGACAGCGTTCGGTATGCACCGGCTGCCGGTGCGGACGACGTTCGCGCGAGCGTCGAGTCCGCGCGGCGGATCGCGAAGCGCATCATGGAGGGGGCGGGATGATCAGAACGCTGCTCGTCGCGCTGGCATTGCTGCTGACTTCTCTCGTTTGCGCGGACCCGTTGGCGGAGGCGAACGACCTGTACTCGCGCGCCAACGAGGCGTACGAGGCACAGCGCTACGAGGAGGCGCTGGAACTCTACGAGCGGCTCGCTGCGGGGGAGTACGGCACGGCCGATGTGCTGGCCAACGCCGGGACGGCGGCCTGGCGGACGGAAGACGCCGGCAGGGCGGTGCTGTACTACCTGCGCGCGTTGCGGCTGGACCCGGGGAACGAGCGCGCGCGCGAGAACCTGGCGTTCGTCCAGCCGGAGACGAACGTCGTGGACGGGGATTCGTTCTTCGCGCTGCTGGAAACGTGGTTCGCCTCCACGCCGTCGCTACCCTGGTACGTTCTCTTCCAGGCGGCGTTCGTTCTGCTCGTCGTCGCGATGACGTTCGCCGCGCGAAGCGCACCGCGAACCGACGTGCGGGCGGACTGGCTCGGCCGCGCGGGCGCGGGGCTGATGGCGTCGATCTTCTTCGGAACGATCGTGTTCCTGCACGGCGAAGCGCGCCGCCCGGACGGCGATGCGGTCGTCATTCGGGACAAGGCCGTCTCCCGCAGCGGCCCGGCGACGAACTACTTCGAGCAGTTGGAGCTGCCGGCCGGCACGGTCGTCACGCTGAAGGGCGCTCCGCGAAACGGCTGGGTCGAGTTCCGGCTTCTCGACGGAAGCACCGGGTTCCTGACCACCGAGAGCGTCGAGCCGATCTAGGCGGGAAGCCCCGCCGCGCGCCTGCTTCTGTGCGATGAAATTGTGGTGGACGGGGGTGGATTTGAACCACCGTAGACCGTTAGGTCGCCGGATTTACAGTCCGGTGCAATTGACCGCTCTGCCACCCGTCCAAGGGTGAAAAGGACTCCGGCGAAGGGGAAACGCACCCCTGCCGCCCGAGCGTGGGGAGCAATCAAGGGAGATGGCGGCGGGCGGTCAAGCGCAATGCAGGGCGGAAATCCCCGATTTTGGCCGTATCCCGGGGATTCGCCCCGGCATCGGGTGCCTGGGGGACCGCCACTCCGATCATTTCTCCTGACACGGTACCCTGGGATGCGATTCGGACACGATCACACTGACGGCACCGGCCAGTCCGTCGCATTTCACACGCTACAGATCGACGGAGGCTTTACGCTCGATCCCGTTCCTCGCGCAAGCCTCGCGGACACCCTGACGATCGAGACGAAGTCGGTTCCCTTCGATGACGACGGCTCAACGATCTCGCCGGTCAGCGGTGCGGACATTTTCTACAGCGGCTGGGAGTCCGTCGAGATCGAGACTCTCCCTCCTCCGGGCGACCAGTGGGCGCTGACCGGTCCCTGATTCTCCATTTAGGACTTGCCGCTCAGGCGTCTCCTCCAACGAAGTAGACCATCATGTACGGTTTCTCCGCGGGCGGAGGACTCATCCGGGAATGGTTTGCGTGGCCCCATCGGCTGCCCCCCTCCGGGGCCGGCGACGGCGACGCGCAGGAGACAGGCTGATGGTGCAACGGGTTCGGCTTACGATCGTCGCGGCGTTCCTTGCGGCTTCCGCATTCGGGATTCTGTCCGCCGATACGGTCCGCATGAAGAACGGGAACATCGTGGAGGGGCGTGTTCTCGAAGAGGACGACGA
>JAJFLM010000448.1 GCA_021772655.1 Deltaproteobacteria bacterium
GGGAATAAGATCAGAATTTGATTCTGCGCGATGGCTTCGTCGACAACGGCCAAGGGGTCGAGATGCGCCGATTTTACCTTCCGCTGCAACGGGATGATGCCGATAATTTTGGTCGCGAACCATTTCAAGAAGCAATTGGTCAGAAAATAATCCGCTGCTGCAACTGGACGCACGTGTCGCAATTCCCGTGTGCTGTAAAGTGTCATCAGCGCTAATGCATCCAAGTGGCTGTTGTGATTGGCCACAATCACCGCCGGACCTTTGCGGGCCAAGCGTTGCTGGTGGCGTACGTTCATCCCCAGGATGATCAGCGTGATTGGGCGAATCACCACCAGAAAAAACAGGCCGCGCAGGAAATGGTTCATCGTTTTCTGGTCCCAAATCGGAGTTTGGGAGCGAAATACCAACGGTTCCGCAGGAATTTCGCCTGCTTCATTATCCTCGAGACGAGAATAGGATCGAAAACACACGCTTAAAAATAACAGTAATGGATATAGTGAAAAAATAACGGGGCGGTATAAGTCAAGCTGTCCACGCGATCCAGAATTCCGCCGTGACCGGGTAAGGTGCTACCGGAATCCTTAACACCCAGATCGCGTTTGATTGCGGAGATCGAAAGGTCACCCAAGAAGCCGGAAACAGCGATAATCAAGCCTGCTAAGGCGCCCCGTGCTACATCCATTAACGTCAGCCAAGGTCCGATCAGGGCCGACAAGGCCACCGTTGTGACCACGCCGCCGGCGAATCCCGCGATGGTTTTTCCAGGACTGACGTGCGGAGCAATTTTTTTGCGGCCAAACGACTTGCCCCACACAAACTGCGCCACATCATTGAATTGCGTCAACACCACCAAAAAAATTAATAACCCCGGTCCCGGAACCGCCGCTGAGGCAATCGTGGGCCATGCCGGCGCAATTCGCGGTGTCTGTACCGGTTGCAACGACAATAAATATGCGGCGTGGGAAAGACTGAACACGGTCGTCATCAAGCCCCAGTGCACGACCCCCGCAGACCGCAAAAACCCCTCTGTCTGCCCGGTAAATACCAAGCGGGTGGGGATCAACAAAAACATATACACCGGAATAAAAATGATGAACATGCCATACCAATTCAGGTGTACCCAATAATACTGAATCGGAATACTCAAATACGCCCAGAACAGCACACGGCGGTCGGCGCGGCGGGTGGGAATTAGTGAAAGGTATTCCTTCAGCGCCAGAAAACTGACAAACCCTAGAAAAACGAGGAGACCCCAGCGAGGCAAAACGAGCGAAAAACCAAATAACCCGGCAATCACCCACCAAGTCCGCATGCGGAGCGCCAGTTCGGTGTGATCCCGCTCCGGTTGCGTTTTGCACAGCACAAATATGACCGTTGATGAAATTGCCAGTAGCAGCAAGATCCCTCCCAGCGCCCAGCGGACCTCGGTCGTCAAATGGTCAATGTGCATCAGTCATAACGTCCTGTTCGCCATTTTTCGGTGGAGATGATGCCCAAGGTTTATAGCAGATGCGGGGAGTGTTTTCCTCAGTTCAGTGGAATTATCAGTGACGAGACCACGGTTGTAAAACACCCGCCTTTGAATACTGAAGCAAAGGAAGTAATGTCCCATCGCATTATTCTTTCACTGCCAGCGTCACGCTAAAAATTCCCTCATCATCAATCAACATGTCGATTTTCTGAAAACCGGCAGACGTGACCAACTGGTCCATTTCGGCTTGAGTGCGGCAACGCATGATCCAAGGGTCACCGTCGCGGTTGGGTAACACGCGCGCGATCATTTCCTGTTGCGGATGCCAAGGTTGATTCGTGTACAACAACAACCCTCCCGCATCGATTGCTTGCGACATGCCTCGTAATGATTCCCTGATCATTCCGTTATCGGGAAACAGTTCATATAAGCCGGAGACAATGCCGATGTTGGGGGAGGGAGTATGGCTGGAGATGGCGGTTGCGTCAAACGCATTGCTCTGGCGATAGTCGACGGATTTGATGCCCATCGATTCGGCCAATTCCCGCCCAGCTGCCAAACCGCCCTGATCGCGATCGCACAGCACTGCGGTGATATCCAGCTTGCTGTGCCGCCGAATCGCCTCCAAGACATAGCGACCGGGACCGGCGGCAATATCGAGAATTCGCACCGCTTCATCCCGCTGGGCGATCATGTCGATTGCCCCGTCCAGCATCTGCAGCATATGGACCTTGCGTTGGCGGATTCCCCTCCAGCCGGGTGAGTTCAAATAGGCGTGGTCGATCAATTTTCCGATGGAGCCGAATCCCTCTGCTGTGTTGCGGTACACATGGTCGAGCGACTCGCCCGAGTCAAAACCGGTCCGCCAACCGATCCGCACACCCCGGCTGAGCCGTCCTGCGGTGTACATGCCGAACTTTTGTAGTGTATAGCTCCAGCTTTTGGGCGAGAGCAGCGATTGCGGTTGCCGCAGTTCGTCGCAAACCGACTTGGAATACCCCGTCTTGTCAGCATCCAGCAGTGACTCTGTTGCAGCCGGGGTGTCGAACTGCCGACGGAGAAATTCGCGAGTCCTCGCAATCGGTAAGTCGCGGTCTTTTTCCCAAAAAGTCGAGTGAAAAAACGAAGGGTAAAACTCCCGTTCTTTGATCTTGGAAGAGAGACGCTCAAAAAACTGCAATTGCGGTTTCGGCTGCACCACCCAATCCTTACCGGACATCAATAACAATGTCGGAGTGTGAATTGCACCGGCATCCTCGATCAACCGTGTCGAGGTGTCGTGCAAATCGAGCAAGAGCTTGGTGGAGATCTGCGGCGAGATCAACTCATCGTCCCGATACTCTTGCACTTGTTGCGGATCGTGCGTGAGCATCGTCGGCTTGACGTAACTTTTGATGAATGATTTCGGTTTGAACTTCCGAAGTAACCGTAATCCAGGAATCGCCAGCGGGACATACAAATTGATGCGCAGCGCAGGGGTCGCCAGGACCATGGACTTAATGGGTGGCGCATAATCGTGCACCCAGGTCGCCGCCAACACAGCCCCCACACTCTGCCCCACGACAGACATCTCTTCGACAGCAATCCCGTGAGTCTGTGAGATGTGCCGCACGAACTCGTCCGCGTCGCGAACTAGACGGCCAAAACTTTCCGCATAGCCCCGTTCGCCTGGCGAGCGACCATGTCCACGAGCGTCCCAGGCAAAAAACCAAACGTCATCCATCGCAATGCGATCGAGGAATTCCTGCCAACGCCCCGAATGCTCGTGCCCGCGATGAAACAAAACCACTGCTTGAGACGATTCGCCCTGTGGCGCCCAACAGCGGTAGAACAACTCGACTCCGTCACTGGTGGTGAATGTGTGTTCAGACCCGACGCGCGTCGATGGAGTGTTAAGTGTGGGTATAGCAGTCATCATGTTTGATTCCTGACATTCTTGGAATTGTTTGCCTAGCCTTTAGGGGCGTTTTCTCTCCAAGAATATCACGCGGGAATTCTCTATTGCGTCTCACTTTCCTGGGGCTGATCATGCAGCTCCCGTTGCTCCTTCAACCCCCGACGCGCCCGATTGACGATCGTCACAGCTGACTGCAATATCGCCACCG
>JAJFLM010000449.1 GCA_021772655.1 Deltaproteobacteria bacterium
TCAGATGTTGTTGTGGGTATTTCCAAAGAAGTGGGCCTGGCTTATTTGATGTTGCCCCATGAAATTCAGAAAACTTTAAAGGCGCTCAACAGTGGTCAGCTGACAGTGCGTAATCGTGATACCCAAGAACAGACTAAGCGCCTTTATGCAGTCGGTCATCAGTTGTTGTATGGAGTGATTGGGTTGGGCGCTTTAGGTTTAGGGCATTGGTTGAATCTCGAAGGGGAATCGCGCTTAGCTCAGTTTCATTATTATGGAGCGATTGCTTGTGGAGTTTTATTGTTGCTCAGTATTTTTAAAAATCGTCATACAGGTTCAGGAAGGTAAGAAGAATGTCTGCAAAAAGATCAAACAAAACGAACAAAGTCGAAGTGACTCATATTGTCTTGCCCTCGCATGCTAATGCGGTGGGGACGATGTTTGGAGGGCAATTGATGAGTTGGGTCGATTTAGCGGCGGCTATTGCCGCGAGCCGTCATAGCCATCGGATTGCCGTTACGGCCTCGATGGATCAATTAGATTTCATTCATCCGATTAGAGTCGGTGACTATGTTGTTTTAAAGTCATCGGTTAATTTCACGGGTAGAACTTCGATGGAGGTAGGCGTGCGTGCGGAAGTCGAGAACCCGTTAACAGGGGAGCGTGTTTATGCCGCGTCGGCCTACTTAACCTTTGTGGCTATTGATGAGTTAGGCAAACCGACACAGGTCCCCCAATTTATTCCGGAAAATCCAGAAGAAGAGCGGAGAAATAAAGCGGCTCAGCTTCGTAGGCAGCAGCGGATTGAATTAAAAAAACAACAGCAACCATGAGTGAAGAAAACGAAAATATTGAAAACTCTTTAATCCCAGTGGAAGGGAAGCGGCCCCCGCATTTATTTGTGTTGCCACTCCTTAATGTAGTGCCTTTGCCGGGAATGGTTTTTCCTGTAGCGGTGCGCCCGGGTCGTCCACAAATCACTGTGGAACGAGCGTTAGAGCAAGGTGAAATGGTCGCACTTTTTTTCTCGGAGCGAGAAGTTTCTCCTGATTCCAAGAATGCGGTAGGAGGGAAGGATCTATTTCCGATTGGGGTCTTTGCTAAAATTATTCGCCGAGTCAAATTACCTGATGGTAATTGGACGGTTTTTGTTCAGTGTATTCAACGAGTTCAATTGGATAAAGTAATTCGTGAGCAGCCGTTCTTTTTAGGTCGGGTTGAGTATTTGCATGATAAAGTGAAGCCAAGCAAGAAGATGGATGCTTTGATTCGTAATGTCGGTAATTTAGTGAGTGCCTATATTCAATCGGCTGAGCATTTGCCTGATGAAATCAGCATGTCACTGATGAATATTCAGGACCCCGGAGCCTTAACAGATTTTATTGGGGGTAATTTCCCCGTGCCGCCCGATGATCGCTTAGATTTACTAGAGACTTTAGATGTGACTAAGCGACTTGAACGTATTTCAATTATTTTATTGAAAGAGATTGAGCTGGCGAAGCTAGGGACTCAGTTGAATGATGATTTATCTCAAAAAATTGAAGAGCGGCAAAAAGAATATATGCTGCGAGAACAAATTAAACTGATCCGCAAAGAATTAGGTGAAGAAAAAGATGAGCGCGAAGAGTTGCGCGAGAAATATGAAGCTAAAATCGCCGAATTAGAGATTCCTGAAGAGGTTGCCGAACGTATCAATCATGAGATGGATCGGATGTCATCGATGATGCCGGAAGCTGCGGAGTATCATGTGATTCGGACGTATTTGGATTGGCTCACGGCTTTGCCATGGAGTCAGTCGACGGAGGATCATTTAGATTTAAAAGCGGCGCGTAAGATTTTGGATGATGAGCATTATGGTTTAGACGATGTGAAAGAACGTATTTTAGAGTTTTTGGCTGTGCGCAAAATTAAACCCGATAGTAAGGGGTCTATTCTCTGTTTTGTCGGCCCTCCAGGAGTTGGGAAGACGTCTTTAGGGCGTTCGATTGCGCATGCGATGGGCCGTAAATTCCATCGCTTTTCCTTAGGCGGTATGCGTGATGAAGCCGAAATAAAAGGGCACCGACGCACCTATATTGGAGCGATGCCGGGTAAGCTCATTCAGTCTTTAAAGACAGTGCAAGTGAAGAACCCTGTATTGGTGCTCGATGAAATTGATAAGGCGGGTTCTGATTGGAGAGGGGATCCTTCTTCGGCATTATTGGAAGTGCTCGACCCTGAACAGAACCATAATTTTTTAGATCATTATTTGGATGTTCCTTTTGATCTATCAGAAATCTTCTTTGTGGCGACCGCGAATGTGATGGATACGATTCCACGGCCCTTGTTGGATAGGATGGAAGTGATTCAGATTGCGGGTTATCTTCCAGAGGAGAAAGTTGAAATTGCTAAGCGCCATTTATTGCCCAAGCAAATGGAAAAGCATGGTTTAAAGAAGCGACAGTTAAGCGTTAGCCAAACCGCATTGAAAATTATTGTGAGTCATTACACACGTGAATCTGGGGTTCGTAATTTAGACCGCGAATTGGCACGGTTGTGTCGAAAAATTGCGATGGCAGTGGCGACAAGCCGTCGTCCTGTAATAGCTAAGGTCAAGGCTGAAGCCGATGTGATCAAGTATCTTGGAGCGCCTAAGGTGAGTGATGATTTATTAGAGCGCATTAAACGTCCGGGTGTTGCCGTTGGTTTAGCATGGACTCCGGTTGGTGGGGATGTGTTATGCATTGAAACCAGTCGGATGATGGGTAAAGGTAAAGTACAGTTGACGGGCCAGCTGGGTGAGGTCATGAGCGAGTCTGCTCATATTGCCTTATCATATGTGAAGTCTCATGCGAGTCAGTTTAATTTAACTACGGAAGAATTTGATAAATGGGATTTGCACATTCATTTTCCCGCTGGGGCAGTGAAAAAGGATGGCCCTTCAGCAGGCATTACTATTGCAACGGCTTTAATTTCGTTGTTTAGTGGCAAGACGATTAAGCCTAAGCTTGCGATGACAGGCGAAATTACTTTGACAGGAAATGTTTTAGCCGTAGGGGGGTTACGTGAAAAAGTTGTGGCCGCCCGACGTCAAGGTATCAAGACGGTTATTGTTCCTGCAGCGAATCGTAAAGATATTGAAGAGTTAAAGCCTGACCTGGTTAAGGGGCTGCGATTTGTTTATGCCAAAACTTATGACGACGTCTGCTCTGAAGTATTAAAACTGTAAGGTGCTCATTGTGAAAAAATCTCGCCAAAATAAATTGCTTTGGTGTTTGCTGCTTTCTTTGTTGCTGCATGGAGCTTTGCTATTGAGATTGACCCATGAGTCTGTCGATAAGCCGGAACCCCTAGCACCCTTGGATGTTGAAATATTGCCGACGCCTAAACGTTTAGCCGACATCCAAAAGCCTAAAGAAGAAAAACGACCTGAGAAAGCCGATTTTATCGGGCAGTATGATAGTACGGTTAAGGAAGAGAAGGTGGCCGTGACACAGCAGCCACCAGGGGTTCAAAAGCCCCAGCCAACTCGGGAGCAACCCCCTGAAGAAAAAGCCACCCCGACTCCTGAGAAAAAGAAACAAAAATTAGCTGACCTCTTTGCTGAGAAAAAGGCCGCTAAAAAACAGGATCAAGGGCAACCTCCGTGGCAGCAACAAGGCGCTTTTCCACAAGATTTTTATCCCGACTATAAGGTGGGGCCGCATACCTATTTGAATGTCTTGCGTTATCCTAATATTGGTTATTTTGTGCGATTGAAGCGTATTTTTAAGCTGACCTTTAATCCGATTCCGGTATTGAGACGTGCGTTAGCGACACCTCAGGTGTCTCGCGGTCATGTGGAAGTAGTGCTGGGTGTTGAAGTCGATCGTAGTGGTCGCTTGGCGAAACTCTTTGTGATTCGTGGCTCCGGTTTTAAAGGCTATGATCAAGAAGCGCTGCGGACAGTACGAGATAGCTCACCTTTTTCCAAGCCCCCTGAAGAAATTATCGGTTCAGATGGTGTCCTGCGCATGAGCTGGACCTTTACGGTTTATTTATAGCAACGCCATTTTATTTCTGTGGAGGGGTTTGCTTATTTTATGGTCGGTAGCGCAGCTTTAAATTCTTAACAGCGTAAGCCTCATCTAATAACTTTTGCTGAGTGTTATGAGGCGCCTCGTGCAACAGTTCAGGTTGAGTCTCGGCTTCTTTGGCAATTTGCAACATCGCATCACAGAACTTATCGAGGGTTTCTTTGCTCTCGGTTTCTGTAGGCTCAATCATCAAGGCCCCCGCTACAATAAGTGGGAAATACACGGTTGGCGGATGAAAACCATAATCCATCAATCGTTTGGCAATATTCATAGTTTTGACGCCAAAGGCATTTTGTTTTTTATCAGAGAAAACAACTTCATGCATGCTGTCTTGTTTGTAAGGGAGTTCAAAAGTGCCTTCAAGACGCTTACGAATATAATTGGCATTGAGGACAGCGCCATCAGAAACTTGTTTGAGTCCAGCCGCACCCATTTCACGGATGTAGGTATAAGCGCGGACTAGGATACCAAAGTTGCCATAGAAAGATTGCAGGCGACCAATCGACTGAGGGCGATCTTCTGATAATTCATAAAAAGGTTGGCCGTCTTTTTCACGTTTTGTGATTCGTGGAATAGGTAAGTAGGGCTCTAAAACTTTTTTAACGGCGACGGGTCCGGCGCCAGGACCACCGCCACCATGGGGGGTCGTGAAAGTTTTGTGAAGATTCATATGTAAGACATCGACACCCATCTCACCAATGAGAGTCTGACCCAACAGGGCATTTAAGTTGGCACCATCACAATAAACTAAGCCCCCTTTGTCATGAACCATCTGACAAATCTCTTTAATGTGAGGCTCAAAGATGCCCAAAGTATTTGGATTGGTGAGCATGATAGCGGCAACATCATCATCTAAGACGGTGTTTAAGGCTTCGGGTGTTAAGATGCCTTCTTTCCCGGTTTTAATTTCTACCGCTTTAAAGCCTGCCATGGCACAGCTGGCGGGATTCGTGCCGTGAGCACTATCTGGAATCAATACTTTCTTGCGCTGACTTTGATGGGCTTCGTGGTAGGCTTTAATCATTAAGATACCCGCAAGTTCGCCGTGGGCACCTGCGGCTGGTTGTAAGGTGATCGCATCCATACCAGTAATGGCTAATAAGGCTTGTTCAAGTTGATACATCAGTTCTAAGTTGCCTTGAGCAATCTCACCTGGAAGATACGGGTGGGCATGGGCAAAGCCGACATAATTAGCGACTTCTTCGTTTACTTTGGGATTATACTTCATGGTGCAGGATCCCAAGGGGTAAAAATTGGTATCAATCGAAAAGTTCCATTGCGAGAGTCGGGTATAATGGCGGACGACATCAGGCTCAGAGACTTCAGGCAACAGGGGAGCTGCACTGCGTCTTAATTCTTTAGGTAATGAAACATCTACGTTCTCGGCGCTGAAACTATAGCCAGACCGGCCTGGGCGTGAGCGTTCAAAGATTAAGGGCTCACGGAAGGCATGCCCGATAGTTCCCGGGAAGGCATTCAGCTCATCCTTAAGCTGCGAGGATGTTTCCGAGTTGTCGGGCGAAGGTTGCGATTTCTTCATGGGTATTCATTTCCGTGACACTAATTAATAAGTAGTTTTCTAATTCAGGGTACCATTGGTTTAAGGCAATGCCGCCGAGAATTTTTTCATCTCGGAGCTTGGCTAAGACTTGTTCCGCACTTTGTGGGATGCGGATCGTAAATTCATTAAAAGTATTACCACCTAAGCCAATACTGACTTCGGGAATTTGTAATAAGAGTTGTTTGGCCATTTCGGCTTTACGTAAGTTTTCCGCAGCGATTTTCTTAAAACCTTCAGGGCCAATTAATGACAGTGTGATCGTAGCGGCCAAAGCACAGAGGCTGACGTTTGTGCAAATGTTAGAAGTTGCGCGCTCACGGCGGATATGCTGTTCGCGGGTGGCTAAGGTTAAAACGTAGCCACGTTGACCGGCATGGTCGATCGTCTCACCAATCAAGCGGCCGGGAACTTGGCGAGCAAATTTTTCGCGGGTGGCAAATAAACCTAAAGAGGGTCCTCCGAAATTCATAGCATTCCCAAAGGATTGGCCTTCAGCCACGGCAATATCAGCACCCATTTCACCCGGAGACTTAGCCAGGGCCAGGCTCCAAGGTTCTGGGCTTGAGGTGACAAACAAAGCCCCCTGGGCTTGAATCTCAGTAGCAATGCTTTCAAAGTTTTCTAATACGCCAAAGAAGTTAGGGGTGCCCACGACAACACAGCAGCAATCTTCATCGAGTTCTGCTGTGAGCGCCTTTTGATCGAGTTTACCGGTCTCACTATCAAAGGGGATTTCCGTGAGCTCGATATCCGTATATTTTAAATAAGTATGAATCACTTCACGGTAGCGTGGTGGTAATGAACGCGCGATTAAGGCGCGGCGGCGTTTTTTGTGAATACGAGCAGCCATCAGAATAGCCTCTGCGGTGGCGCTCGCACCATCATAGTGTGAGGCCGTGGCAATCTCTAAACCTAATAGCTCTGCGACCATCGTTTGAAATTCAAAGAGTGCTTGCAAGGTTCCCTGACTGACTTCCGGTTGGTAGGGCGTATAGGCTGTCGAAAATTCACTGCGCGATACAATCAAGCGCGTGGCACTGGGAACATAATGTCGGTAGACACCGCCCCCTAAAAAATTAATCCAGCCATCACCATGGGCATTCTTACGGCTAAGTTGTCGCAAGTGTTTGCGTAATTCTAATTCTGATAAAGGTTGGGGGAGATCCAGTGGTTCATTAAGTTGAAGTTCACTGGGGATACTCGCAAAGAGATCGCTCATTTTACTGACGCCGATAGATTCCAGCATGCTGTTGATTTCGTCAGGAGTATGGGGCAAATAGCGCATGTATTATTTAAGCTTCCTCGCGAACATAGGCCTGGTATTCTTCAGCACTTAATAAGCCTTCAAGCTCGCTTTCATTTTCGATCTCCATTTTAACCATCCAGCCTTCAGTATAG
>JAJFLM010000450.1 GCA_021772655.1 Deltaproteobacteria bacterium
CACTGTAGCTATAGATGCTGTGATCGAACAATTCATTGGTAGCAAAGCCATCCGAAAACAAGAAGATCTCGAAGGCACCTTTTATCAGATTCCCTATGATCGCCGCCGTGGACTTGAATTGTATAAGAATACCGGCGTTCATTTCTTTATTTCCGCCGCGGTAGTCGCCAATATTTTTCTGACTCAAAAAGATAAAAGGCTCGCTTATCATGAGATTGAATCCTCCGTAATTTTTCTAAGGCATTTGCTAGAAGATGAATTTCGTTTTGGCAGCCGCAAGAGTCTCAGTGAGCACATTCAGCCGGTGTTGGATTTTTTTACAGAACAGAATGTGTTGGTACTGGGTGAAGGTCGTTATCAGGTAAGTGATACTCACGCGCGACTCCAACAGTTTGCAGCCCTCCTAGATAGCTCACTGACCTTGTACTGGAGCCTATTCAATGTCCTCGATAAACTCCCCCAAGATAACTGGGATGAAAAAACCTTGATTGAAACACTGCGTAAAAAAATTCGGCTTCATCTCTTACGCCACTATGTGATGCGACATGAGGCCGTCTCACCTTTTGTCATCCGCCAAGCTTTGCGTACTTGTCGCCGCTTAAACCTGTTAGAACAAAGCCAAAGCCAAAATGGCCGCAAGACAAAGCTGACGTACCGCAAAACCGACGATGCCTTAGCCTTCCGCAAGATCCTCACGCAATTAGATGATTATATTGCAGCCCCACATCAGGACTAAGCAAAGCCCTCATTCAACACTAAAAAACTTTTTGATTAAAAAATAGGCAATCAGGATTTTACCC
Organism: Deltaproteobacteria bacterium; assembly: GCA_021772655.1. Classification (GTDB taxonomy): domain Bacteria; phylum UBA10199; class UBA10199; order 2-02-FULL-50-16; family JAJFLM01; genus JAJFLM01. The sequence continues at coordinate 801 of JAJFLM010000450.1, forward strand.
GTAAATAACAAGGGCCAAAATGATGAGGATGTGAGTTGCCAACAGGGTTATCCACAGAAAATGGGGACAATCCCCAGCCGAAAAACCTGAAAAGCTGATTTATTGCAGCTACTTAGAATGACCATACATTGCCATACATTGCCATACCCAGTTTTATCCACAACTGTGGATAAGTTAGCCTAAGGCCCAACAGAAAGCTTATCGGTCCAAGCTGCAAAAATGCTGAAGACATGCTGGTTGCCATTTCCTTCAAAAGGCATCGAATCATTGAGACTGGTGTCAAAGCGGTATTCTGCCCGCAGATGAAAACGGTTCCAGATCAAAAAATTAGCACCCGTCGTTATTCCCAACAGACTCTGATTTTCAACCTGATCATTCATGTACTCAAAACGATTCGCCCAGGTAAACCAATCTGTCGGATTCACCGCAAAACCAACGGCCAAACTATACCATTGGGTTCTGATAGGAGAAAAATCATCTGATGGGGTCGCAAGAGGTTCTCCATCAGGGCCTATTGGAGGTAAGGGATCAGACTCTTCAATATTTGTAGGATCAATTAAAGCTCGCGGATCTGTTCCATAAACAAAAAACAAGCCTCCTTGAAAAATGCCAGGGTGACCATCACGAACCGGCATATAACGAAAAGCGGAACTAAATACCTGGCGTGGCTCAGCAGGAAAGTCCTGATCTGGGAAACTATGCGTGTACATGCCACGTAAATCAAAATCACCAAAGCGTCCCAGCATACCTACTAAAAAACCTGGTGGGCTATCAAAGTCTTGGATATTTTTATCGCCGTTATTAAGTCCCAGTACGAGTTCAAAGGGTGCCGAGGCCCGACCACTGCTAGCGCGGCTATCACTCTCAAAACTCGACATGTCACGGTCTTGAGTCAAATAAGCAAGTCCTAAACGTAAACCAAAATCTTTGGGAAAACCTCGTGACGCTCCCCAGCCACGTGATGTATGCCAACGACGTAAGGTATTACTTTCTTCTGTCGGTAACCACGGGTCACTAAAACCAATGCGAGAGAAAAACTGTAATTGATTTCCACCTCCCAATGACAATCGCGGGATGGTTTGCATATAAGCTTGGCCGATTCTTAGGTCTAAGTCACCGTTAGGGTCACGCGGAGAACGAATACCAATACTCACTTGGGTACGTGCCAGCTCATTCCCTCCACGTAATAAGTGATATTTAAAACCAAGATTAGCATCTTCTAAATAAAATCGTTCAGAACCCGCAAAGCGACCATGCAAAGTGAGTTCATCGCCCCCGTCTAAATTAAAACCAATTCGTGTGAGTAAGCGAAAGCCTAATGAAAATTTTGATTGGAGGGCATTCGGATCTTCTTCAGGTGTTGGCGAACTTGAATCTTGGCATACTACTACAGGTTCACCATTACGTGCTTCGACGGTTTGCCGTTCGGAGGGACATCGTTCAGCCATGCAGGTAGGGTCACGACGCCCTACCATGACTCCATTTTCAAAAAAGGGTAAATTGGGACAAACTTGATCAACCGGGGTTCCGGGCATACAGGCTCCTTAAGTTTTTCCTTCGCGTAATGATGTATTCGCGAGTCTATTCGGAGAACTTAAAAGAGAGTTGTGGAGTTTTCATTAGCTAACGAAGACGTTACTTCCGTGTCACTCAAGTGACACAAATATCATACTCACGGAACACAACCTTTTTCAAAATTCGAAAGCTGAGTTAACCAAAAAGTCACAAACTAGTCATGAAGTCGCCACGGCTAGTGGCTAGAACTTTCCTCAATGATTTAATGGATTAACGAATTTTTTACTTTCAAAGGAAAACAAAGAACTCATGGGATACACACTTCTACTACCCAGCTGCTTAACAGGTCAACTCGCGACTAGTGGTATGATGAGTCCATTGGCCACCGGATCTTATAGTCAATCGTGCACTCAAGGAAACCAAGGTAGCTATACTCAACTAACTTTTCATGACACAACATCTTACGGTACGTTCGTTCACCAACTCACAACCGCTTCAGTAGGACGTCTGATTGATACGGACAACAACCCTTATAATCAGCAAGCTCAAGTTTTCTTACCTGAGGCACAGTTCCAAAACCTAGTGACTCAATTGCAAACACAACCAGCTAACGGTGAGCTCGCCCTATCAGACGTACAAAATCAGGCCCTTAGCCTGGTTCAAGGCGATGCTGACAATATGTCAGGGGCTCAAGCCGCGGGACAGCTTGAAGCCAGTGGTCTGCACGTTTGGGATCAAAGCGGTACTTTCGGAAACAACTCATTGCTCCTTTCAGCGTCAGGGCACCACAGTGCCCTAGAACAAATCACCGCACAGAGTGAAACCTATGCTACTGAAGTAGCCGAACCGCCTCAAAGCGCAACAGACCTAACACCGCTCTTGAGTGGGACCGGACTTATAGTTAGCCTACTCACTTTATTAGCAATCGTTGCATTGGTCCCCCGCCTCAATGCCTATTTTCGGGTGCGTAAAGATCGGGAGTTTGATGCCAGTCCAGAAGGCCTCCGCCTGGCTCAAGAAAAAGCAATTCATGCCCGTACTATTGCACTTAAAGCTTATGAGAATACACCAGTTGAAGAACTGATTGAAAAATTCACCACCGATATGGTGGCAGAGCAACGCACACTACTTACAAGTGGAAACACTCCCACCATTTATGGGCGCGTTAAAGAAACTCGTGATGTATTTGACAACTTAATCATGGCAGGTCGCACGGGCATTGCAATTACCGGACCGGCCGGTGTGGGCAAAACAACTTTAGTGAAAGCTTTGGCAAGAAGTGCCGCAAAAATTAGTAGCGGTATGGCTAATGGCCTCCCTGCCGCTGCCGGTAAAATGCGTTTTCTACGCGTGGACTTTGGAAAACTACTTGCCGGGGCCTCTAGAGATGATTTTGAATACCGCTTAGCTCCCATTCGTCGGATTGCAAAATCAGATCCTGATCATATCAAGCTTGTCATCGAAGTCCCTGATAACCCAGAAGACGTAGAACGATTCCGCTCCGTACTTGAGACCATCAAAGATGATATTAGTCAGGGACAGTTTGGCGTCATACTTGTCATGACGCGTGGGCGCTACAATGAGCTCATCGGCAAAAGCAATGCTTTAGTCCGACGTATTGACGAATATACTATTAGCGAAAGTGGTATTGAAGATCGCGATATTGAAGAAATCATTCTTGAGCACATCAATGCTCAAATCGATCGTATTGCCTTAGATGATCCGGCCATGAATAATGTTAAGTTTACCCTGACAAATGATGCCTTCCGTCGCATCCGAGAAGCCGCCCGCGTCACTGAGCCTTACAGTCTCTTTGCTGACCCGGCACGCTCTATTAAGTTAGCACAGCGACTCACGGCCTTTGTGTACCGCAACTTAAATAGCGAAGATAATGAAGTCATCATTAATGAATTTTATGTTGATCGCTTTGTCAGGCAATTACCCAATGTTGAGATCCGTCGCTTACTCGCACAAATTGATGAACGGCTCAATCAAGCGACTTCACGGATGTTTCAACATAATCCACTGCGGGCCTTGGGAGAAGACCCGAGCAGCTTAGAACAACGCAACAGAGAAACTCTCGTAGACTATGGTTGGCGGCTCCGCAATATTCTCCGCTCATTGGAACAACTATTGAGCTTGCTTAATGATATTAACAGTTCTCGTGAAGATGTCGATAAGGCCCTGACAACCGTACAGACTGCCTATGATGACCGTCGTAGCACACCTCAAGCAACACCACTCGCCTCCGTATAATTCTGGTTTACGCACTCAAACTTTCGTGCTTTAGTCTCTCGCGAACAGGAGACTCAAACCATGACTGAAGCCTATATTGTTGATGCCATCCGTACCCCGCGTGCCAAGCGCAAAGGGTCACTCAGTTTCACTCACCCGATCGATGTCGCGGCAGCCCCCCTCAAGGCTATTGTCGAACGCAATCAATTGGATCCTGTGGTGGTTGAAGATGTCATTTATGGCTGTGTCTCCCAACGTGAAGAACAAGATAATGTGATTAGCCGCGAAGCCGTTTTGGCCGCTGGCTTCCCTGAATCTGTACCGGGCTTTACGATCAACCGTTTCTGTGCCTCCGGTTTAACCGCTTGTAATATGGCAGCACATACTGTCATGGCCGGACAAGCCGACCTCGTTGTGGCAGGCGGCGCCGAGCATATGACCCGCGTGCCCATGAATATTAATTTTAAAATGGTGGGGTCTCAGCTGGATGAACGGTATCCCGAACTGGTCCCTCAAGGTATCAGCGCAGAAATGATCGCTGAAAAGTATCAATTTACCCGCAACGACCTTGATGCCTTCGCAGTGGAAAGTCAAAATCGCGCCGCAGCCGCTTGGGAACATGGGAAATTTGCTCGTGGCATTATTCCCGTTAACGCAAAAACCGAAGACGGACAAATGTTTGAATTTAAACAAGACGAACATATGCGTCCCGGTACCACCACAGAAACTCTCTCTGGATTAAAGACTGTTTTCAAAGAAGATGGTGTGATTCATGCTGGCAATTCTTCTGGCATTGTTGACGGAGCCTCAGCGGTTATGTTCGCCTCTAAAACCGCCTGCGAAAAATATGGGTTAAAACCCCGTGCTAAAATCGTTGCCACTCAGGTTGTTGGTTCCGATCCGATTATTATGTTGCTAGGCCCTATTCCCTGCACAGAAAAGATTCTAGCTAAAACAGGATTGACCATTGGCGACATTGATTTATTTGAAGTTAATGAAGCCTTCGCGCCTGTCCCCATGGCTTGGTCACGAGAGCTTAAGGCGCCCTTAGAAAAAACCAACGTTAATGGGGGTGCGATTGCCTTAGGACATCCTTTAGGCGCCACCGGTGCGATGTTATTGGGAACTTTGCTCGATGAGCTAGAAGCCCAAGATAAAAAACGCGGCCTGGTCACACTTTGTGTCGGTTTAGGCATGGCTTCAGCGGTTATTATCGAACGCGTTTAACCCGTGAATCATCAGTCATTCAAAACATTGATTGCGAGCTCCTAAAAAACACGTTATCTTAGAGAAGATTTAAGGGGGAGGCTTGGCTTGTCAGCAGAAATGAAACGCACTTTATTATCCACTTGGTTACAACGACTTAATGATTCAGCAGACACACCGTTTTTAAATTGGCTTGATCCAAAGTACCCCAAGCGCTCACCGCAGCCCTGGACCTATGCGCAATTAAGCCAAGAGATCTGTCAGTTTATTTCGTTGTTGCAAGAGAATGGCATTCAGCCTGGAGACCGTACACTGATCCTAGCAGAGAACTCTCCCCAATGGCAGACTTTTAGCCTCGCGAGTCAAACCCTGCGTTGCGAACCCGCGGCTCTCTTTGCCACCCTTAAATCAGCACAAGTCATTGATATCATCAAACGAGTGAAACCCAATGCCATCTTTGTTTCTAGCCAAGAGCAATGGAATAAAATCAAACCCTACCAAGAAGAAATTTCTCATTTAAAAGTGATCTTTGGGCTTGATAACAAAATGAAAGTCCAAAGCACCGCGACCTATATTTCTTATCAACAAGTCTCTGAGCAAGAACCTTGCTCAGTGGCTGTTTTTACAGAACTCGTTCAACAAGTCCGCGAAGACGACCCTTTTATTCTTATTTTCACAAGTGGCACCACCGGACACCAAAAAGGTGTTCAAATTAGTCAGCGCGCTTTTTATCATACGAGTGTTGTCGGTACGGAAACAGTCAAAGGCTTGCCTCAAGAAAACATCCTCATGTTTCTCCCCTTCGCACATATTGCGGGGCAATGTCAGTTTGGCACAGCCATTTTTGAAAATTTACCTTTACTCTTATGTGCACGGCGCGAAGATATTCCCCGCGGCTTTGCAAACCACCCTGTCAGCACTTTATTCGTGCCTTATTTTTACCAAAAGATTTTTAACAAGGTGATGGCCGGCATTGATAAAATGCCATTACCCGTAAGGATTCTGTTAAAACAATCGGTTCAAGCCACAATAAGACTAGGCTTGGAGCAAGGTGGAATAATAGATTCTATTAAAGCCAAACCTGCACAGACACTCATTCGCAATAAACTTAAAGCAATTTTCGGCCGTAATATGCAGCTCTTGGCAACCGCAGCAGCGCCTATCAGCCCTGAGGTCGTTGGCTTCTTTCGCGGACTTGGTTTTGACATGTTAAACTATTATGGCATGAGCGAAACGACCGGTTGCATTGCTTTTGAAAGCCGACATCAACGTACCTTTAAAATTGGTAGTGTTGGCAAACCCTGTGCTGGCAACAAGGTCAAAATCGCGAAAGACGGAGAGATTCTCTTTAAAGGCGCCACCTTAATGACAGGTTATCTAGAAAAAGCCGACGAAGTAGACTGTTTTACTAAAGATGGGTATTTCAAAACGGGCGATACAGGTTATTTAGATGATGACGGCTATCTCTTTATCACCGGACGTAAAAAGAGTATTCTCATCTTAGACACTGGTAAAAACGTCGGTGCGGAAGCTGTTGAAACCCGTTTGATGGGCACCTTGCCTATCGAAGCCGCAGTCGCATTAGGGAGTCAGCAAAAATTTGTGACGGGTGCTGTCTTTATTGAGGCAGAAGAATATGAAAAAATCATGGCTCAATTAAAGCCTGACGAATCGATTGAGAATTATTGTCTCAAAAAAGTTCGCGCCGGCTTTAAAGATGTCGCTTCGTACGAACGCCCCAAGAAGCTATTGGTGATCAAAGGCACACCGGCTGATTATCCAGAAATCCTCACCCCCACGCTTAAAATCAAACGGGCTAAGTTTGAAGAGCATTTTAAGAATGAGATTTTAAAAATCTATCAATAAAAAGCAGCTTTTATGGCCTTACCCGAGAACGTATTTGCACATCGGACTCTGATAAGAGTGTTTCTTCTCCTGTATCAGTCCGTATAACTACGATATCACCCGTAGCAAAGTCGACACGCTGCACTTCAGCATCAAACTGTTCGGTTACTAGCATCATACTGCCATCAGCCTCTAAGCGACGTACTCTTACAGGATGCCCTTGTGGCCATAAAGCCTGCTGTTGATATCGTAATTCGACATCTTCAGCACTGAGTTCTAATGCTGCACCAATACTTGCTTGCATGATACGAGCGAAAGCTTCGCGATTGACTTCTTTCTCAGTCTCAATAAAAACCGACGTGGCTCGATCGGCAATTTCTGGGTCTAATTCATCGCTTGTAATATTCAAGTTCAAGCCAATCCCCACAATTAAACTCTGCAGATTATTGGCAGACTCTGTTAAAATGCCGGCTATTTTACGGCCATTCACATAGACATCATTAGGCCATTTAACTTGGGCCTCTAATCCAAATTCATCACGCAACAATTGTGCCATGGTAGTAGCTACTGCTAAATTAATCCGTGCAATATCGGCTCCATCAAATGACATATGATGGATTGAAGAATAATAAATGTTGCGGCCGACTGGTGAATGCCAATGACTATTGCGACGCCCTCTTCCCACCGTTTGTTCCGCAGCAATAATAGCCGTTCCGTCGGCAACGCCCGTTTGAATAAAACGACGCGCTACATCGTTGGTAGAACCCACAACATCAAACGAATAAAAACCTGCTGTGTCACTCTGTACACTTGGAATAGTTATTTCAGGAGACAAGTGAGCTAACTGCAAAGTGCCCATAGTACTTTCAAAAGCCGCTTCCGGAACAGCATATCGAACCAATTGCTCTACTTGGTTAAAGCCATAACGCGCACCATCAAACAATAATTGATCTGCCGCAATTTCATAGTCCATTCCAATAGCTGTAAACAGGCCTGCCAATTGCTGCCGGGCACGCGCTATTTCTAATAAAGAATCGCTCGTGCCATACTGCGCAAATAAATGACGGATCTGCTCAACATCCGCATCGGGATAAGCTTTTAAAAGACGTAAAACTGTATTGGGAGCTATGACAGCTGTCCAATCTTCATAGTTCACCTCAAGTTGATGACTTTCAACATGAGCCACAGCACGCACATGAAAGCCCATTACAGATAAACGTTGGATCGCTGTTGAAATATTTAAATCGGCGGCTGTCATCACGTTATACGGCTTATCAAACGCAATTTCAGCTTCAGCTGTCGCTTGATTAAAACCATTGACCACATAAGCACGCAGCTCATCTTTAGGAATAATCGCTTGAGCGGCCCCCGTCTCAATAGCTAACTGAGGATTACCATAACCTTCACTACGATAGCGTTCCATAATCTCACGCAAAGCATCTTCGCCACCAGCCAATACGGCTCTATTTTCAAATACCGCCGCTTTACCGCCAGGTCCCATCACAGCAATTTCTGAACCTTCAACAATATAAGAGACAATCCCCGGACGTAAGAAAGGGTGAAAGGCATGAATCCAACGGCCACCATAACCTTTACGCAAGTTCAATACGACGACCGGAACCGTAGAGCTAATATTCTTCTCCATTGACTCCGCACCTTCACCTTGAATATTACCCGCTTCTTGTGCTTGGGATGGATCAAAACCTGGGGCATCGTTTAATATCAATAAACCCAGACCATAGCGTTCGGCTAATTCTACGGCTTCACGATATTTACGCGCGCCTAAGAAATCCGGAGTTCCACCAAGGATTTTTGCTTGGTCAGCAATCACAACACGTGGCTGACCCGCCACCATCGCTAAACCAACGACCAGGCTGGGCCCTTCATAGGGATGGTTGATATCACCCCAAATTTCATGGAAAGATCCTTGATCGACAACGTCACGAATAATATCTCTAACGTCGTAATTAGTTTCCATTTCATCAGGCAAAGCTTGAGCCGCCGCCGTTGTGGCGCGATCCACAGGATCTGCAGCAACCGCCTGACTGACTTGATCGTCATTCATCTGAGTGAAATATCTCATGCTAGCAGCAATGAGATCCATTGCTGCTTCGATAGAATCCACAACTTCGTAATTCATGCGTCGGATACGAAATAATTCTTCATCACTAAGTTTCTCTGTATTCACAAAGAAACGTCGATGGCTACCGACATTGACACCGTCCATGTTAATTCCGTTAACACTGGTCACAACACTATATTGTGGCACCTTTAACTGGGCCATCGTTTCCCATAAGTCTTGCCGCGTTGTAATCGCACGGGGGTTTTCTGTTAAAGTTGTATCCACCCAATCGCCATGAACAATTTTAATAACGGGAATACCTAAATCTTCAGCCGCCAACGCCATTTCACGCGCTTTAAATAAAGCCGCATAAGTGCCGAAGCCTGCCTCAGTCGTCGAACTCAAGAAAGCAGCTGGCAAACCTGCCAAGCGACCAAAACCTGCAGACACACCCTCCCCCTGACGTAACTCCTCCTTGTAAGGTAGGAATACATTCCGATCAACTAAGCGCGCCAACTTGGCTTCTGTCATAATACCATTTAGATCACCATTAAGCTGAGTTTCAGAAGTCTCACCCGCAGGACTACTGGCTATGGCTCGATCAATTTCGTTAAGAGACTCACGCGATTGAGGGTGGAATAAGAAAATAAGTTTGGCTAAGTGTTCTAATACTTCTTGTTCAGAACCCAACATACCCATCAGCTCACCACTAATACGCGCATGAACCTTGGCGCCACCCACATCATAATCGCTAGCAGATTCACCTTTCGCCACCATACGCACTCGGCTACCCGTCAAAATACGATAACACTGTGGTAAATCAGCCATGGTTTGAATAGGTGTCAGCGAAGACCCATAAACCACCATTCCAACACCGGCACCCAACTGAATGGCAGCACTGAAACCAGGGCTCTTCATCCGCGCCGCAAGGTCCTGAAAACGATTATCGCCAGTGAGAACTGCAGCATCTTGACTGCCGCCAGGACCATAGTCAGCCATCAATTCATTAATAAGATTTCTGTCCGGATGATTTACTAACCAACGTGCAAACATATCATCGCGCGCGTCAGCTTGCGTAATAACTTTAAACATAAAGTCTTCAGCCGAATAGTTTAACGAAACCAATCCTTCTAAAATATTAGCGCCCGCACCATCCATCAGACCTATCAATGGGATTCCTTGCATATACGCTTCAAACTGGGCTCGTGCGAGCTTGCGACCGACCAACTTACCAAAAGCACCACCGGCAACACTAAAATCACCCGCATAAATCATCACTGGCAAACCATTGACTTCACCACGATAGAGCTTCACTCCGACAGGTAATGGCTTGCCAGCCCGATTTTTTTCTCGGTTTTTTGGAGTATCTGGATACACCAGGTCATCAATCGTATTATAGGTAATTTCCTCGTAGTTACCCTTACCAAATAATTTATCAGCACGTTCTTGTGGTGTCATCAATCCACGGGCACGCTGCTTGCGCGTGGCTGGATCACTCTCAGAAAAATGCGCCTCATAGTCTTCATCAAGCAAATGCAATCCTGTTGGAGCGGCTTGAAATGTCATCACACGACTATGGATATCTCCTGACGCTGATTCTGTATGTGCCACCACTGAAGTATGTTGAAGTTTTAAACCATGGAAAAATGGAAAGATATTTTCACCAATGCGACGGATGACACCATGGTTAAAACGATGAGGGTCACTACTCGTCGTATCAAAAGCCAGTGGGTATTGATCATTTTGAAAGATATAAATGTGGTTATCTGTCACGGGCTGCAGCGATTGCAATAAGCGTAAAGCATGCGCCGCTTCCTGAGCTTTCCGTTGGATCGTTGGAGAGCCAATAATCTCAACTAATTCTGCATTAAACTCTTTTGTTGCTGTTAAAATATTGTAAGTAAGAATTAAATAAGATGTTTTACTTTCTCCCTCTTCACCAGGGCGCTGCACCTCAAAAGCAAACACATCATCAAAAGGAACATAGACTCGACGTAGTTCAGCTAACTGAGATCTTTCATAATCATTAAGAAAGTCTTGTAATTGTGCTGGAACGCTGGAACTTTCTTCAGGATTTCCTCTACCCTCTAAGAAGGCTGTGACCAGCGCCATTTGTTCTTCACTAAAATTGGCCGCAGGGTTTTTTTGTACATTTCTTAGAGCCTCTCGATACTGCGGTAAAACACTGGGCCGATGTATCCGACTATAACGAACCACATCTATTTTTTCTAAGGCCCCGGCCGCTGAGTTGCGTACTAAAGGGTTACTAAAAATATCCGCTTCTACCGAAATAATACCTTCCAAGGCTTTTGCCATCGGTCGACTGCGAAGTTCAGCATCTCCCACAGTATCAAGCAAACGACTCAACATTTCTTGACGTTGTTGAGGATAGCGCCCCGCCAAGCGGAAACGTAAGAGAGCATTCCCAAACAATTGGGAAGCATTCGAATTAAGTTGCTCCCAATTAATATCCTCAGGATCAATATTCAATCCGTAATGATTCATCACACGAACTAAATGACGTTCAAATGTTTCATCAGAAACAAGAAAACGGCCTCGGCCAACTCCCTTAACAAAACGGTTATAAAATTCTGTATGTTGAGGGTCTCTCAACTTAGCAATATCACGATATACATTCAGAATATTCGCGATTTCATCGGCGTGCACTTCTAAAAGCCGTCGATTATTATCGGCTAAATTACTTAAGATTTGATTGACGCGTTCTATATAGCGATCTGAAATATCATATCCTAAAAAGTAACGCTGCATATCATCCAACATGCTAGGCAACAAACGGGCTATATCATGTTGGGCTTCTGCTAATAATTCAGTCGCATCATCAGCATCAGATAAATGACGTAAGCTCTCAAGAACACTTTGCTTACGATTCTCCGCAAATGGTAACGCCTCAGCCGCTTCAACACCCTCCTCACCATCAAGCTCAGACAATGGCCGGATCCGAAATAAATCTTCACCTTTACTGATGGCTCTCATTTCACTGTTGATACCACGCATATCGGCGTACTTAGGATTCACCCAAGTCACAATACCATCAAAAGGCGCTTCAATAGGGTTTTCACTTTTCATGGCGCTAACAATTCCAAGAATCTGACCTTTTTTAACGGCACTCCCAACGGTCACATCATCATGCGATCTGACACTAGGTTCTGCGCCTTCTGGGCGCACATGGCTGAGCCACATTTTACCCGCCAAAGGACACTCGACCAAGCTGCGGTCGTGCTCCATAGCTTGCTGGCTAATTCTAAATTCAAAGCGCTCCCCACTTAACTGAATATTATAATCTGCATGGTGATTATCAATAACAACGCGATGACTTTGCCCATCAATTTGCAAACGATAAACATTGTCATTCACGTGACGAAAATCAACGGGGATGGTGCGACCCGCATAGCTAATTTCCATTTGATGCAAACCTGTCTCAGCGATGTTTACTTCAAGAACTTCGCCTTCCCATTGAATATTAAAAGAAGCCCCTTCGTTAGCAGGGAGGTCTGCGGCACGCAAAATTTCAGATGGCGCTAACAAAGAATCACGCAACTGCTTTAATTGACGGACATAGGCTTTAACTACCGCCGCAGAAAGTGCCGTATCAAAGGCCGGTGACGCTATTTTCTCCAAGGATTCGGCGTAATTTTCAAGAGAACCTAGAGAGAACCTACCTTGAGCAAACTCATCGGTATTCGCATAGCTTAATAACAAAGGCACATTGGTTTCTAAAGGCGCTATCTCTAACTCACGAAGGGCTCGACGCATCCGAGCAATCGCAATACGATAAGCTTCATCTAATGCCGCCTTACGCGCTACCAAATCATTTTCATCATGTTCAGGAATAGGCGCTGAAACCATCAGCTTACCAATCATCGAATCAAAGTCACCGCGAATCTCAGAACCCGGTGACACAGCAAAATCAACACGAACTCCTGGACCACCCGGCAAATTCAATACATCAATGCGGCCTGACTGTGGTTGAAACTTACTATTTTCGGCTAAAATACGGGCTTCAATCGTCACTTGCTTTTGACGTAAATTTTCTTGCTTGAGCTGTAAGGATCGGCCCATAGCAACACTCAACATCTCACGAAAAATATCAATCTGGTAAGACTCTTCGGTAATACCATGCTCTACTTGAAGACGCGTATTCATCTCCATGAACTTCGCACGGGGCTGACCATCAGGACCCGTAGCTACTAAAAATTCAAAGGTCCCAGGACCACGCCACTGTTTGGCTGACATAAAGCGCTGAATATTGGCTTGAATCTCATCCAAAAATTCTAAAGGCACATGAGTGTGCGTCATTTCAAAAACTTTTTGATCTTTACGCTGAGAAGAACATTGACGCCAACCGGCAACAACAGCACCCCCTTGCCCGTCACCCACCACCTGAAATTCAATGTGCTGTACGGTAATCCCTTCACCACCTGAGAATTCTTCAAAAAAACATTCGGTACGGCCTGTTTCAATAAAGGTACGGAGGGCACTTCTTAAATCATCAACACTTTTAAGACGACGGTTGCCTGTACCCCCGCCGCCATGAGAATCCTTCAGCATTAAAATTCCGTTTTCATCAGGAAAACCAAATTGCTCACGTGCAATTACTACCGCATCTTCAATAATTTGATCGACGACTATGGCATCGCTTAAATCAGCTCCTTGAGGCACTAATAACTGGCTGAAATTACCCACTGGCAAATTAAATTCAGAAGCGGCTGTTAAACCATTATGCTTATGACCCATCAACTCCATTTGCTCGGCTGTTGGCCCGACAAAGATAATATCATTTTGCTCAACCAAGGCTGCAAAATCAGATTTTTCAGAAAGAAAACCCCAGCCAGGATAAATCGCATCCGCCCCAATGCGCTGGGCTAATTCAACGAGTACCTCTTTATTGTTATAAGAGTCTTCGGGTTTGCCAAGATCGAGCGGGATGGCTTCATCAGCCATTTGCACAAAGTCATCCTGCGCATCCGCGGGGGCATGCGCGACAACCACTTTAATATCTAAGCCATAGGCTTCATTAAATTCTTTAACCGCACGAATCGCTCGGATAGCTGGATCACCACGGTTGGCAATCAAGAGTCTTGTAATCGGCTGTGTCCCGCCTTGAGCGTCAACCCAAGATTGAATCCGCCTAACACGCATTTGCTCGGCACTAAGAGTTGCCTGATGTTGAATGCCAGAGACAGCTCTGACCGTTGAAAAATCATCAAATACTGTGGATGTAGAAGCAACCGTTCCTGGAAGAATGGTTACATTGGCAGTTCCCGCCAATAACATTTGTGAAGCTGAAACTTGAAAACCAGAAAGCGCAAATGGACCCATGCGTGCTTACCCCTAGACTTTATATACTACGTGTAACAAAACTCCCCTCCCTCCAGAGGGACCAAGACCTTCCAAATATTCGCGGACTTGGGTAGAAAGTTGCTAATTTTTTTGGAGAACGCTAGATACGTCTATGTTTCCAAGAGGTATCCTGAAATCTCATTGAATTGTCGGCGGAAAGCATGAGAGTGAAACTTGCCTCCAAGCCACTTTATCTGCTATGGATTCACGCACAGATAAGGAGCTTTTCATGACTATTCAGCGTTTTCTGACTATTTCTGCCATTTTACTAAGTGTCGCCGCTTGTAATTCCAGTTCGACTCCAGGAGAAAGCAGCGACAAAAGCCCCTCTGCTTTAGAATCCGACGCTGCCGTCATTACCGGTGACCAACTTACCGACGACTATATCAAGCTCCTCTGCCAAAAATATGATAGTTGCAGCATCAAAGCCTTTAAAGACGATGCGGACTGTCATTCCCGCATCAAAGTTGTGCTAGAACAAGACCCTAAATGGAAGGCTCTCAGTCTCGATAAAACGGCCCTCAAACTTTGTCTCAAAGACTTTGAGAGCTTGCCCTGTGAAGAGTTCACCTTAGGTAAGGCCCCGGAATCCTGCCAAAAGTTGTAAATATTCTTTTTTCTTGCGTTTTTTCGGCCAAACTCGATATAAGTCCCCCGCTTTTGCTTAGGGGTTTTGCGTTAAGGGGGAACGGCTGTGCGTCGTGAAAAGTACCTTAAAATTCGCATTAAATTACCCGACATTTTAAGTTTTAATCATTTTGACTAAGGAGTCGTTATGTCCATGGAACAATGGATTCAGTACGCGCCCTATTTAGGTATTATTGGGCTCGTCACAGCAGGAATTTTATATATCGCTCTCAAACGGACATCACCCGGAACAGAGCTAATGGTAGAACTCGCCGAACAGATTCATGACGGCGCGATGGTCTTCCTAAAACGCGAATACCGCATTTTAGTCGGCTTTATCATCGTCGTCGGCGGATTGCTGGCCTATTATGTATCGCACAACACAGGCTATGCATTCTTAGCCGGTGCTATTTCGTCGATGCTGGCCGGTTTCTTCGGGATGAAATCAGCCACCCGCGCCAATGTGCGGACTTCTGCTGCTGCCAACCAATCTGGTGTGGCTGCCGCTCTGAATGTTGCCTTTAACGGTGGCGCTGTCATGGGACTGTCCGTAGCTTCCTTAGGTCTGTTGGGACTCGGCGTAGCTTATATCTTATTTAAACAAGGCGTACTAGAATCCTCAGAAATCACTGGTTTTGCGATGGGCGCTTCATCTATTGCCCTCTTTTCGCGCGTTGGTGGGGGTATCTTCACTAAGGCCGCTGACGTCGGTGCTGACTTAGTCGGTAAAGTGGAAGCCGGTATTCCTGAAGATGATCCTCGCAACCCAGCGACGATTGCTGACAACGTCGGTGACAACGTCGGTGACATCGCCGGGATGGGTGCTGATATTTTCGAATCTTATGTAGGCTCTGTTATTGCCGCCATGGCGATTGCAGCGACAGGGGCTATGTATGCCGCTCAACGAGCTGAATTCATGACTTATCCTTTAGCCTTGATCATGATTGGCTTGGTTGTTTCTATTTTAGGTGTGCTCTCAATGAAGATTTTACGAGGCATGGGACCTGAAGCTGCGATTCGCTACGTTCCTTTAGTGCCATTATTGGGATTCTTAGCGGGGTCTTATTACTTGGCTCAAAGCTTCGGCTTACCCAATGGTGTGGTAATCTCTGTAGTCTCTGGTTCTGTTGCGGGTGCCTTAATTGGTCTCGTCACAGAATACTACACGGCAGCTAAACCGATTCGTGATATTGCTGTAGCCAGCGAAACCGGCGCAGCCACAACAATTATTTCGGGACTGGGCGTCGGCATGAAAAGCTGTGTGCTGCCTATTATCATTATTTGTATCTCCATTTATCTTGGTTACACTCAGAGTGGTCTCTACGGTATCGCGATTGCTGCGGTTGGTATGTTGGCCACTGTCGGTGTCACCATGTCAGTGGATGCTTATGGCCCAATTGCTGATAACGCCGGTGGTATTTCTGAAATGGCAAAGCTCGGTCCTGAAACCCGTAAGATCACAGATAGCTTAGATGCCTTAGGCAATACGACGGCAGCTATTGGTAAGGGTTTTGCGATTGGCTCAGCAGCCTTAACAGCTTTAGCCTTGTTCTCAGCCTATGCTTCAGCGGTTGGTTTAACTGAATCAGGCATCGACCTTATTGATCCTCGCGTTGTGATTGGTTTGATGATTGGTGGTATGTTGCCTTTCTTGATCGCCGCTCAAACGATGGATTCAGTGGGTAAAGCCGCTTATGCCATGGTGGAAGAAGTCCGTCGTCAGTTCAAAGAAATTAAAGGGCTGATGGAAGGTACCGCCAAGCCTGATACGGCACGTTGTGTTGATATTTCAACGAGCGCAGCCCTGAGAGAAATGATCTTGCCTGGTATTACAGCGATCTTAAGCCCCATTGTTGTTGGGGTTCTCTTTGGTAAAGCCGCTGTTGGTGGTTTATTG
>JAJFLM010000046.1 GCA_021772655.1 Deltaproteobacteria bacterium
GGTAGCCCGCCCCTGTACCTGGGTGGAGCCAATCAACTCTGCCCCTTCGACGACCCCAGGATAACAGGCCACCAATGCTGCGTTTTCACCAAGTTCAGCGCCGGTCACTCCACTACCTATGCGTACCTCATCCGCGCTGAAATCAACCTGACGCAGGCTATCAATTTTTTTCAGATCAACAATCGCCGTAGGCTTCTCGGGCCGGCTGCGCACTTGCACGAGCAGATCGGTGCCTCCGGCCATTGCCCTGGCCCCATGCTGGGTTAATTGCTGCACCGCTTCGCTAAGCTGCGTTGGCGCGTAATAGTGACTATGGCCCATCAACCTATCCCCTGATATTTTTAATCTGCCAGTTGTTTTCACGCTGTCGATTGCATGGTTTATCCAAACTACAACCGGGTTTGTTACCCTGCCGCATTGTTCACGCTGTTGGCCTGACGCGCAAGCGGACACCTGAAATCGTTACTCACTAGCGGTACAGACAAACTTTAATAGTTAAAGCCAGGAGAGAAAACCCATGAGTCACCCCTACCCTCATCTGTTCCAGCCACTGGATTTGGGCTCTACTCACTTGCCCAATCGCATTGTCATGGGTTCCATGCACACCCTGCTGGAAGAGACTGACGACGGCTTTAACAAAACCGGGGCTTTTTTTGCCGAGCGCGCCCGCAACGGCGTGGCGCTGATGGTCACCGGTGGCGTCGGGCCAAATCAGCAGGGTCGCCTGGCGGATGACGAACATACGTTGGAGCACCCGGATCAGGTCCCCAACCATCAGCTAATTACCAAAGCGGTACACGACGCTGGCGGCAAAATTTTGATGCAGATACTGCACCCCGGTCGTTACGGTCAGCACGACAAGCTAGTGGCACCGTCAGCGATTCGTGCGCCGATCAACAAACGGGTACCGCGCGAATTAGCCAGCAATGAAATTGAGCAAACCATTGAAGATTTTGTTAACTGCTCTCTGCTAGCCCAGCAGGCTAAGTATGACGGGGTTGAAATCATGGGGTCTGAGGGCTATCTGATTAATCAGTTTCTCGCCCCCTGCACCAACAAGCGCTCAGATCAATGGGGCGGTAGTGCAGAGAATCGCATGCGCCTGGCCATTGAGATCATTACCCGCACACGAGCCGCGGTGGGTGAAGACTTTATATTAATGTACCGAATTTCATTACTTGACCTGGTGGAGGGTGGCAGTAGCTGGGCCGATACGGTGGCCCTTGCACAGGCCCTCGAAAAGGCCGGGGTTACGATTTTTAACAGTGGCATTGGCTGGCACGAATCACGTATTCCCACCATTGCTCACAGTGTTCCAGCCGCTGCCTGGACCTGGGCGTCGGGAAAATTACGCCGAGAAATTTCTATCCCGATTATTGCCACCAATCGTATTAACACTCCCGAACAAGGTGAAACTGTGCTTGCCAATGGCGATGCGGACATGGTCTCCATGGCGCGCCCGTTTCTGGCCGACCCCGCGTTTGTTAGTAAAGCCCAGAACAACCAGGCTGACGCTATCAATACCTGCATCGGTTGCAATCAGGCGTGTCTGGATCTTATTTTCCGTCACCAGCTCTGCTCCTGCATGGTCAATCCCCGCGCCTGCCGTGAAACCGAGATAGATCTTTCGCCCGCAGCTATTCCGAAAAAAGTCGCCGTCGTCGGTGGCGGACCCGCCGGATTGTCGTGCGCATTATCCGCTGCCGAACGCGGCCATGAGGTAACCCTGTATGAAGCCGCTGATCGTCTCGGCGGTCAGTTCAATATGGCGGCAATCATCCCTGGCAAAAGCGATTACGCCCATACGGTGCGTTATTTCAGTCATCAGCTTGAACAGCTAAACGTCACCCTCAGTCTGGGGGCGCCGGTCACTGCAGAAGAACTTCAGCAACAGCACTTCGATGAGATCGTTATTGCCACCGGCGTGACCCCGCGTACTCCGGAAATACCCGGTCTTGACCACCCCAAAGTGATCAACTACCAGCAACTACTACAGCAGCAGCCAGTGCTCGGAAAACGCATTGCCATTATCGGCGCAGGCGGTATCGGCATGGACGTTGCCGAATATCTGGCTGCTCCGGCAGAGCCCGTAGACAGCACAGAGTCCCTGAGATCGTTTATGGATTACTGGGGCGTAGATCAGAATTTCAGCAACCCGGGCGCGCTCAAAGAACCAACGCCCATGCCTGAGCAAAGAGCCATCTTCCTGTGCCAACGCCAGCCAGGACTACCCGGTAAGGGAGTCGGACTGACCACTGCCTGGGCGCACAGGCTCACTCTGCAAAAACGTGGTGTTCAGTTCCTGGCCGAAGTTGAATACCTGAAAATCGACGACCAGGGACTCACCATCCGTGTTGATGGTCAGCAGCAGTTGCTGGAAGTTGACCATGTGGTCAACTGTGCCGGGCAGGAGAGCCGCAACGACCTGGTGAATGAGCTGGCCGCACTGAGGATTAACTGCCATACCATCGGTGGTGCAAAGGATGCCGATAAACTCAATGCGGTGAGGGCAATCCGCGAGGGCTCAGAAGTGGGCCTGGCCCTGTAAACCCTCGACGGTACCTAATCACGGACCAAGTTCAACCTGGAGGAGAAATTTATGACCAATACCGACACTGGAGAACGCGATAACCAGATAATTACCGACTTTATGTTCGCGCTGGAAAATCGCGATTTTCCGTCTATGCAAGCAGTCCTCTCAGACAGGCTGGTTTATCAAAATATGCCCTGGCCAGCGCTGGATTTCGAAGGCACCTGCACTTTTTACGCCGAGTTCTTTCCCCAACTGGACAGTTACCGAGTTGACCTTCTCACGCAACAGGCGACCCCTGGAATGGTGAGCAACGAACGCATGGAGTATTTCTATTACACCCACCTGAACGGCGGCTGTATCGAATTACCGGTAGGTGGTTTTTTTAAGCTCGACGCGGCAGGCAAGATCGTGGAGTGGCGCGATTACTTCGATTTGAAGACCTGGCAAGACCAGGGCGGATTGCTCCCTGGCTAAGCCAAACAAAAATGTGCAGATTTTTACCCCTGTCAAGAGATTATTATCCACCAGTTTATTATCAACGCAGGCCGGATTGCCCAACCCAGGGCTCTCCGTGTCGCACAACTATCTTTCCTCGCCTGACAACTGAAAGGCGACTTTTTAAACGTGAGGTACCACCATGACTCGTGTAAACGCCAGGCCACCGCAAACCAGCAACGATCCGGTTATTGAAGAAATTTTTGACTGGATTACTGGCATTGAGGGTGCGGTGCCCAACCATTTTTATGTTGAGCTGAATTTTCCCGAATATCTCAAAGCCAAGCTCGGCTCCACCAAGGTGCTCTGGCAACTGGGTGAGCTTTCCCTGCCAGAAATTCAGCATGTTGGCATTCTGGTATCTAAAGCCAATGGCTGCCCCTACTGCACGGCAGCCTTCTGCACTATCTTGAATTATGGCCTGGAAACCGCAGAAGGTTATGTGCAGGCGCTTGCCCACCAGGGCATAGACGCGGTCACCGATGAACGGCTTAAAGTAATTCTTACTGTCGCACTGAAAGCCAACAGTGACCCCAAATCGGTGACCGATGAAGACATCGACCAGCTGCGCGATCTGGGGTTAACCGACCGGGGTGTGGTTCAGTTAATCCACCTGGTAAGTGATTTCGCCTCATACAACCGGCTCAATATTGCGCTGGATACTGACTATGATTATCGCGACATGTGGCGCACTTCGGCCTTTGGCTGGGATGCCAGTTCCGGGAAACCCGCCGGTGATAATAGCCGGGGAGTCAGATAGGATTTAATCAAGCTAACTCTCCGAGCTTTTTTTTGCTCTGCGTTTAGCCATTTTAATCACCAGCTTTTCAGCGCGGCCAGGGGCGCTCCAGGGACAGGCAGCGATACAAATTCCACAGCCGTGCGTATCATTAAAGTAAGGGATGCACTTGTCGAAGTCTACGTACCATTTCTCAACACCACGAACCATCTGTTTAGTATCAAAAATGGCATCCGGTGGGCATTGTCGGCGACAGACCTGGCAGCCGACACAAAATTCATCAGCTCCAAAGTGGTCTGGCTCTGTCGCGATCATCGCCGCGTCCGTGAGCACATAACCTAGCCGGAAACTCGACCCAAAACGCCGGTTAATCAACGAGCCGTGTTTACCCAATTCCCCAAGTCCAGCATCAAGCGCGGCAGGAATAAGGTTTAACGCCCCAGCGGCTGGACCACGGCTGCCACTGGCGTACCATCCCTGCTGGCGAAACCAGTTCGCCAACGCGAAAGCCGTGCGCGAAGCCTGGTTGTAAACCGACAACACATGGGTAGCAGCAGCGTTATCGGAACCCTTATCAACAATAGGCTGCAGCTGCGGCTGCTGCATGGCGAATCCCAGTACGATAAGCCACCTACCCCGCGGCTGCTCATACTTTTCAACAAGATACTCTTCTGATAACGGCACAATTCCAACCAGATCAGCACCGTTGGCTAATGCAAATTCAGTGGCTGTCTCGCTCCACTGCGCTGGAGTTTGATCTGTCGCCTCAGCGACTAATTCGGCGTAGGGCTGCTTTTGCAGTCGGCCGATCTGCATACCTTCCTTGAGCGCTGTTAAATTTAAAAAAGACTTCAGGCGGAACCAGGCTTGCACACGTCGCCAGGCGATTTCCACCTGGTCGTGGTGATACAGTGGCGTTGCCTTGCGCCGACGAATATCACCAAGGCCATTAATTACGTTGCCAGAGACTGGCGGAGTCAGCAAACGGTGCAGCAGGGGCGGCCGGTAGGAACCATCAGCCCGCCTTTTCGAGAAAATCAGCGCCACTCAACACCTCCGCGAACATGAAAATTAATCAGTTCAGAGTGATTGGGCACTCCCTCACCCAGCAGAAATTTACCCCGGAAAAGATTCCTAGCTTACAGGCTCCGGCCCAGGCCGATTGCGCAATCCGCCATGGTGACCCCAGAAGCTAATATCCTCATACTGAGCAACCGTCCAGCTATCCAGATCTTCGATGACCAGCCCACCTGCCCCAATTTCCAGATCGAACCCACTCGGTGTCTGAGTATAAAAAGAGACGACCTTGTCGTTGACATGCTGACCCATGGTCATGGTGATGTTCATGCCCGCATATTTAGCTATGTCGTAAGCCTTGCCAACATCGGTCATCGATTCAATTTCCAGCATCATATGGCCAACCGCATTGTGCGGTGCCTTCCCCAACGCAAGACTGTGTTGGCGTTTGTTGCAATGTAAGAAATAGGCGTAGCCCTGCAATGCAGTCATGTGGATCATTTCGCTGAGGGAGAATCCCATACGCGTATAAAACTCTTTTATCTCATCGAAGTTAGGCGTCAGAAATAACACATGGCCCAGACCGAGATCACCCGTGACAAACTCACCCATATCCCGGGAAGGAAGGAACTTGTGGCCCACACTAGGACCATAAAATAGTTCAATGTTATTTTCGCCAGGATCTTTAAGCTTGATCATTTTTAATACTTTCCGGTCCTGACACTCATCCTCGGTGCCTTCTCGCCAGCTGATTCCGAGCTCCTCGACCACCTCAATCGCCTGTCGTAATGAACTCTCCGTGCCGACATCCCAGCCCACATAAGCCAGGCCAGGCTGCTCTGCCTTAAGAACATTAATACGACTGTACTGATCGTCAATCCGTAGCTTGAGCTGCTGCTCGTCCTGCTCAACTATTTCTGCTCCAATCAACGTGGTGGCGTAGGTTGCCCATTCCGCCACGTCGACAACCGTCACACCCAGGTATCCTAATCCATTAATAATCATGCTCTGCCAACCTATTCATAAAAAATTCAGGTGCACTAGAAACAGCGTTCCAGCGACCAACATAAAAAATCCGGCGCACATGTTGACACATCTCGGCGACCAAACTGGCGGTGTTATATCAATAATGAGTATCCAGGGCCTGGTTAGCGGGACTAACCTGTTACTCAAATACAGTTCTGTCACCCAAAAAAATAACCACCTGTAACGACCAAATCATTTTTCTGCTCTCGCCGGTAACCTGTTGTCGATAGCGTCACCCTTGAGAAGATAAAACCCTTCAGAATATTACGCCACAAAAGGCTCCGATTTGGGAGGTGCCCGGTGATATTCTGTTTCTGGGGGAAACCTTCACCGCGGCAAAGATTTCCAGATTCATCATGATCGTGTTAATCGTTGCTGCAGCTTCCCGAAGCACGGGTCGAAGCTAAACATCATCACTGCACCGTCGGTGCAGAAAAATTTAACAGGAAATTTCACCACGCAAGCGTTAACTTGCCGCTGATTTCGACTATCCTTCTCCGCTTTTTCTGGATACTCCGTGCCTGCTTTGTACCCACTGATCGCTATCTCCGCTGGTTTTATGCTTGCCGTGGCCTTTCTATTTATGAATCGTGCACAACGGGCGGGCGTGAAGCGTGGCAATGAACTGCTTGCGGTCACCCTGATTAACCTGATTTGTACTCTGACCATCCTCGGATTGCAGTTAATCACTGGCAGTTTTGGTGGCCTGCCGCCTCTGAGCTGGCACGCAATCGGCTGGTTTCTACTCGCCGGTCTTTTATCTTCATTCGGTGGCCGATATCTAGTATTGACCGCGATGAAACACATTGGCCCTTCCCGCGCCGCAGCATTTAAATCCTTCGCGCCGGTAATTACGGCTCTCGGCGGATGGGCATTACTTGGTCAAGCACTTGACGCACAGATTGGTTTAGCCGCTCTGTTGCTGGGAACTGGGCTCTGGCTACTTAACAACCAACTGAGGGGCCAGAAAAATGCTCCCGGCAATCAAGGTAAGGCCCAGAATCTGACGCTTGGATGGGCCTTAGGCGCAACTTCCGCCGTCTGCTGGGGGTTTGGATATATCGCCCGACGCGTGGGGCTCGAAGCGATGCCCTCTCCAGTGACCGGGGTCATCATTGCCTCTCTGGTCACCACGGTGATTATGATAGCGATGAACCGCAAAACCATGGGCTGGCCTACCAGTCTGGCCTATTTTGGCCCCCCGGCCTCACTACCACCGTTGCTGTTCGCTGGGCTGCTCAGCACCGCTGGTCAGCTTGCGGCATTTTCGGCCCTGCAATTGATGGAAAATACCGCAATCGCGGTCATTCTCATCTCTCTCGATCCATTGTTCATGCTTCTGCTGAGCCGCTTTATTGTCGGTAAAAGTGAGCTGATTACTCCGCTGAGCATGGTCTATATGTCTATCGCCATGACTGGCTGCGCGCTGGCGATCCTGCATTAGCAAGGCTATTCATATTTTTAGATAACTTTCAAGAAATATTTAATATATAATCATTAACTTTCTAGAAAGATAATAATTAAATGGCCACTAGCACTGCAGCACCTTAATTGTTGTCCAAAACTTCCAGCCCCCCTCTATGAATAGCGAATACCGTAGCCTCGAACATATCCGCGGGCAGATGCTTCAGCACTGGCCTGAGGCGGTTACCCCTGCCTGCGATCTGGTGACATCCGTTACCCGACTAAGTGACCTGCTGTTGGCCAACAGCCGTCCAAAAATTACTCATCACGGCCTGACCGGCGCGGAATTTGACGTACTGATTACGCTCAGAAAGATGGCTCCACCCTATGAGTTAACACCAACCGAACTACGCAACAGCACCCTGATAACCTCAGGCGGACTGACCAAAGTGCTACACCAGCTTGAAGACCGGCAGCTGGTTATGCGTATAGACGACCCGCTGGATGGCCGAATCAAACGGGTTCGATTGACAAACACCGGGATTAACAAAGCGGAAACAGTCCTGACCGAAATTCTTCGAACCGATGCAGCAATGCTTAATCAATTAATTTCTAACAAAGATCTTCAGGGAATTAACGTTATCTTAATGAAGCTGCTGGCAGGGGTCGAAACCCAGGTCCAACGCTGACCGAAACAGTAATTCTTACGCAGGAAATTACAGAAAAATGATCAAACGCCCTGTCATTGTGATCGGCTTTACCCTGATCGTGTTTGGACTGTTATTTGGCGCTCGATTCAGCCAGATCGCCTACGCCAAGGAACACCACTATGTGCCACCACCGCCCACCGTTGCGGCCACCCTGGTAACGGAAGATCTGTGGCAACCTTACCTGCAGACCGTGGGCAGCCTGGTTGCCCGGCGCGGAGTCACCGTGAGCAACGAGTTGCCAGGGATGGTTAGCGCGATACATTTTGAATCTGGTGACAACGCTGCGGCCGGTGATCGATTGATTGAGCTGGATTCCACCGCCGACAAGGCGGAACTACGGCGGTTGCTGGCTAATCAGCGGCTGGCAAAAATTGAACTCGATCGCGCTCAGCGTCTGGCCACCAAAGCCTTCGCTTCGAAGGCGGATCTTGATTCAGCTCAGGCCCGACTTGATCAGACAGATGCGGCCGTCGATTTACAACGGGCAATTATTGCTAAAAAAAACATCACAGCACCTTTTGGTGGCACCCTGGGTATCCGCGAAGTCGATTTAGGCGAATTTCTGTCGGCAGGCTCAATGATTGTTCCTCTGCAGAATCTTGATTCCCTGTTTCTTGATTTCACCCTGCCTGAGAAGCAGGTTGCTGGAATAACCACTGGTTTCGCTGTGCAAATCCGCGTGGATGCTTATCCCGACAGAATATTCCTCGGCGAGATTAGTGCCATCAACCCGAAGGTGGAGGAAAAATCCCGCAACCTTAAACTGCGAGCCACCCTGGCAAATGAAGATCACGCACTGCGCCCGGGCATGTTCGCCGAAGTTGCCCTGCTTATCGGCTCGCCGCGACCGGTAATCACAGTGCCCGCCACAGCGGTGACCTATACCACCTATGGCGACACTGTATTTTTGATCAAATCTCGCGAGAACGACACTGACACGGAAGAATTATTCGTTACGCGCATACCGGTAGACGTCGGCGAAACCCGTAACGGCCGGGTAGCCATCAGTTCCGGACTGAGCGTCAATGACCAGATCGTCAGCGCCGGCCAGGTAAAACTGCGCGAAGGTATTGCCGTACTGGTTAGCGACCAGGCTTCTCCGGACGAACGGGAGTAACCGTCTTGAAATTTACTGATCTGTTTATAAAGCGGCCAGTGCTGGCAAGCGTTGTCAGCCTGCTGATCCTGGTTATCGGCCTGCGCTCGATACTTTCCATGGAGGTTAGGCAATTTCCTGAAACCAAAGATACGGTGGTCTCGGTCACCACTATTTACCCTGGGGCGTCCTCCGAACTGATCAAAGGATTCATCACCACTCCGATTCAAACCGCCATTGCTGAAGCTGACGGCATTGATTACATCTCTTCTACCAGCCGTCAGGGGCTTTCTATCATTGACGTACATATGCAGCTCAACTACGACGCCAACGATGCGGTGTCGGAAATTCAAGCCAAGGTTGCCAGTCAGCGGGGAGTGCTACCGGCTGAGTCAGAGGATCCGGTAATCACCTCACGTACCGGACGCAGCACCGCGTTGATGTACATTCCGTTTTTCAGCGAAACTCTGCCGCCTGCCCAGGTTAATGACTATGTACTGCGGGTGGCACGGCCGAAACTGCAGGCTGTGCCGGGAGTAGGGCGTGCCAATGTCCCTAGCAGCAGCTCCTATGCCATGCGCATCTGGCTTGATCCGGCTAAAATGAGCGCGCTGGGCATTACGGCAGATGAGGTCACCCAGGTACTCAGAGCAAACAACTACCTGTCCGGTGTCGGCTCGGTCGAGAGCAATTTTGTTAGCGTTGATCTAGAGGCTACCACCGACATCGGCCGACCCGAGGACTTTGAACGCCTGGTGGTCACTAATCGTGGTGGCGCACTGGTACGGCTCGCAGACATTGCAACCATAGAGCTGGGTGCTGAAAACACAAATTTTCAGATGTGGTACGAAGGCATCAAATCAGTAATCATCGCCCTCGAACTCGCACCCGGGGCCAACCCACTAACGGTCGCCAAAGCCGCCCACAAAGTTCACGAAGAGATTGTCGCAGATCTGCCCAGCGGAATAGGCTCAAAAATCGCTTACGACGGCAGCTCTTACATTCAGGCGTCCATCAACGAGGTGGTCTGGGGATTAATCGAGGCGGTGGGCATAGTATTACTGGTTATTCTGCTCTGCCTTGGTTCGGCCCGGGCTGCTTTCATTCCGGCGCTGGCGGTGCCCCTGTCGCTTATCGGCGCCGCCACGGCGATGCTGGTTCTTGGTTATTCCATCAACATGCTCACCCTGCTGGCGATGGTGCTGGCCATCGGCCTGGTGGTAGATGATGCCATTGTCGTGGTTGAGAATGTCCACCGGCATATTGAATTGGGAGAACCGCCGATGCAGGCGGCCATTTTAGGCGCTCGTGAGCTGGGGCTGCCAATTATCGCCATGACTACCACCCTGGTT
Organism: Deltaproteobacteria bacterium; assembly: GCA_021772655.1. GTDB lineage: Bacteria > UBA10199 > UBA10199 > 2-02-FULL-50-16 > JAJFLM01 > JAJFLM01. The sequence continues at coordinate 10,373 of JAJFLM010000046.1, forward strand.
GCGGTCTATGCCCCCATCGGTTTTCTTGGTGGTTGAGTAGGCACCCTGTTCACCGAGTTTGCCTTTTCGCTGGCCGCTGCCGTGCTGGTTTCCGGCGTCGTTGCGCTGACCCTTGCGCCGATGCTCGCTGCCAGAGTATTGCACGACAAGGAGCATCCCGGACGGTTCGAACTCATCGCCGAGCGGCTGTTTGAACGCCTGGCTCATCGCTACGCGCAGGGTCTTCACTGGATTCTCGAATCTCCCTCAGCGGTAATGGCATTTGCGCTGGTGGTGTTACTTTGCCTGTTGCCAATGTTCATGCTGTCACAGCATGAAATAGCTCCTGACGAAGATCAAAGCCTGGTATTAATCATGGGCACCGGCCCTCAAACCGCGACTGTCGATTACACCGAAACCTATACCCACGAAGTTGTCCAGATTGCGGAACAACTCAAGGAGACCGGCGAATACGATCACAGTTTTCTCTATCTGGGCTTTAACGAACAGCAGAACAGTCTTTTCGGAGGTTTCAAACTTGCCGAACCCGAACATCGCAAGCGCGGGCAGAAAGAAATTCAGGCCCAGCTGCAAGCCCAGTTCAGCGAAATCGCGGGCCTGCAGATTGCGACATTCCCGGCACCTAGCTTGCCTGGCACCGGGGGTGGGTTACCGATTCAGTTCATCATCACTGCCAACGCCGACTATGCAGAAATGGATCAGGTTGCCGACGAATTGATTAACCGTGGCATGGCCACCGGGAAGTTTGCGTTTTTACGTAAGGATGTGGACTTTACCCGACCAAAAACCACCCTGGTAATTAACCGCGAACGGGCCGGCGATCTCGGTATCAGCAT
>JAJFLM010000451.1 GCA_021772655.1 Deltaproteobacteria bacterium
GCTATACTTATTCACCATTACCGTCGAAGTGCTAGATTTCATCCCTTTTACCGGTGAAGTGCTTTTCTTCTACACCTTTACCGGTGAAGAACAAATATCGGCAGGCTCTGGAAAAGAGTTCAGAGAAAACCTTAAGCCCCCTGGACTACTGCCCTTTTTTTAGGGTATACTGACCTGGGTTTTGAAGGATTCCGGAGCTTACCCTGGGCTTTTCCTGCGTAGTTAAGTCTTTGTGTTTGTCTCAGCTAATTCAATTTAGCAACGGGTCTGAGAGGTTTTCTCTGACAAAGCATGAGTGCTTTGAATAATCTCATTGGAACTTTAAATGATAGTTCTTTACGAGTCGAAGCATTCAGTAGTTTTGTCACCCCTGCCAATTATCCTAATTTTGAGGAGTTCTTCCGCAAAGTTGGGAAGCTCTCTGTGGCATACAGAGAGCTAGAAAAAGGTAGACGTGTGTTCGCTTATCATCGATTGGTGAAAGCCATCCCAGGCTTAGTAGAACTAGACACAATAGGTGAATCGGCGCTTGCAGAAACGTTGCTGAAAGACCTTATTGAAGTCCTAACCCAGGGACTTGCGAAGCCTGGGGATTCCACCCGGCACCTTGATTTGCCGTCGGTTAGGAAGCTCCGGCGAATCCGGCAGTGGATCACACCATTTCTACCCAGAAAAGGGGTGGAAAAGGTGTGGATTTGGAGCGTTAGCTTCGACAAACCCTGGATCCAGGGTATGTTAAGGCTCCTCCTTAACCTTGATTTGTATTTGCTACATCATTATATACAAATATTTCCGCATTCCTGGGGTTTTATCCAGAAAACTTTGCGCTTTTTCGTCTTCCATCACAAAGGGGCACAGGATTTAAAGACGTCTTTAACATCTCAATTTGAGACCCTAAAAGCCTGTCTGCTTCCTGATTGGGAGGATATTGACTTTGATGCTCTGAAGCTAAAATTCGAGACACCAATCCACCGCGATCTTGAAAAGATTATTTCAAGATTTGTGTTCTCTGCCGATATTAGTTGGCGCACTTCGGTTGCAACTTTCCGTCGGCAAATCAATTGCGAAAAGGAGAAGCTTAAGGAGTATCCCTGTCACTGGATCCACAGCAATTCTGGAATTACTCTTAAGACATTAAGGGAGTGGGGAAAAACTTGTTGGAATCCAAGCGAAGAGAATCGTAGAACCAACCCGGAAGAAACCAAGCGTTTTAGAGAGGCTCAATTTAATATATTAAAACCACCAGAAAAAAAGAAAGATATTCCAAATCCTTTCGCCGATCCGAAAGGGTGTAGGGAGTTCAAAAGAAAGGAGCATAGAAATTATCTTAGAGAGAAAGATTTGAAACGTGTTAAAAACGAGGGGCGTTTTGGTTAAAATTAAGCGAGCAGGTCTAGAACATCAACTTCTTGATTAGGTTCCTGAGCTGAACGAGGAAAGAAGGCTGTTGGAGAAGTGATGCCTCCCAATGTGAAAAAACTAGCTGAACCCACAATTCCTGTCAGATGGTTGTATGATGATGGGTTAAAATTTCACAAGGAGCAATCGAAAGTGACAGGAATTGATACACTGGAAGATTTAGTTACTGTATTGTGTAATAATTTAAAGAAATTTCATAGACCTTCTTGGGATGCTTGTGATAATCAATCAATGAGAAAAAATGGGTTTTTGTACTCCTTGTTTTTGGATTTGAGGGCATTAGATTGCAGACAAGAGGACGTGTTTAGAATGAAAACATACAGGAGATGGAAAAAGTTAATGGAGCAGGATTACAAATCCAGCTATCGTGAAAGACGGAAAATTGCCGATGAGGTGCTGAATCATTGGTTCGAAAAAAAAGACTTTGAAGACTGCTTGAGAATGTGTCGTTCATTGGGACACATTGAAATGGACGGTGGTGCAATTTATGAGGGGGATTTCATTTCGAAAATGGATGCCAGGATTGACAGACTTGAATTATATCATATAAAAGAGGTTTTGGAAAATATTCATGGGACTAAGAAAAAAATTAACGTTTTTAAAAATGGAGAAGACAAGCTTTCGGCTAAAACATATGCAGTGAGGATCGCAGACTTGATCTATGAACAGGGAATTGGGGATTTGGATTCTAAAATCCGATGTAAAGAGAGTTTTGGCAACAAGATTCTAGATGCACCGGGTGACTTGCTTTATCGGGAGCTAAAGCAACCGGATATCCTGAAATTCTTCATATGGAAAACAGCAAACTACATAACGCCTTTCCACCAAGATTCCCATGATGTCCCACACTGGAGTTTATATTCACAAGTATCGGGTACATCTATAGTATGTTATGTGCCCTTACTGATAGGATTATATCTAGAATTCCTAGTGAATAATAAATCATATGATTTAGTTCGGAGTGCACTGATGCGTGCAGAAGAGGTAGGGTTAGTTAGGGTTAATACGCTAGGACCCGGGGAGGTAATGATTTTGAATCCCTACGGCGCTCATGCTGTATGGGTTCCTGGTGATAACCATTTTTCCTGCGCCGTTGCGGTTGAAATTCCCAGCGACGAACTATGCATAAAGGTGAATGGGATGAATTTAGGAAAAAATCATCATATAACAGGTGATGTGGACATGGTCTTAAGTCCTGAACAGATGGTCGAATGGAAGGAGAACTCCTGCTGGGTTGATGTAGCAGAATTGGTTATGTTCTATTCGTGTTTACAGATCCGACATTTTGATGATCCAGAGGAGTATGATAAGGCGTATCAATTACTACACAAAATGTTTCAGGATAGATTGCACGGGACGTGCACGCGTCAAATTTTGAATCAATCACGAGATGATCTTAGAATGGCATATATTAACGATGAGCCCAACAAGTTTTCAACAACCAACTTTGAAAGCTGTAGCAAATTTCTTGCCTCATTGCTTCAAAAGAGTCGTTTCTATAACCGGAAGCTTCATTTGAAGTTGATCACGAAGGTGAAACAGGGTTTCCGACTTTGTTATAATCGTTTAGAGCAAACGGTTCCTGTGGCACAAAAGGGTAAATTATTAAGGTTAGCTCTGCAACAAGGAGTTCCTCCTTCTTCCAATGAGCATATAGAATTCATCGAATTCTATCAAGACCCTAAAGAAACGAATCTACTCAAGGTGAATAACATTCCGCAAGATTGTTTTTTTATGAAGGTAGTTCGACTTGGATACGATGGAAAAGTAACCTGTCAGTTCCGTATCCGATTCATTGTTGCTTGGAACGGCCACCACTATATCTTCTACCTCATTAAACGAAGTGGATCAGCTTACTGCTATGATACCCTTTGTCTCGAACCGGTGAGGTTATTAGAGTTGAGTAAAGAGGACGATGAATGGAATGTCATGATACTGGGCTATGTAGCTGTTGTTGAGGAGAGTAATAAAGTCAAGGTTGGGACTAAGGAAGGAAAGCCTGAACGTAAACACCTCAGGCGTGAAAACATTCTTAAGGAACAGATGGGTGAAAAAGGTGCTAATATTACGGGCAAACCGGAAAAGTCTGAACGTAAACAACTCAAGCGTGAAAATATTATTCATGAGAAGAAGGACGAAAAAGATGCAGAAATGGAGGTTTCTCAACAGGAAAATAAATTGGAATGCAAACGCGACACTGTTACGCAAAAGCAGGATAGAAAAAGTGCAAAGGTTAAGGAGAAGGATGAAAAAGGTGCTAACATTACGGGCAAACTGGAAAAGTCTGGGCGTAAACAGCTCAAGCGTGAGAATATTATTCATGAGGAGGACAAAAACCATGCCAAGATTGAGGGTTATTACGAGGGAAAAAAATCCGAACGCAAGCGCGACACTATTACTCAAGAGCGGGATGAAAAGAGTGCAAAGGTTAGGGGCAAAACGAAAAGGTCTGCACGTAGAAAACTCAAGATTGGAAATATTA
>JAJFLM010000452.1 GCA_021772655.1 Deltaproteobacteria bacterium
CCCCCCGCTGGTGCGTCTGGCGGCGGGCATGGCCCCGGAGGTAGCCGAGGTCCTCGCGCAGTTCCCGCTGCGGGACATGCTGACCGCCACCAAGAAGTTCCCGCTGCAGGTGGACCGGCGCGAGGCGCTGTTCTCCTCCTGGTACGAATTCTTCCCCCGCAGCGAGGGCGCCTCGCTGGACCCGCCCCGCTCCGGCACCTTCGCCACCGCCGCCGAGCGACTGCCGGCCATCGCAGCGATGGGGTTCGACGTCGTCTACCTGCCGCCGATCCACCCGGTCGGGCGAGCGTTTCGCAAGGGCCCGAACAACACTCTGACCCCCGGCCCGGACGATCCCGGTTCGCCGTGGGCCATCGGCTCGTCGCAGGGCGGGCACGACGCGGTGCACCCGGACCTGGGGACGTTGAAGGACTTCGACCGGTTCGTCGCGAAGGCGAAGAAGCTGGGCCTGGAGGTGGCGCTCGACTTCGCGCTGCAGGCCTCCCCGGACCACCCGTGGGTGGACAGACACCCGGAGTGGTTCACCACCCGCGCCGACGGGACGATCGCCTACGCCGAGAACCCGCCGAAGAAGTATCAGGACATCTATCCGCTGAACTTCGACAACGACTACCCGGGCCTGCTCGCCGAGTGCGAGCGGGTGCTGCGGCACTGGATGGCGCACGGGGTGCGGATCTTCCGCGTCGACAACCCGCACACCAAGCCGGTGGCGTTCTGGGAGGAGCTGCTCGCGAACATCCGCAAGACCGACCCGGACGTGCTGTTCCTGGCCGAGGCCTTCACCCGCCCGGCGATGATGCGGGAACTGGCCAAAGTCGGCTACCACCAGTCCTACACCTACTTCACCTGGCGCACCGGCAAGGCCGAACTGCAGGAGTACGCCGAGGAGTTGGCGCGCGAGACCGGCCACTTCATGCGGCCGAACTTCTTCGTCAACACCCCCGACATCCTGCACGCGTTCCTGCAGCACGGCGGTCCGGCCGCGTTCAAGATCCGCGCGACGCTGGCCGCCACGCTGTCCCCCTCCTGGGGCGTGTACTCCGGCTACGAGCTCTACGAGCACGTCGCGGTGCGGCCGGGCAGCGAGGAGTACCTGGACTCGGAGAAGTACCAGTACCGGCCCCGGGACTGGACCACCGCCGAGGCACAGGGCCGCACCCTGACGCCCTACCTCACGCTGCTCAACCAGGTCCGCCGCGACCACGCGGCGCTGCAGCAATTGCGGGACATCGCCTTCCACGACGTCGACAACGAGCGGATGCTCGCCTACTCCAAGTCCGCCGCGCGACCGGACGGGACCCGCGACACTGTGATAGTCGTGGTCAACCTCAATCCGTACGCGGCCCACGAGGCCACCGTGACGATCGACCTCGAGGCCCTGGGGCTGGAGCCGGGCGAACGCTTCCTGGTTTCGGACTCCTTTACCGGGGCCAGTTACGTGTGGAGCGAGGAAAACTACGTACGGCTCGACCCAACCGAGCCCGCCCACTTGCTGATAGTCCATCAGATGACCGACGGCGAAGGCCGAACGGGACACTGACGTCGACCGGGGAAGGAGTCACGGGGTGTCCGAACCGACGTCGCCGCCGCCAACCGAGGGAACGGGTGTGGCGCTGCCCGACCTCGATCCGCCGATCCCGAATCCTCCGGTCGACTCCTTCCAGGACTCCGCGGAGAGCCCCTCGGATCCGGACTGGTTCAAGCGCGCGGTCTTCTACGAGGTCCTCGTCCGATCGTTCAACGACAGCAACGGCGACGGCATCGGCGACCTGCGCGGGCTGACCGAGAAGCTGGACTACCTCCAGTGGCTCGGCGTGGACTGCCTGTGGCTGCCGCCGTTCTACCGTTCCCCGCTGCGCGACGGCGGATACGACGTGGCCAACTACACCGAGGTGCTGCCGGAGTTCGGCACGCTAGGCGACTTCGTCGAGTTCATGGACGCCGCGCACACCCGCGGCATCCGCTGCATCGTCGACTTCGTCATGAACCACACCTCCGACCAGCATCCGTGGTTCCAGGCCTCGCGGACCGACCCCGACGGTCCGTACGGGGACTTCTACATGTGGGCCGACGACGACCAGGGCTACCCGGAGGCCCGGATCATCTTCGTGGACACCGAGACCTCGAACTGGACGTTCGACCCGGTGCGCAAGCAGTACTACTGGCACCGCTTCTTCTCCCACCAGCCCGACCTGAACTTCGACAACCCGGACGTGCAGGACGCCATCCTCGAGGCCCTGCGCTTCTGGCTGGACCTCGGCGTGGACGGCTTCCGCCTCGACGCGGTGCCCTACCTCTACGCGCGCGAGGGCACCAACTGCGAGAACCTGCCCGAGACGCACGACTTCCTGCGCAGGGTCCGCGCCGAGGTGGACCGGCTCTACCCGGACCGGGTGCTGCTGTGCGAGGCGAACCAGTGGCCGCAGGACGTCGTGGACTACCTCGGCGACGGGGACGAGTGCCACATGGCGTTCCACTTTCCCGTGATGCCGCGGCTGTTCATGGCCGTGCGCCGGGAGATCCGCTACCCGATCTCGGAGATCATGGCGCTGACGCCGAAGATCCCCGACAGCTGCCAGTGGGGCATCTTCCTGCGCAACCACGACGAGTTGACCCTCGAGATGGTCACCGACGAAGAGCGCGACTACATGTACGCGGAGTACGCCAAGGACCCACGGATGAAGGCCAACATCGGCATCCGCCGGCGGCTGGCCCCGCTGCTGGACAACGACCGGCAGACCTTGGAACTGTTCAGCGCGCTGCTGCTCTCGCTGCCCGGTTCCCCGGTGCTGTACTACGGCGACGAGATCGGGATGGGCGACAACATCTGGCTCGGCGACCGCGACGCGGTGCGCACGCCGATGCAGTGGACCCCGGACCGCAACGCGGGATTCTCCAAGGCGACTCCGGGCCGGCTGACGCTGCCGGTGATCATGGACCCGGTCCACGGGTACCAGGTGACCAACGTCGAGGCGCAACTGTCCTCGCCCACCTCGCTGCTGCACTGGACGCGGCGCATGATCGAGGTGCGCAAGAACCACCGCGCGTTCGGCCTCGGCACCTTCCACGACATCGGCGGCTCCAACCCCAGCGTGCTGGCGTTCCTGCGCGAGTACACCGACGCCGAGGGCACCGACACCGTGCTGTGCGTCAACAACCTGTCCCGGTTCCCGCAGCCGGTCGAACTCGACCTGCGACGCTTCGACGGATACCGCCCCACCGAGGCCACCGGCGGCGTGCACTTCCCCCCGATCGGCGACCTGCCCTATCTGCTCACCATGCCCGGCCACGGCTTCTACTGGTTCTCGCTCTCGCCCTCCAGTGATCGCCCGGCCTGGGCGGGAGCGGGATAGCCACGGCCCGGGTAGACGCCACACGGCCCGGGTAGGAACCCTCGACAACCGCCCGACCCACCGCTGGAGCAACCCGACCACGAGGAGACGACGCGAGTGCACGTCGACACCGTTGTGCCCTGGCTCGCCCACCGCCGCTGGTTCGCGGGCAAAGGCAGAACCGTCGCGGAGGCGAGCCTGTCGTTTTCGCAGTGGCTCGCGCACGAGCCGCCGACGCGGATCGCCTTCGTCTCCGTCCGCTACGCCGACGACGCCCGCGGGGAACGGGCCAACGAGACCTACCAGGTCCCGGTGTCCTACCGCAGCGAGCGGATCGACGGACTCGACCACGCGCTGATCGGTCCCGCGCGCCTCGACGGAGCCGAGGTCTGGGCCTACGACGCCGGCTACGACCGCGAGGCGATCGACGTGTGGCCGGCGGCCATGGGCGCAGAACGCTCCCACCCGGATCTGACGTTCCGTCGCGACGGGGCGCACGGGACGCAGGGGGCGCACGGGGCTGCGGCGGGAACGGTCGTGCCGGGCACCGGCGAGCCCTCGTCCGTCATGAACGCCGAGCAGTCCAACACCTCGGTGGTGTTCGGCGAATCGGCGATCCTCAAGATCTTCCGCAGGCTCAGCCCTGGCGACAACCCCGACGTCGAACTGCACCGGGCGCTCGGCGGCGCCGGCA
>JAJFLM010000453.1 GCA_021772655.1 Deltaproteobacteria bacterium
TCAGAAAGTAGGGCTACATTTTTTTTAATCAAATTAATTGTTGCTGGGTCCCAGTCATAATTATATCTTGCTGCAAATCTAACAGCTCTAAGCATTCTAAGAGGGTCTTCTACAAAAGAATCTTCACTAACAGCTCTTATAACTCCATTTTGAATATCATCAAGACCAGTACCGCTAGATATAATGTTTCCAAATATATCCATAGCAATTGCATTAATTGTAATGTCACGCCTCTGAAGGTCATCTTCTATTGTGAACATTGGATTAACTTCAGATTTAATTCCCTTGTGTCCTTTTACATTTGGGTCTTTAGCATCTTTTCTTGGAAGCATTACATCAATATCTCTAGCTACTCCATTTGCAGCCAGATATTTGTTAAATTCTTCATTGGATGAAACGAATTTTGTAGAACCAAAATCTTTCTTACCATTTTCATCTACGTGAGATGTATCTGTAGGCACTCCGTATTGTCCAAGTATTCTGAATAATCTTTCGTAAGGAATTCCACGAACAACAATATCAAGGTCATCACTAGGAGTTCCCATTATAGCATCACGCACAATTCCACCAACAGCATAAATTTCTCCACCTGCAGCAATAATATCTTTCTTAAATTCGAGAGAATTAACTATTTCAATAAGCTTCTTTTTCTGTGAAGCATTTGCAAATTCCTCTTTAAGTATCTTATTTATTTTCTTTCTAATATCCATTTGTAGTAAATAGTTGAAACATTTCTTTTCATTTATACGTAAAAATAGTAAATTTGTTTTAAATAAAAAACTATGAACAGACAAGAGGCTAATAGAGAAATACTTAATGAACTATCTAAAGCAGTAGAAAAATACCCTCAGCTTAGATTCCATCAACTATTATACAACATGGACGTTCAGGTATCTGTTCCAAAGTTAGATAAGAATGGTCATATGGCTGGAATGTATTTTGAAGACCTTCATCATGAAGAAAGTGAAAAAACTTTAGAAAGAATGTCAAAAGATTATTGAAACACTTTTTATTTTATTGCGTATAACCAAATAAAAATACATTTCATATGAATGAAGAAATAGGAATAATCAGGTCAATAATTGATAATGATTTATATAAAATGACAATGCAGCAAGCAGTTGTCGAATTATTTCCAAAAAGCTATGTAAAATATAATTTCATCAACAGAGGAAAAACAAATTTCCCAGATGGATTTGATATTAGGCTTAGACAGGAGCTTAAAAAAATGGAGAGTCTTTCTTTAAACCAAGAAGAAGCGATGTTTCTTTCTTTAAGATGTGGAGAATTCTTAAACCCTACATACATTGATTTCCTTAAAAGCTATAAATATGATTCCACAGAAGTAGGAATCAAACAAGATGGTGGAGATTTAGATATTGACATCACTGGATATTGGTATAAGACAATTCTTTGGGAAGTACCACTTATGGCTCTTATATCTGAATTATATTTCAAAATGACTGGAGAAATATATAATGAAAGAGCAGACAGAAAGCATAACAACTTAGAAAAAGGTAAAAAATTCTACCAACATTCAATGAAGGTTGCTGACTTCGGAACTAGAAGAAGATTCTCTTACGAGAATCAATTTGAAGTTGTTAATGATTTAAAAAATAATTGTTTTGGTGGAAAGGATTTTCTTGTAGGAACATCAAATGTCCACATTGCAATGACGCTAGACCTTCAGCCAATTGGTACACACGCCCATGAATGGTTTATGTTTCACGCTGTAGAGTACGGATACACTAGAGCTAATTTTAGAGCTCTTGAGAACTGGGTTAAAGTTTACAAGGGAGACCTTGGAATTGCATTGCCAGACACATATACTGCAGAAATTTTCTTTAAAACATTTGATAAAATGTTTGCCAAATTATTTGATGGTGTTCGTCATGATTCTGGAGACCCATTTGAATTTGCTGATAAAGTTGTAGCTCACTATAAGAAGCTTGGAATTAACCCATCTAGTAAAACAATTGTATTTTCTGATGGTCTTAATACTGAGCTTGCAGTTAAACTTTTTGAATACTGTAGAGAGATTGGTATCATGTGTTCATTTGGAATTGGTACTCATTTCACAAATGATGTAGGAGTTAAAGCTCTTAACATGGTAATCAAAATAGTTCAAGTTAAAATTGATGGTATGTGGATTGATACTGTTAAGCTTAGCGATAACCCAATCAAACACACTGGAACTGAGGCTGAAATTAAACTTTGTAAACAAACTCTTAGAATTAAAGAGACGAAAAGTGTTGAGATAGCGTAAATAATTTCATATATTTGCCATATAAATTAATGGTAATAATATGGAATTAATAACAAGAGAACTCTGTCTTAGAAAAGACCTTGGAATACATGGTAATTTGTTTGGTGGAGTAATGATGAGTTGGCTTGATAAAGCTGGAGTAATAGAAGCAACCAGGTTGTGCCAATCAAACAGTATGGTTACAGCAGAGATGGAGGGAGTTAAATTTTTAAAGAAAGTTAGAGAAAATACTCAAGTATGGATTTATGGAGAAGCTGAGAGTATTGGGAAGACATCTATTGTCATTAAGCTTGAAGCTAGGAAATATAATGTATACACTGGAGAAGAAAAATTGGTTTGTAAAACAAGAGCTATATTTGTTAGAATCGACAGAGAAGAAGGTGGAAAGAGACCTATTGGAACAGGTGCAAAAACAGATATTAATAAATTAATAAAAGATAGAGATGAGCAAAAACAAGATTGAAATAATTTCACAGAATAGAGCATATGATGGTTATCTAAAAATTGATGAGGCTGTTATAAACGAGACAGATGAGGCTGGAAAAAATATTCAATATACAAGGTTCAAATTAACAAGAGGAGATGCATCTGCTATCTTGGTTTACAATAAAGATGAAGACTCTGTTGTTCTTGTTAAACAACATAGATACCCAATAACTGGAAAGGCTGATGGAGATATTCTTGAGGCTGTTGCTGGAAAAGTAGATAAAGGTGAAAATCCAAAGACTGCAGCAATAAGAGAGATAAAAGAAGAGATTGGATACGATGTTGATGAAAATGAAATGCAATACAAAGGAAGTTATTTTCCATCTCCAGGATATTCTTCTGAAATAATTCACTTATATGTTGTAAGAGTATTTAATAAAGATAAGACATCTGACGGTGGAGGATTAGAAGGAGAACATGAAAACATTGAAATAGTTAATGTTCCCACGCCAGATTTCTTTAAAATGGTTGCTAATAATCAAATAGTTGATGGGAAGACAATTGCATTAGCAAATCACTTCTGGAGATTAAGAAATGATTATAATGTTAAAAAAGGGTTAGAATATTTTGAAAAATATCACAAGATAGAGCAGGAAAATGCAGCAAGAGAAGAAAAATAAAAGAATAGGACTTTACTATGGTTCATTTAATCCAATTCACATTGGACACCTTGTTGTGGCTAGAAAAGCTTTAGATGATACTCCAGATTTAGATGAAGTATGGTTTGTTGTATCTCCTCAGAATCCTCATAAACAAAGAACTGGCGAACTAATAGATGCTGGTCACAGACTTGAAATGGTCAATAAAGCTATAGATGGCGTTGAAGATTTTAAATCTTGCGATGTAGAGTTTGACCTTCCTCAACCATCTTACACTCACGTAGGACTTGGAATACTTAGAGAGAAGCATCCTGATACTCACTTTACAATCGTAGGAGGAACCGACCTTCAAAGAAAAATGAGTATTTGGAAGTCTCATAAAGAAATTTTAACTCATCATGACCTTATCATTTATCCAAGACACATGTCTGGTAAAGATTTAAAACTTAAGGAAGCAAATGAGTTTGTTGAAAGTAGAACAACTCACTTGGAAAACGTTCCAAAGTTAGAGATTTCTGCCACATACATCAGAGAACATTTAAAGAAAGGAAAATCAATACA
>JAJFLM010000454.1 GCA_021772655.1 Deltaproteobacteria bacterium
GCTTCGCGCGGCCGTCGCGCGAGTCTCTCCCTTGCGATCGATGCCGCAAGGTCCGCAAGCCGCGCAATCAGCCACTCATTGAGTGGCTTCTCGTCGAGGATCCGCGTCCGATCGACGTTCACGTCGAACGGCGCCGAGGCCGAGAATGGCAGGGAGCAGGACTCTTCGAGCGGCAGCCCGGCATACAGTCGCGTGTCCTCGTTCTGGTGAGCGACGGCGAGGGCAATCGTCACCTCGTCGCCGATGGCCTTGTTCGTCGCCTTGAGGTTCTTCCGCTTGGGGTAGCGGACGCGGTAGACCGTCCACGCGCGCGTTCCGCCAATCTCCTTCAAACGTACTTTGATAGCGCCAAGAGCGCGTGGCATCGGCAGCTTGACATCCGTGGTCTCCGCTGCCTGCAACGCATGGCCAGCAACTCGCTCAGGAGCGCGAGAGAGGTCGAAGAGCGTGATCTCTCGAAGCCTCGGCAGGAAGATCATTGAAGAGGCGTCCCACTCGCCCATCCACTGCTCGAAGAAGGCTCGGTCGAAGCGGGTGTCGTCAAGCTGGAGCACGAATAGCGTCTCTCGCGCCGATGGATTCCAGAACCCTGGGACCTCATCGCGCTGCTCGACGCGTCTAATCCGCCCGCGCTGGATGGCAAAACTTGGCAGCGGCGCGCAGTGGACCTCCAGACGATCGCCAAACTGGTTGAGCGTCTTGAGGCCGATACCAAAGCGTCCGATCTTGCCTGCATCACGGCGAGAGCCGGAAAGCAGGGGGTAGGCCATCGCTACGACGTCGTGGAGCCGCACCGGATTACCGTTGTGACGGATCAGAAGTTCGCTGCGACGGCCCCGCCTTTTCCAGCCGAAGCGGATGCTCGACGCGCCCTGATCCTGTGCGTTCTGCACGACCTCCTGAAGCCCTCGCGTCGCTCGATTGTGGACCTGCTCGGCGAGCATCTCCCCCGCTTGGACCATCTCGTCGACGAAGTAGGCGAGTTCCAGCGTCTCCAGTGCTTCAAACGCGCTGGCTGCATGATCGACCGGGACGTCGTCCTCGAACCGCTCGCCGGCGACCAGCATCCGCTCGACGAGGTCGACGCCCGGTGTTCGCTCGCCTTCGAACACGAGCCCCATGCGAATAGCACCGGTAGCCATCGGACTGCGCAGTATCAACACTCGGTCGCGGTGTTGTGACCGAGCGCCGTCAGGATCGAAATCGAACGGCCAATACGCCACGACCGTTGAGTGGCTGCGAGCAAGTTGTGGTTTGCGCCACGACCTGCCGTACCGCGGATCGCGCAAACGAACCGGCGCCTACGGCGCGAGGGAGCCTCGCGCTCGTCGCGGATACGTCGTTTCTCCGCGGCAGATGGGCACCGCTTGACCACCTCCCTAGGGGTAGAGGAGCCAAGCGGCGATCAGCAGCCGCGGCGGCTCACCGCAAACTAGACCCTATGGACGGTGTTCGACCGTCCGCTGGTGGTGTGAGGGTCGGCACCCGCGCATGAACGTGCGCGGGTTGAGGGCCGAGGGTTGGCCTGGGCCCCGACCGCAATCATGGGGGTGCCGACATGGCACAGGTTCGCAGCTGGGCGGGGCTGGATGTTCACCGTGCGAGCGTCGTCGCAGCGACGATGGACCGCGCCACGGGCGAGATGCGCGTGCGACGGTTGGCGGGCGAGACCAGCGAGGTCGTCGCGTTCTGCGTGGGCTTGCCGGGACCGACGCGCGTGGCCTATGAGGCCGGGCCGACCGGGTTTGCGCTTTCGCGGGCGCTGAGCGCTGCCGGCGTGCAGTGCGTGATCGCGGCGCCGGGCAAGATCGAGCGGCCGTCCAGTGACCGCGTGAAGACCGATCAGCGTGACGCGCAGCGGTTGCTGCGGCTGCTGATGATCGACGGGCTGCACGCCGTCAGGGTCCCGAGCACGCAGGAGGAAGCGCTGCGCGACCTCGTCCGCGCGCGCGAGGACATCCGCGGCGACCTGATGCGCGCGCGCCACCGGATGAGCAAGCTGCTGCTGCGCCACGACGTGCGCTTCGAGGGGACCGCGGCGGCGTGGACGACGCATCACCGACGGTGGCTGGGCGCTGTCGATCTCGGCGACCGCGGCGCGCAGGTCACGCTGCACGACTACCTCGGCGCGATCGACGCGTTGATCGTGCGTCGCGACACACTCGAGACAGCTATCGACGAACTGATCCCCGACTCCCCATGGGCGGACACGATCGGCCGGTTGCGCTGCCTGCGCGGCATCGACACGCTGTCGGCCGTCGGGCTGTGCGCCGAGATCGGTGACTGGGCTCGCTTCCCCAAGGCCGGGCACGTGATGAGCTACCTCGGCCTGGTTCCCTCTGAAGACAGCACCGGCCAGACGCGCCGGCAGGGCTCGATCACGAAGACCGGCAGCGGCCACGGCCGCCGGCTCTTGGTCGAAGCCGCGTGGCACTACCGCCGAGCACCGGCCAAGGGCCAGGCGCTCAAGCGCCGCCAAGCCGGGCAGCCCGCGCACGTCATCGCGATCAGCTGGCACGCCCAACAGCGTCTGCATCGCACCTGGCGACGCCTGGACAGCGAGCGCGGCAAGCGCCGCACGATCGTCGCGGTCGCCGTCGCACGCGAGCTCGCCGGGTTCTGCTGGGCGACCGCGAACGCCGACTGACCCAGCCTGCACCACGTCGGTCAAGGAGGCGGCGGGAACCATCCGGCACCCACGCGCGAGAGCATCCGCGGTCCTACTATGAGCAGCCGTTTCGGCGGTGACGCTCGATCCTAGACAGCGGGCTCTCACGACGAAAACCGGTCCTGCGGCCGAGAAGGATCCGCGCATATCAGTCTGACCGCGCGTCGCGCACACGCCGGACCCGCCGCCCCCTTGACCGACACGGATGCCCGCCCCCGCCGCGGGCACCCGGTGCTGGGCCCTTGACAAACGCGCGTCCATATCAGTAGGGAATGTCCAGCACTGCCGCAGCGAGTTTGGTGTGCCACTCGTTGTGGGGGGTGGCCAGGCTCAGCAGCAGGAACACCCGGGCGGGCTGCCCGAAGCCGATGTCGTCGAGGTCATAGAGACCGGGGCTCTGGCGAAGCAATCGGGGCCGCACGCGGTGGTCGGTCAGTTGCAGGTCCCATTGCGTCGCGCCGCACTCGAACAGCGCGCGCGGCTTGCCGTCAGCGGTCAGTTCGAAACCAAGTATCGAAGGCTCTACGAGGCACAGGGACTCCTCCATGCCCTCTTCCGCGACGTGATGGGGGACCGCCCTGCCCCGGTTGCCGAAGACGATCTCGCCGGGCTGCACGAGCGGATCGAGCAGTGCGGCGGCCTGAGCGGGTTCCATCGACGCCTCGACGGTCCAAGGCGTGCCGTCGACGAGTAGGTTCTCGGGCTGGGTTACGTCGCCGTCGGGGCCCTCGTGATGGAAGGTCACGACATCGAACTCCTGCGGGTAGCTCTCCAGCCCACAGTCGCTGAGGTCGATCGCTCCGGAGCCTCCCGACACCGGGCGGACAAGCCTGTGCTCGGACAGAGACAGCCCTGCGATGCACCTGCCTCCGGGCTTGCGCGAACTCGCGAGGACGAGCATACGTTCGGCGGGCATTGGTAGTCAGGGGCGCAGTGCCCGCGCTTGG
>JAJFLM010000455.1 GCA_021772655.1 Deltaproteobacteria bacterium
CACTCTTTAGCTTTGCTTGAATCCATGGGTTTCATTAGCAAAGACAAAAAAGGCCAATGGAAACAAGAACATCCCCTGGTGACTACTGGTGCGGAAGTTGAGTCATTAGCGCTCTATAAATACCACCGAAATATGTTAGAATTTACGCGGAAGATGATAGACCATGTACACCCCGACCGTCGTGATATCAGTGCGATGACCTTAGGTGTCGCTAAAGAGAAAGTCCCTGAGCTGAAGCAAAAGATTCAGCGTTTTAGAAAAGAAATTATGGAAATGGTGGCTCATGAAGAAGCGCCAGAAGAAGTTGTTCATTTGAATATGTATTTTTATGCCGTGACGGAGGAAGAGTGATGAATCGTTTTATCGTGCTTGTTGTAGGGATGTTGTGTTTGGGGTTTGCTGGTTGTCAGCAAGGAGGCTTTACTGAAACTCCGAATGCAGATATTCCTGATAATCCTAGTGGGGGTTCTGAATTTGGAAATCCACGGATGATTAGCGGTTCTGTTCAAGCGGCTACTGCCACCGAACCGGGTAATCTGGAACCTAGTGGTGATACGAGTGGGGAGCCAGGTGTTGGTAGTGGCGGAGATGGTGATGGTTCTTTTGTGTTGGTGCAAAAAATGGCGACCTGTGCTGCGGATCAAGTTGTATTAATTAATTCAGAGAGTCAACGGATTGAAGGTGATATTGAAGCCGATTGTACTTTTGAATTTGAACCCGCCACTGACCAAGCTTATCGCATGGAATTCGAACAGGCAGGTGAGATAATTGCAACTTTGTTTGTTAATTCTAGTGAAGAGTTTCCGAATGCGACTTTTTTCTTTAGTGCCGGTCAGCCGGCTATGGACTTAGGCGTGATTAATTTCAGCGATGGAGTGGCGGAAGCGACAAATAATCCATTGTTGTTAAATGATCGTGATGGAGATGGAATGTCAGATGGTGCTGACACAGATGATGATAACGATGGTGTTTTAGATAATGATGAGGAAGATTGTGATTTGGATGGTTTTCCTGATGATGTTGATAATGATAGTATGTGTAGCGCCCCTGGTTCATTTGTACAGGTCTTGTCTGTTAGTCCTTTCAATGGACAAACGAATGTTGGAACTCTGGCAACAATCAAAGTGCGGGTTGATTGTGAAATTGAACCAGGCCTCTTTGATTCTTCTGCGGTTGTAGCGAAACGACAACCTGATAACCAGCTATTACCATTAATGTGTAACCTGCTTGATGGAAATACCTTGATCGAATGCACTCATATTGACCCTTTTACAACAAACCGAACTTATAAAGCCGAGCTTGGAACTACGATTGATTGTGTGGGTGGTGCTAAGGTGGGTATGCGTGAATGGTTATTTGAAACAGGTAATTAGGCGCTTTATTCATTTCTGAATGAAGTAAGCCAGGATTATTTTTGCGCTTATTTTATGTTGTTTCTTAAGCTTAGTGCTAAGTTCCGTGTACTTTCGTACACGGAACTATACGGCATCCTGTGTAAAATACTCGACTTTTCATTTTGAATCCACGCATTTACCTTGCGTGGAAAATCGGGATAATTTTTTTCACAATAGTGTCGATGATGGGGCACTTTAATATTCATTTTTAATGACATGGCCCTGCTTAAGTACTGGGTGTTATGAGGAATCTTGTGAAGAAAATTTATATTAAGTTATTGAGTGTAATCGTGATTACTTTTAGCCTCATTGCATTGAAATCAGTAAATGCGGCGCCAGGCTTCGATTCCATTAGCTTTAAACCGAGTGTGAGTCAGGGCCCCTATTTTAGCATTGAAGGCTCACGTACTTTAGGTCAGTGGGGCCATGCTCTTGGGCTTGGAGGTGAATTTTCAAATGATTCTGTGGTGGCCTCCACTTTAAATCGCGTGCGGGTGCAAGATATTATTGAAGAGCAAGTTGTTACGACCTTAGGTGGGTCACTGGGTTTATTAGATTGGTTGGATGTAGGCGCACTGGTTACGTTTGTGCCGTACCATGAATTTGACACACCGATTACTAACTTGTCTGATGATGGTGCTCAGATGGGAGATATCCAGTTAAATCTTAAGGCACGTATTCTTGATGTAGATACTCATTCTGTAGGGTTGGCAGTCGTACCTTATGTCACATTGCCGACAGGGTCGGAAGATCATTTTGTTGGAAATGGTCAAGTTACTGGTGGCGCTAAGTTAGTCGTTGAAAGCCCTCTCTTGTGGGAGCGTCTACGTGTGGCGGCTAATTTAGGTGCCGATATTCGCAAAACGGTGACCTTTGTGGATGGCAATACTTTAGGCAGTCGGTTTTTATATGGGGTAGGGGCCAATGTATCCATTATCCCAGAACTTGATTTAGTAGGAGAGCTAAGTGGCTGGTCTCCCTTTGGACGATTCTTTGATGATAATATTCGTAATCTAGAATTCAACGGGGGTGCACGGATCTATCCATGGAAGCATATGCAAGTGACGGTGGGTGCCGGCACAGGTATTCTTGATGCGATTGGCGCGCCAGACTATCGTGTGTTTGCGAGCGTTGGCTATCGTTATGAAGCGCCCGAAAAAGTAGAGCCGACGCCAGCGCCTAAAGAAGAAGTGATTCGTACCAATAAAGTACATTTTGAATTTGATAAAGCGCGCATTCTTCCGGAATCATTTCAGATCCTTAACGAAATTGCACGTCAGATTAAACAACACCCTCGGGTTAAACATGTAACCATTGAGGGTCATACGGATAACAAAGGCAGTGATGAATATAATCAACGCTTATCTGAAAGTCGGGCGGAATCGGTACAGGCTTATTTAGTCCAGCAGGGTATTCCAGCGCATATGTTGAGTTTTGTGGGTCGTGGTGAAAGTCGACCCATTGCGGATAATGAAACCGCTGCAGGGCGTGCCTTGAATCGCCGCGTGGAATTTAGATTGGCACTGTCAAATCAAGACAACCTGCGTGTTATTGAGCAAGGTAACGCGCCGGTATTTTTAGAGAATCAAAACTGATTCACTTTATTTTAGGTTCTTAGAGTCCTGGCACGTTTACTTGAACACGATAGAGGCTACTGCCTGCGGTGATATACAGTGTTTGTAGATCAGCACCACCAAAGGCCACATTAGTCGTTGTTTCAGGTACAGTAATTAGTCCCCAACTAATCCCGCGTTTATCATAGACTGAAACGCCAGCGTTGGTGGCCACATAAATATTGCCGACTTTATCAATGGCCATGCCGTCACCGCCACCACCTAGGGCAAGAGGAAAACCGGTTCCAATAATTTCAGTCGTGGAGCCATCAGGATTAATTGTAAAGGCACGTACCTGGCTGGCGCTATAATCACTGACATAGAGTCGATCGTGTTGCGGTGATAAGGCAATGCCATTGGGCTCCACAAAATCATCTGCGACAATGCTAAGAGTGCCATCATTCGCTCTGCGATAAACGGCGCGAAAGCCCAAATTTTGTATGAGCGCGCCATTAAATAGTGTCCCGTAAGTGGGGTCGGTAAAATAAAGTGTATTGTCATTTGCCATGACTAAGTCATTGGGCGAATTAAAAGCATTGCCCATCCAAAGATCAGCGAGAGTCGTTTCACTACCGTCATTCATGCGTTGGATGATGGCTTGTGATGACATTTCACAAATGAGTAAGTCTCCACTGTTATTTAAAGCTAATCCATTGCCATGGCGAGGGGGTATTTGAGTATCGCGAATAAGGCTTATTGAGTCATCACTAGGGTCTAATTGATGGATGCGGTCGTTAGTAATATCCGTAAACCAAAGTTTCTGGGTGTCTGCATGCCATACGGGCCCTTCCGTAAAGCCAAAGCCACCAGTAATAAAACTAACAGGGTCTATCCCATTAATAGGGTCAGGGTGTAAGTCGCTGATGATGATTTCATCAAAGCACGCGCGTAATGATAGATTATCGTTGTCAGTATAGTTGAACAGGTCGAGGGCAAAGCCAGCTTCAAGGTTGTTGAGTGCAGGAATTGCCATGGGGTTTGCGACTGGAGCGCCATCTGGATTAGCATCAGAGATAATGTGCCATTCGGTAGGCTCGTCTGTACCCTCCAGCCAAATTTTACCACGCTGAATGGTTTCAGTGGCTGAGATTTGTTCAATTTGATGTCGCATGTGAAAAATGGGATTGTCAGGGAAGGTACCCTCATCAAGTTCTGGTTGGGTGAGGCCTAAGGCATTCCAGGCAAACTCACATTCATGAATTTCTTCGATACCAGCAAGTTCGTACCATAGTCCCAAGCATTTCTGAAAACCTCCTTCAAGGAAAAGTACGTAACCTTGTCCTAGTGGAGCTGTCGTGGTGAGAAACCCGCCGTTCTGCCGTCCATATAAACCAATGCCTTGATGATGGAAGTTTTCGTATTGGACCTTCACATACATATCGACATCGCGTGCGCTGAGTCCGGGATAAATCATCCGGGCAAGGACACCTTCGGAAGTATTGATAGGATAACCGTTGACTGGAACGCCTTGAATATACTCAGGCCCTTCTAGACAAGCACGTTCGTTTTGAATTTCTGAAAAAGTGACTGGAGAATTATTGGCGGGTACCCAACCGGGCCAGGGGCTGCCATCGGCTAGCCCGGCAAAGTCTTGTGACAAGAGGATGACCCCGTCAGCTTGGGAAGTAGTGGGTGCAGGTTCGTCGATGGGTTCTACTGGTTCTTCGCCCATGGGATTATCCGCTTCACTTGGACTATCATCATTGCCGTTAGTATTATCCGTTGTTTCAGGATTTAATGTTTCGGTATCATTATCAGAATTTGCTGAGGATGGAGTGGAACTAGTATTACAGCCGAGTGCTAATAAAGAGATGATGATTAATAGCCATAGTTTCATTGAGTGTATCCTTTATCCTATTCTAAGGATTATCGACTATGGTGGCGATGTGATTGTGTCGTTTACAGTGTTATTAGTGGACTACGGTACACGTATTTGAATAAGTGAAAAAGGCGGTCCTTTTACTCTATATGTGTTCTCAATGTCTGAGGTTTTAAGCCAAGAAGGCTTGTTGCTGTGGTGACTTTTTTAAGGGTTTACTTTCTTAATGATAAGCCAACACATGGCGTCTTTTGGGGAGCCATTGTGATAGAACATGAGCTTTTCGCAGCTTGCTCCAGTGATGGTGAAACCATGTTTTGTGAGGGCAGTAGCAAATGGTGCGATGAACTCTGATTTAGTAATAAACCTGTTAAATTCTGGATGAGATAGTCTTTTAACACGCGGTGAGTTTGATTTAGCAGCTAAATCCTTGGTGATCCAGGGGTATCGGATTAAACGCCCTAGCATGATAGAGCTAATGGGTTTTAATTCGGAATGTTTTAAAAAGCGTTTTAAAGCTTTGCTCAGGCTATGGGTCGTATCCTCTTGGCTTAAGGGGCAGGGGTGATGAATGCCTGC
>JAJFLM010000456.1 GCA_021772655.1 Deltaproteobacteria bacterium
TGCCTTTGGTTTATCGAAACAGTTGAGTATTCCTGTGGGTGAAGCCAAGACTTATATAGATAATTTTTATCAAGCCTATGCGGGCGTCCAATCCTATCGTGAACAAGTTTTACAGCAAGCCGCCGAACAGGGTTATGTTGAAACCTTATTTGGGCGTCGCCGCTATTTTCCAGATATCACAACAGTCAATAAAATGGTCCGCGCTAATATGGAGCGCATGGCTTTTAACACGGTCTTTCAAGGGACAGCCGCTGACATTATCAAACGGGCCATGATTGTTTTAGACCAAGCCCTGCAAGATCAAGAGCTAGCCAGTAAAATGATTTTGCAAGTGCATGATGAATTGATTTTTGAAGTTCCTAAGGGCGAACTTAAAATGATGCAGGCTTTAGTGATTACTGAAATGGAAGGTGCTGCTGAGTTGAAAGTTCCGCTAAAAGTTGATGTGGGTTCAGGACTTAACTGGGCTAAGGCTAAAGCTTAGCCCAGTTTTTCTGCTAATACTCTAGATTAGTTCCAAAGCCCCGACCCGAAAGCTAAACCTAAAGTCCCACCCACAAAGATGCCGCCATTCTCGCCGCCGCGTACATCGTTGGTGCCTAACCAGGCCCCGATATTAATAAAGGGAGGGATCAGTCCTTGCACAGAGAGTTCGGCTCCGGGTGACCATTGTCGGTCATCAACATTATAGAGTGCGGTCATGCCACCTTCTAACAGTACAAAGGGAAGGTTGAAGCTAAGTCCTGCTTTAGCGCCGACATAGTCAGTCACGTTTTGGCGACGGCCGAGTCCGGCAAGACTTTTGTCACGTCCAGTCGGCTCGATATGGCGTGAAGTAAAACCAAAAAGACCACCAATCCCAATACCGCCCATATCTGAGGAGTCTGTATGGCCACCCACATTGACAATAAGATGACTGCCTACCGTCATGTTACCTTGTTTAGTATGAGCTCCAAGGTCTGCTCCAGCAGCCATGCCCCAAAATGGCGATAGGGGTCCTGAATGCACCCGATTCCATCTTTTTCTTCTTTGAAAGTCTTTATTTTGTTCAGTAGCTAATTCGCGAATGTTTTCAGAATTATCAGTACTGTCTGCGGTGACTTTTAGTAAGTGCCTAACATCATCTAAAGAAGGGTCATGAATGTTGATCTGATTTATTGCTAAAATAACTTGATGTTTTTGCTCGTCATCTCCATTGACTAGTATCCAAGTAAGAGTTGGCAAAAAAGGTGCTATGCTTGTGTTATTAGAAACCTCTGCTAGTTGATAGCGTGCTTGCGCTCGAACAAAACTTACTGGTTCGTTTATTAACAAATCTACAAAGGTAGCTGGCTCATTTTCGGCAAGATAAGGTAGCGTTGCGGCACGCACTCCTGGATACTCCGATTTTGAGGCAGAAATACATAATTGATGGATATCATTTTTATGAGTACCATCAACGTCCCAATTATCAGAATATTCTCTTACTAGCTGCTCAACAATTTTTTCTTGGACCTGGGGTTTATCCATATGAGCATGGTACCCTTCGATCAATTTTGTGACAGCGATGTTTTCGGTTTCAATTCTAGCTTTGGGTTTAGCTTCAACACGTGTTTCATATTCAAATGTAGTACATAGTTCTTCAGCAAGTTCTTTTTCACCATCAGCAATCAAAGCTTCATGCACTGCCTTTAGTTTTTCATCGCTTAAGCAAGTAGGGCCACCATAAAGTGATGGAGGCTCCGGTACCTTCCATTCTTGCGGGGGCGCATTTTCTGGTGTTTGTACAGTACTCTCATCTACTGATAGATTATCAGAACCTTCTACTGCGGGTTGTTGTAGTAATATTTGTTGTTCTCGGAATGAAATTCCATATAAAGACATGACATACCTCCCAATTTGGATGCTCGTTAATATTGCCCAACCGGTAAATACATCGCATGGCTGCCTTTGTTTGTTGTGAGCTGTTTCGTGTTAAATTATTCGAGTGCCGAGTTTCCGTGTTCGGATGAATACGGAAGGATGGTAATTTTATATGCTGATAGAAGGCAATATACGCAATATACTATAGAGAAGGTATATTTCATCTGAGCAGAACTGAAGAGTATTAAATATACTGAGCAACTTTTATGTCTTGGTATCGAAGTCATATCAGGGTCTTGAGTAATATAAATTAAATGGAGGTTGGGCTATGGTTGTTGCAGGTATTGCTAATCAGCTGATGGGAATGCAGGTTTATTCAGTGGCGGCGCGCTCAATGGTTTTTCGTGATAGTCATATGCGCAGTGCTGAAGATGCAACTCGCGATTATGTGTCCGTTGCTTCAAATTGTTTGTTAGTAAAAAATGCTGGACCTGGAAGAAACCTTACTATTCTGTGCGATTCTGGTCCCGGACTTCATTTGTCTCAACAAGCTCGTGCAAAATTACAAATAGAAGCTACAGATGTACTAACTCAGAATTTAGCTAACCATGGGGTGAGTCATGATGATATTGATGTTTACTTATCGAGCCATCTTCATTGGGACCATGCTGGGTGGGCTTTTAATGAAGGTCGGTTTAACTTACCAAATGCACAAATTGTGATGAGCCGACAAGCTTTACAAGATAATGATCGAGTTGATGAAAAGGAGGAGCCTGACTTATCGTTTTTATCTGATGTTCCTAAAATTATTTCAGACTTGCAAGCTCAGGGTCGAGTGACACTTTTAGATGCTCTTGCTTATCCCTTGAATGGTAATGGGGCTTCACTTGATTGGCTAGGTGATGGCAT
>JAJFLM010000457.1 GCA_021772655.1 Deltaproteobacteria bacterium
ACCCCCCCCCCCCGCACCCGTTTTCTCGATACGCCGACCTCCGCGATCTACACGCGCAAATCCTCCGAGGAGGGGCTCGAGCAGGAGTTCATCTCGCTCCACGCCCAGCGGGAGGCCTGCGAGGCCTTCATCGCCAGCCAAAAGCACGAGGGCTGGCTTCCAGTCGGTGATCATTACGACGACGGGGGCATCTCAGGCGCGACCCTGGAGCGACCCAGGCTGCAGCGGCTGCTACGAGATATCGAGGCCGGCAAGATCGACGTGGTGGTGGTCTACAAGATCGACCGCCTGAGCCGCGCCCTCATGGACTTCGCCAAGCTGGTCGAGGTCTTCGAGCGCCACGCGGTCACCTTCGTCTCGGTGACCCAGGCCTTCAACACCACCAGCTCCATGGGCCGACTCACGCTCAACATCCTGCTCTCTTTCGCCCAGTTCGAGCGCGAGGTGATCGGCGAGCGGATCCGCGACAAATTCGCTGCCTCGCGTAAGAAGGGCATCTGGATGGGCGGCAACCCGCCCTTGGGCTACGACGTCAGGAACCGCAAGCTCCTGGTCAACCAGGCGGAGGCGGCGCTGGTCAGGCGGATCTTTACCCGCTTCCTGCAGATCGGCTCGGCCCTCAGGCTCGCCGAGGAGCTGAACGCTGGCGGCGAGACCACCAAGGCCTGGCTGACCCAGGCCGGGCACAGGCGTGGCGGCGGCAGTTTCACCAAGGGCGCCATCTACAAGCTGCTCAACAATCGGGTCTATCTCGGCCAGGCGGTCCACAAGGGGCAAGCCTATCCGGGCGAGCACGAGGCCATCATCGACCAGAAAACCTGGGACAAGGTTCAGGCGCTCCTGGCCGAGAACACGAGGGTTCGGGCCAACCGCACCCGGGCCCAGACACCGGCCCTGCTCAAGGGGATCATCTTTGGGCCAAGCGGCCGAGCCATGAGCCCGTCTCACACCCGCAAGAAAGGCCGCCTCTACCACTATTACGTCACCACCGAGGCGGTTCGGCGGGGCTACGACACCTGCCCGCTGGGTTGCGTCCCGGCCGCCGAGATCGAAGCGGCCGTGATCGCCCAGGTCCGGGCCCTGATCCGCACCCCGGAACTCATCGCCCAGACCTGGGCTGCCACGCGGCGCCAATCGCAGTCACCGATCGCGGAACGTGAGGTCCGTGACGCTCTGGTTACGTTCGAGCCGCTGTGGGACGAGCTCTTCCCGGCCGAGCAGGCCCGGCTCATCCGACTCCTGGTCGAGCGGGTCGACGTCAGCCCCGATGGCATCGATGTCCAACTGCGCACCGAGGGCCTGGGTAGCCTGGTCGCGGAACTCCAGCGGGGGCAAACCGTAAGCGACCAGGACGCCGCGTGATGCCCGAGGCGCCCGCCACGAGCCCGACCTGGCGCCTGGAGGGGCAAACCGTCACGGTCCATATCCCCATGCGCCTTCAGCGCCGCGGCGGACGCAAGCTCATCATCGCGCCCAAGGGCTCGGAGGCCTGGGCACCGCCGATCCCAAGGCCGGACAACACCCTGATTCGGGCCCTGGCCCGCGCGCACCGTTGGCGCCGCCTGCTCGAGAGTGGCACCTACGCCACGATCTCGGATCTCGCCAAGGCCGAGAAGGTCAACGACTCCTATGTCTGCCGCATCCTGCGGCTCAGCCTGCTGGCGCCGAGCATCGTCGAGGCGATCCTGGATGGACGGCAGCCGAAAGGGCTGCAGCTCAATGACCTGACGCGCAGCTTTCCCTTCGAATGGTCGGAGCAAGTAAAGGCGCTTGGTCTTCCAGTCCGGCGGTGAGCGGAAACCATTTCAACAGCCTCAGCTCGGCAGCGATGTGTGAACCTTGAATAGGCTAGGTCCGGAACTCCCTCCACTACAGACATTCCAGTGCCGATGTCCGGAATCGATCCGATATTGTCCGCTTAACCCACAGGTTCGGACATGCCGGCTTGCCCCGGCGATCGTCGCATCTTGACCCAAACCGGCCATAGAATTCCGGAGAGGACGATACGAAACCGATGCGCTGCATCCTTGGTTTTGCAATGTCATTCATGAAATGGAGCGAATTACTGAATTTATTCTTTCCAATAGGCCGCCCACAATCCGGACATGCAGGCTCGAGAGGCGGCCATGGGACGGCAGGCGCGGCGCAGGGCGAGAGGGCAAAGCGAAGCCGCCGGTGATGGGCCGGCCGGTCCTGTGCGGACCCGGGTATTTGCCGGTGGGCGGTTTCGCCCTTTGCCGGATCGGGACCTTGGCCTGATCGTCGACAAGGCCTTTTCGATCCTTGAGCGCATCGGCATCGGCGCGGCACCGGATTGGCTGCGGCAGGCACTCGAGGCCAAGGGTGCGCGCAGTCGCACCGATGGCCGCTTGGTGTTCGGACGCGGCCTTGTGGAGGCCGCCTTGGACCGGACCGCTCAGAAGGTCGACCTGCCCGGATTTCGAGCGGGTCGGGGCCTGCAGATCGGCGGTGGCCTTGTCCATATCGGCACCGGCGGCGCGGCGGTGCAGGTGCTCGATGCGGAGAGCGGCGACTTCCACGCCTCCGAGCTGCGCGATCTCTATCACATGATGCGGGTGCTGGAGGAATGTCCGAACATCCATTACGGCGTGCGGCCTTTGATCGCGCGGGACATGGCCACGCCCCTCGAGTTGGATATTAACACCGCCTATGCCTGCCTGCGCGCTACCGGCAAACCCATCGGCATCAGTTTCGACAGCGCGGCCCATGTCGCCTCGGTAACCCGGCTCTTCGATTTGGCCCTGGGTCGCGACGGCGGCTTTCGCAAACAGCCCTTTTGCAAGGCCATTGTGGTCCATGTGGTGCCACCCTTGCGCTATGCGGAGGAAGGGGTGGAAATCATGCGCGCGGCCATCGCCGCCGGCATGCCGCTCAGTATATGCTCGGCCGGCCAGGCGGGCGCGACCAGCCCGGCCTCCCTGGCCGGTGCGCTGGCACAAGGCCTGGCCGAGACTTTGGCCGGGATGATGGTGGTCGATGCCCTGAAACCGGGCCATCCTTGCGTCTTCGCCTTAATGCCCTTCATTTCCGATTTGAGAACCGGCGCCATGAGCGGTGGCGGCGGCGAATCGGCCATCGCCAACGCGGCGGCGGCGCAGTTGCTGTTGCACCTGAGGCTGCCCTCCACGGTTTCGGCCGGCATGACGGATTCCAAGATCGCCGATGTCCAGGCCGGCTACGAAAAGGGCTATACGGTTGCCTTGGCCGCGCAGGCGGGGGCCGACATGATCAATCTATCGGTCGGCATGCTCGGTTCCATCATGGTTGCTTCTCCGGAAGCGCTGGTGATCGACGACGAAATGTGCGGCGCGATTCTGCGGTCCGTGCGCGGGGTCGAAGTCGAGGCCGATTCGATCGACCTGGAGGAGATCGAACGGGTGGTGACCGGCGAGGGTCACTATCTGGGCGAGCCGCAAACCCTCGCCCTCATGAAGACGGAATACGTCTATCCGCACCTGGGCGACCGGCAAAGCGTCGACGAGTGGATCGAAGCGGGCCGCACCTCGATCTGGCGGAAAGCCCGGGATCGGGTAAACGAAATTCTAGCCGCGGGCCCGCCCGATCACTTGAGTCCCGCCGCCGATGCCGCCATCCGGGCCGAGTTTCCTATCAAACTGGACATTCAGGAAATGAGCAGATGAAGGTCTTCCGAAGCATCGTGATCGACGCCCCCATCGCGGACGTCTGGGCCGCGGTTCGCGCCTTCGACGGCGTCGTGAATTGGAATCCCGGTGTCACGGCCGCGCGCATGGAAAGCGGCTCGCCGACGGCCGTCGGCTCTATTCGCCATCTCGATATCGCGGACGGCACGGTGTTTCGCGAAACCCTGCTCGCCCATTCCGATCTCGAATACTTCTATAGCTACGACATTGTCGAGGGTCCGCTACCGTGCAGCAATTATCTCTCCACCCATCGCTTCATCGCCATAACCGACGGCGACAAGACCCTCGGGATTTGGCAGGGTGAATTCGATTGTGCACCGGAAGATGAAGCCCAGTTGGAGGCCATTGTCAGCGATCAGATCTACCGCGATGGCATGAGAGGTTTGAACGACTACCTGACAGGAAAGCGATAAAATGGTTGATACCCTAGCCCCCCGCGGCATCATCGGCGTCATGACGCCGGCCATGAACACGGTGGTTCAGCCTGAGCTGGAGCTTCTGCGCCCGAAAAGCGTCACCAATCAAATGCAGCGCTTCCGCCTCGGCGGCGAGAGGGTCTCCGATGACTTGATCGAAGAGGCCGGGAAGTTGATGGACTGCCACCCGATCGCGCTCGCCGTCGGCTTGACCACCGACGCGGGCCCTGGTGGCGTGGCAAAGCTCTCCGCACGATGCCGTGAACTTGCCGATGCCGTAGGGCTCCCGGTCTTCAATGCCTCCGAAGCCGATCACGCCGCGCTGCGCGCCTTCGGCGCCGTGCGGGTTGCCGTCGTCACCCCCTTCAATGCCGAGCTTGATC
>JAJFLM010000458.1 GCA_021772655.1 Deltaproteobacteria bacterium
CGGCTTGCTTGAGCTGAAGAGACAAACAGGTATCTAATACATCCGAAGACGTCAGTCCTAAATGGATATAGCGCGACTCCGGACCCACATGTTCGGCCACACTGGTTAAGAAAGCGATGACGTCATGTTTGACCTCGCGTTCAATTTCATCGATACGCTCAATATTAAAGGCCGCTTTTTCTTGAATTGTTTTAAGGGCTGCAGCTGGAATACGGCCGAGTTCAACCCAGGCCTCAACGGCAGCAATCTCAATATCTAACCAGAGACGGAAGCGATTTTCTGGTGACCAAATGGCCGCCATTTCGGGACGGCTATAACGTGGGATCATGCCAGCGGCTTATAGGAGGGTCGGGCCCCGAAAGCAAGTGTTATATTTAGCTATGAAGCAATCCAGGCTGTGGATAGATTTAGGCTAGGCCAAGCTCTAACTAAGGAAGGCTTCTATAACTAGTGCTGTGGCCAGCACGTGTCGCTTTTCAGTCAGTGTCTAATAAATTAGACATAAATTTTCTAATTATTTTTATTATTGAGCAATCCTCGCATGGAGGCGGCCGATAACTTCTGCTTAGGAGATCGGCTCACTATGACATGGTTCACACAACTCGCAGCACGTCAAAATAGTCTATTCGCGACACTAAATTGGGACGACATCAGCTCGGAAACTGAAACCCTGGAGGCTTCAATCGAGGCTCCCAATGCCATAGCACATGGCAGCGTCGCGATCGATATCAATGCGACAACGGCCTTGCAACATCAATCACGTCTCTTTGCAGAACCTAACCGGTCCACTGACACGACTACAGCACAGGATAATATCCGCCAACAGCTGCAAGCACTGGAAGCGCAAATCTTTGCCGAAAGCGGTGACTCTATTAGTGAGCTGGGCGCGGACGTACTCCATACAATTTTCCAGCGAGCACAAGATGAGCTGATGGCCCCGGAAAATTTAACAACACTTGGAGCCGATTTGGAGCTGCAACTGCAACTCTGGGCTCAAACTGAAGGGATGAGAGATCTAGATAGTACCTTATTGGCTTCCGGCGTTGCCGATCAACTCATGACAGAACTGGGGCAGCAACTCAATAGTCCCGACGCGATCGAGACCCATCGCAGCCTGCTGACACAAATCGATACCTATTTTGCGGAAAGTCAACCTTATCTCCAACTACTATCCAGCTATGAGGAAGAACTCTCTCAACTCGCTCTTACGGAAGGGCTTTACTCACTGCAACATGAGTTTCCTGAACTCTATGAGCAGGTCCTCGGCCCGGTAAGCGGCCTAGAACGAGGCGTGCGTGAATCAGCCTTCATCGCTGTCTTGCTTCGTCTCGAGACTTTAAGCCAGCCTTTGAGTCGCAACGAGCTCGGCAATCTCGCCACAACAGCTTTACAACAACTCCCCCCGAGTGAAACAGAAGCTCTCGTTTTACAGAATCTCGCTCAAGTACTGGAAAGACTTCAGGCCGTGCGGCAACGACGTGAGTGGAACGGCTTAGGGTCGACATTAAATTATCTTTTTGAGTTATCCCCTCGGATTCACACCGGCCGTTCACAGAATGAAATTTCAGAGCAGTGGGAATCGATTGATGAGTTACTGACCGATATCGAAAACTCTGCTTTATGGCATGGCCGGTCTGCCTGGATTGATGACTGCCGTTCTCGTGCGCGTAGCGCCTATCTCTCCCATAACGTCGATGCCATGATGGAGGTTTGGGGAGAACTCGAAACTCTCATCAATGAAGCCACGCAAGAGCGAATGGAACAAACTTTGTCGCTAGGCAGTTCTGTAGAAACTATCACAAGCAGCCGCTGGTTCAACGTCACCGATACTCATGGTGACTATAATGCAGCTCAGAGCGTTGGCGAGGTCTTGTTAGCCGCGCTTAATATTTTTGAGGCATGGGGCTGTGGTGATATCGAAGCGCGTCGAACCTTAAATGTTTATCGGGCGGAATTAGCGCAGGCCTTACTCAGCAGGGACACTGCAAGGCTGGAAGCTCTCGAAGACCAAATCGTGCCTTGGTTGAATGAAAGCTATTTCGAAGCTGTCCGTTTGGATGGTTATCAACACGCTTATTATTGGGAGAACACCCCTACGGGGCCCGTCCGCTACGAAGGCGATGATGCCCTGGTCATGTCTTTTACTTCGCTTCATGCAGATGAGGTCTCCATTCGTGATGTGGCCGGCTTAGCCTTGTATCTTGCCCTGGAAACTCATGATGAGCGCCCTGACATTCATAGCGCACAAACACAACTTGCGAATGGCCTGCGCTATGCTGAGGATATTAATTTTGCGATAGTGGGCGCCCAATTTCGTGAGATCAATCGCGATATTATGATCGCCTATCTGGATCAGGTTTATACTCGAGACGCTCTAGAGCAAGGACTGCCACCTCACGATACCGAACACGGCGACCACGCCCAGGCGCTGAGCAGCTTCTTTTCCCGCCCCGTGGCTGATGCCTATCAAAGCTTTCGATCCTTAGAACCCGAGAGCTTTATTGAACTCCAGCAACGCTTTGCCCAGCTCATCACCATGGCTTCACTTGTACAGCGAATGAATGTCATCTGGGACATGCGCGAGGTACTGGCCGATTATAATGACGAAGACATCCGTGCTGATTTTGATTTATTGCATGCTGGCATCCCTGCCTCGGATCCGCGCTGGGCAGCCTATCGCAGCCAGATGCGTTACGCCGACGCTAATTTTTGGGACCGTCATTTTATCGACATTGAATCCATTGACCGGCTCCACGATTTTGGCGAAGAAAGTCTCTCCCGCTTAAATCTGCTGGATGGCTGCCTGTATTATTTAATCCAGGCTGAGTCGGCGGATGAAATCTCTGCCGCCCTAGATCAAGTCAATGCCCAACTTGACCATATCACGGAGCGTTTCGGGAGCGAAGCCGGCTACACCGAAACCCTCCCCGCTTGGGCTGAAATTGTCACCGAAATGACCCAAGGCCGTGAATTGATGCAGATGCTGGTCGAAACAGTGGCCCTGACGGTCCTCACCTTTGGCACAGCGGCAGTCGTACGCACTGTTAGTGGTATCGGTCGCGCGGGATTAACCCTTCAGACGGGTCGCCGCGTTTGGGATGCTAACCGTATCCGCAACCTGATCGGCAATGCCCTCTTGTTTGAAGGCTTCAGTATGAGCATCGACGCAGCCATCGCCCCAGAACGACGGGTGAATGTCACTATGTCTCTCGGTGACATTTTGGGCAGCACTGGACTGCGCTTTGTAGAATCAATCGGTTTTTTTGGCGCCCTGGATCTTGCAGGATTACCTTTTCTGCGTCGGGCCGATGAACTCCTGATACTGCGGCAGAACGCGCAAGGTATCGTCGCACGCCTCCGATTGATGACACGAGAAGCCGGTGTCCGTTTAAGTCAACTCGGTGTTGAATTTGCATCCGCGGTAACAGAAAACTTTGTGCTCGAACGCGCGTTTTCTTCGGCTTATGCCAGCATGAACATTCGATCAATGAGCTTAGAGGAAAGTCTGCAAGCTCATTTTGGCAGTGACGGCCTGTTTCGCATGTTTGCTCTCGTCGGCATCCTCCGTTCTGCGGGGATGATCACTGCAGAACGGCCGCGCAATCCTCAACGAGAGCTATCAGAAACAAACTTAGCGCCACAAGAACTCCCCAATGACTTGAGCCCTAACCATGATTATCGTGGCAACAGATATCAAGCAGAACAGGACAGGCAATTGATTCATGAAGCCGGTTATAATCCTGCCGGCTTGAGTGATGAGGCCTTAGCACAGGCTGTCACAGCAATTCAGGCAGGACAGCTTCCGGTGCGCATGCCCTATCAAGGCCATGAGATTTTTGGGACGCACTATTCCATCACCCCCAGTTTCTTTGAAAATTTAACCCGCCCCCAATTCATCAATGGTGTGAGCTATTACCCCATCATCCCGCACTTGGAAGGTCAGCGCGTCCCTTTGGGTGAAGACCATATCATCTTTACAGGCCGTGTTTTTGGTCAAGGTTCAAGCTCTAGTGTACAC
Source organism: Deltaproteobacteria bacterium (assembly GCA_021772655.1). Lineage (GTDB taxonomy): Bacteria > UBA10199 > UBA10199 > 2-02-FULL-50-16 > JAJFLM01 > JAJFLM01. The sequence goes on from JAJFLM010000458.1 coordinate 4,019, forward strand.
GAAGCTGTCTTGACGACGGAAACGGGTGAACGGATCCCCGTGGCCGTCAAGATTCCATTTCATGCGCTCCGCGAAATCCACGAAATTGAGGCATCAGTCGAGCGTGAAGCGTCACTCGTGCAAAATGCTGAAGCCGCTGGACTGGCCGGAGTACATTTTTACGGAATCACTGAAGTTGCTGGCTTCCCCGGGCTGGTAACGAATATAGCCCATGGTGCTGATTGGAATGAGGCCAATCCCCATTGGATCAATGACACCACTCGACGTGAAATGAACCAGCTCTTTGACCAAATTGAAGCACTCGGCTGGCAACCCGGTGACTTTCAAGTCACTTTAGATCAAGACGGACATATTTATTTAATGGATTTAGAAGGCATTAACTGTGTTGATTCTGCTTTTGCGTATAGTCGTCAGGATGCCTTGAACTTTTTAGCGCGGCGGGTTGTCGTGGGAGAATTACTCCGACTCCAAAGCTTTCAGGGCGATTCCATGCCTTTAATCGATCAGGTGCAACACCTCAATCATGAGCAACAGAGGGATATGGCCCTACGCTTAGTCAATGATCATGATTTCGGATTCTTGGAGTTTCATGCTACTCTCGGGACCGGCTTTCTTGACTCCCTGGATCTACACAGTACTGTGGAACAGGCGGTTAATGAATAAAAACTGCTCATAAATTGTGGATAAGTTTTTATGCTCTCGTCCACATTTCTCCTTGATCTTCCCCGCAATTACTCCTAATAAAAAATCCCATCGTGCCAAAGAAAACTAAGTTCATTTTTGTCACTGGTGGAGTCGTTAGTTCCTTAGGAAAAGGCCTAGCTACCGCTAGTATCGGAGCCCTGCTTGAAGCCAGAGGTCTGAAGATCTCACTGCTTAAATTAGACCCCTACATCAACGTTGACCCGGGTACGATGAATCCCTTTCAGCACGGTGAAGTGTTTGTCACCGATGATGGTGCCGAAACCGATTTAGATCTTGGTCACTATGAACGTTATACTAAAGCGACTTTAAGCCGTAAGAGCAATTGCACTAGCGGGCGCATTTATGAGTCTGTCATTAATAAAGAACGCAAAGGCGAATATCTCGGCCGCACCGTTCAAGTCATTCCCCACATCACCGACGAGATTAAAGCGAATATCCTCCAAATGGTCGATGAAGAAGGTGTGGATGTTGTCTTAGTTGAAATCGGCGGGACTGTCGGTGACATCGAAAGTTTACCATTTCTCGAAGCGATTCGTCAGTTCTAGGCCGATGTCGGCTCTGAAAATGTATTATACATTCACCTCACTCTTGTCCCTTTTATTGCAGCTGCCGGTGAGCTCAAAACGAAACCGACTCAACACAGCGTGGGTAAACTTCGCGAAATCGGGATTCAACCAAATATTTTACTATGTCGCACCAGCCAACCTTTAGACATGGAATTAAAAAGTAAGATCGGCTTGTTCTGCAACTTGTCTACTGACTGTGTCATGACTGCCGAAGACGTCCCTTCCATTTATGAAGTCCCTTTGCGCCTCCATGAAGAAGGGATCGATGAAAAAATTGTCGAGCTCCTCAACATTTGGACACGTAAACCAGAGTTGCAACACTGGCATGACCTGATCAAAACCGTACAAAACCCCGAAGGCGAACTCAACATCGCGATGGTCGGTAAATACGTTGACCTTACGGATGCCTATAAAAGTTTAAATGAAGCCCTCACCCATGGTGGCATCGCTAATAAGCATAAAGTAAACCTTAAATTTATCGATTCAGAACCACTCAACAAAGACAATGTTGCCGAGGCCATTGGTCAAGTCGATGGCATTGTTATTCCAGGAGGTTTTGGTGATCGCGGCATCGAAGGCAAAATTCAAGCTATCCGCCATGCCCGTGAAAATAAGATTCCCTTTTTAGGAATTTGTCTCGGCATGCAACTCGCCGTCGTTGAGTTTGCTCGTCACGTAGCCGGTTGGACCGATGCGAATAGCACAGAATTTGATCAGAATACTAATTATCCCGTCATCGACTTAATGGAAGATCAAAAGAAAGTGATGATGAAAGGCGCTACCATGCGCTTAGGTGCCTACCCTTGTACTTTGGAAAAAGGAACTTTTGCAATGGCCGCCTATGAACATACTAATATTTCAGAACGCCATCGCCACCGGTTTGAGTTTAATAATTTTTTTCAGAAACAATTAGAAGAAAAAGGGTTGGTCATTTCAGGCGTCTGCCCTGAAGGGCCTTTAGTAGAAATTATCGAAATCAAAGAACACCCGTGGTTTCTTGGCTGTCAATTTCACCCGGAGTTTCGTTCACGCCCTCATGAACCGCAACCATTGTTTTCGCACTTTATTAGCGCAGCGATTGCTTATCGCTCACAGCAAAACTGGCGCCAATCTAAAAGCGAACCCACTGAGGTCACTGCCGAAAACCCAACGGTAGTCAAGAAAAAAGAAAGTGTTTAGTCTTACATTTTAATAGCTTAGTTCATGCCTCGCTATTGACATCAATTCGTACTCCTTTTATCATTAGGACAGTCACGAGATGAATATAGCGCGTACGGAGCACGATTAAGCATGGCCTTGGAGATTAAACAGAATTTAAAACTAGCCCAATCGCTAGTGATCACCCCACAACTTCAGCAAGCCATCAAACTCCTTCAGCTGACACGTCTTGAATTACAAGACATGGTCCAGCAAGAATTATTAGAAAACCCCGTCTTAGAAGAAACCGGTGAGTTAAAAAACACTGAAGATAGTGGTGACAATTCAAATGAGGACACTCCTCAGCAAGAAGAGCCAACCACCTCGGATAAAACTGACGAAGTCGGCACTCAAGAAGGTGAATTGACCGAACCCACTGACTTTGATTGGGAAAATTATCTCGGTACTTACAACACACCTGAGATTGGTTCCTCTGGTATGCGGGAAGTCCCCGATGAACTGCCCTCTTATGAAAATTCCGCGTCCGAATCAGCCACCTTAGAAGAACATTTGTTATGGCAACTTCACTTGAGTAATCTCCCCCATGATGAAGTTGAAGTGGCTGAAGAAATTATCGGTGACATTGGTGAGTCTGGCTATTTCATGGGCACCCTCGAAGAAATTGCCGCCCGCTGCGGCAAAACCGTAGACGAAGTCGAAGACACTCTCTGTTTTATTCAAGAACTAGATCCTCTGGGTGTCGGTGCACGCAACCTAAAAGAATGTCTCCGTCTGCAAACCAAACCTCATCGTGATTGCAAAGATTCTTTAATCCGTATCATTGATGAATTTATGCCTGAGCTCGAACGGCATAACTATCCGTTGATTGCTAAAAAAATGGGTTTAAGCCCTGCACGCGTTGAAGAACTGGCTCATATTATTCATATGATGGAGCCAAAACCCGGCCGTCCGTTTGGTGGTCAAAGTGCCCAATATATTAGCCCTGATGTTTACGTGCAAAAAGTGGCCGATGAGTACTTAATCAGCCTCAATGATGATGGCATGCCTAAACTACAGGTCAGTCGCTTCTATCGCAATGCCATGGCTGGTAAAGAATTTGCTGGGAAAACTAAAGAATATATCCAAGAAAAACTCCGCTCAGCGGTTTGGCTGATCCGCAGCATTCACCAGCGACAACGCACCTTGTACAAAGTGACCTGCTCTATCGTAAAATTTCAGAAAGATTTCTTAGAAGATGGCGTTTCAAAATTAAAGCCAATGGTCCTTAAAGACGTCGCCGATGATATTGGCATGCATGAATCAACCATCAGCCGCGTCACAACCAACAAATATGTGCAAACGCCTCGCGGAATCTTTGAATTGAAATTCTTCTTTAATGCACGGGTCCCCTCTAATAACAATGAAGGCACCACTTCAGAGGCCATCAAAGAAAAAATTAAAGAGTTGATTGCTAGCGAAGATGTGACTAAACCTCTATCAGATCAGGCAATTGCTAACATGTTAAAGGATTTAACGGAGGCCCGCATTGCCCGACGTACAGTCGCGAAGTACCGTGAGATTTTGGGGATTCTGCCCTCGTCGCGACGCCGCCGGATGGCTCCCGTTGATGCCAGTCGATAAATGAAATATACCTCTGAACACAGTTTGCTACAACCATTCAACAAAGGAGTCGTTCCATGGAATTGAATGTGACCTTCCGTCATATGGAGTCTTCAGAAACTATTCGCGAACATATTCAAGCACGCGTTGATAAACTTATGAAGTATCTCTTAAAACCAGAATCTGCCCATTTTATCCTCGAAACAGAAAAATTTAGAAGGAAAGCCGAAATTACTTTAACAGATAATGGAGATCGTATAACGGCTATCGAAGAAAGCTCAGACATGTATCAATCCATTGACGGGGCAATTGCAAAAATTGAGCGGCAACTTAAAAAACATAAAGAAAAGGTACAGTCGCATAAAGCTTAAGCGAAACTAGGCTGGGTCATGAAAATTCGGGAATTCTTTGCGGAAAATTGTATCAAGGCGGAGCTTAACGCTACTGACAAAGCCAGCGTGATTGAAGAAATGGCGGCGCTCGTGAGCCAGACTCACGCCGACATTGATCAAGCCACTCTTCATCGTATTTTGCTTGAACGCGAACAGCTCGGCAGCACAGGTATTGGCAACGGAGTCGCCATCCTCCATGGCAAACTTCCAACTTTAGAAACTATTGTTACGGGATTTGGTCGAAGCACCACAGGCATTGCCTTTGATGCTCAAGATGGGGAGCCCGTCCATCTATTTTTCATTTTAGCCGCTCCCAAGAATTCTGCCAGCCTTCATCTAAAAGCCATGGCACGTTTATCTCGCCTCTTAAAAGATTCTCATTTTCGTAGTCGCTTATTTGAGGCCGCAGACGCCGATAAAATTTATAATATTATCGTGTCTGAGGACGATAAGTTTTGATCACGATCCGTACCAAACAGTTTTTTGACGATACACAATCAATACTTCAGTCCCAGTGCATTGCTGGCCGCAAAGGCTTAGGCCGAAAAATCATTATCCCTCAGATTCAACGACCTGGCCTCGCCTTAACCGGCGACCCGGCCCCGCTAAACCCTGGCCGCATCCAAATCTTAGGCAACTCAGAGCTACGCTATTTGAATAAACTCAAACCGGTCCGACGCAGCTTTGTCCTCAAGAAAATTTGCGAAACAAAACTCTGTTGCTTTGTCATAACTAACGGCAAGCAGCCACCAGAACAGCTGATTACCCAAGCCAATAAATTTCACACGCCACTGCTCACGACCGCTTTAAATACAGCTACGGCTATTGTGCGGATTCAACGCTACCTTGCTGATAATTTAGCAGAGAAAACCAGTGCTCATGGGGTTTTGATGGATGTCGCGGGCATCGGGGTTCTCCTGATGGGGAAAAGCGGCATTGGCAAAAGCGAATGTGCCCTAGAACTCGTCATGCGTGGTCACCGTTTAGTGGCCGATGATATTGTAAAAATACATAAACGGCATCCGGATGCCCTGATCGGTTCAGGCGCTGAACTGATTCAATATCATATGGAAATTCGCGGTTTAGGCATCATAAATATCAAAGACCTCTTTGGCGTGGGTGCTGTCCGTGAACAAAAAGTGATTGAACTCATCATCGAATTAGTAGAATGGAAACCAAAGCAGACTTATGAACGTATCGGCATCAATGACAAAACCATGGAAATTTTAGATCAACACATTCCAGCGGTGACCATTCCTATCCGCCCAGGACGTTCACTCTCAGCTATTATTGAAGTCGCCGCCCGCAACCAACTACTAAAACTTAAAGGCATTCATTCAGCACGTGAATTTCAAGAACAACTGACAAAGAAACTGCTGACAGGAAGCATAAAAAAGAAGTAAGCTTAAGCGATGATGGATGCGATTCAAATTGTTGTCATTTCACATGGCCCTACCAGCACCTACCTGCTCAAAACAGTCCAGCAGATCGTAGACAATGGTGTCCCCATGCAAGCACTCCATTTTGATACAGATACCAGCCCAGAGTCCCATGAGCTTGATTTAGGAAAACTCCTTGAAACCTTTACGGAACAGCAACGGATCCTCCTACTAGTCGATGTCATTGGAGCGACCCCCTGTAATGTCTGCCGCAAATTTATTGATGAAGGACGTGTCGCCTTAGTCAGTGGGTACAACCTACCGATGTTATTAAAACTAGCAACCTTAAGAGAACAATTTGATAACCTAGAAGCCTTGGCCCTCTTTATCCGTGATTATGGACGTAAGGCAATCACCGTTGAAGCCTAACAAGACTATGCCAGAACAACACAAGCCCATGAAACAAAGTGTCACTATTCAAAATAAACTGGGGCTCCATGCCCGCGCAGCAGCCAGCTTTGTCAATACGGCCTTCCGCTTTAAAGCGGAAATCGATCTCATCAAGGGAGATGAACGCGCCAACGGAAAATCCATTATGGGCTTACTCACCCTAGCGGCCTGCCAAGGCACAGAGCTGCATATCGAAGCGATTGGCCCAGATGCCTCAGAGGCTATCCGCGCCCTAGCAGATTTGATAAATCGTAAATTCGACGAAGACTGAAAAAACCTGTTTTTCTAGGCTTTTTGGGTACTTAGGCCTGATTTCGCCTTGACTTTTTAGGCCTTGAGATCGATAAGCACCTTTCAACCGGACTATGTGTTAAAGTACTATTAATTAAGGAGTTTTACATGTCTTCCTATCTTTTTACTTCTGAGTCAGTTTCTGAGGGCCATCCCGATAAAGTCGCTGACCAAATTTCTGATGCCGTCTTAGACGCCGCTTTAGCGGGAGACCCCCAAAGTCGCGTGGCCTGCGAAACCATGGTGACAACCGGCCTCTGCGTAATTGCCGGCGAAATCACTTCAAAGTCTGATATTGAATATGAAAATATTGCCCGACAAACCATCCGTGATATTGGTTACACTCATGGCGACATTGGCTTCTCGGCTGACAACTGTGCTGTTATTCGCGTCGTCGACAAACAATCTCCCGATATATCACAAGGTGTCACTGCTGACGATGGCTTACATAAAGGTTTAGGTGCGGGCGACCAAGGTTTAATGTTTGGTTATGCTTGTAACGAAACCGAACAGCTCATGCCTCTCCCGATTACTTTAGCCCATCAACTGACCAAAAAATTGGCTGATGTACGCAAAGATGGGTCCGCTAGCTTTTTACGCCCTGATAGTAAATCTCAAGTCACTGTTGAATATGAAAACGATCAGCCAAAACGGATTGATACCGTAGTTATCTCCAGCCAACATGCAGAAGAAATCAGCCATGCTCGCTTAGAAGAGGCTATTCGCGAAGCTGTCATCAAACCGATTATTCCAGGCAACATGATGGATGACAAAACACGCATTCTCATCAACCCAACCGGCCGCTTTGTTATTGGCGGCCCACAAGGTGACTGCGGCCTAACAGGTCGAAAGATCATCGTTGATACCTATGGTGGCATGGGCCACCACGGTGGCGGCGCGTTTTCAGGAAAAGATCCCACTAAAGTCGACCGTTCTGCTTGCTATGCCGCACGACACGTTGCTAAAAATATTGTGGGCGCCGGCTTAGCCAATCGCTGTGAAGTTCAACTAGCTTATGCCATTGGTTATCCAGAGCCTGTTTCTATTTATGTAAATACTTTTGGAACAGGAACAAAAAGCGACGAGGAAATTTTAACCTTAGTCCGTGAAATCTGGCATTTATCACCGCAACAAATCATTGATGGCTTAGATTTAAGAAGGCCGATTTATCAAAAAACTGCGGCCTATGGCCATTTTGGTCGAAACGATCCTGACTTTACCTGGGAAGCTCTAGACAAAGTCGATCGTTTAAAAGACCTAGTAGGTTAAAAACTTGTAGGGGCGCCATTAATGGCGCCCTTTTTACATGAATGCTGGGCTCGATAAATTGAGCCCTTACAAACAATAGGAAAATAAACATGCAAGCTGTCACACAAGCCAATACTGATAATCGCGATTTTCGTGTCTGCAAAGCCGCCATGGAAGACTCTAAGGTCTTTGCCGAACTCGCTCGCTGGGGACGCAAAGAAATTGAAATTGCTGAAGGTGAAATGCCCGGACTCATGGCTTTACGTACAGAATATGGTACCAGTAAACCACTCAAAGGCGCACGCATTGCCGGCTGCCTTCATATGACAATCCAAACAGCTGTGCTCATTGAAACACTTATTGAGTTAGGTGCTGAAATCCGCTGGTCATCCTGTAATATATTTTCAACTCAAGATCATGCCGCTGTTGCAATTGCCGCCGCCGGCATTCCTGTCTTTGCCTGGAAAGACGAAACCGAAGCAGAATTTATTTGGTGTATCGAACAAACAATTACGGGCTGGGGTGAAGACGGCTACAACCTGATTCTTGATGATGGTGGCGATCTCACCAACATGATGCATGAAGAACGTTTTGCTGATGTCATGGAGAAAATCTTAGGCTTGTCTGAGGAAACTACGACAGGAGTTCACAACCTTGAACGTCTCCACCGTGATGGCAAATTGAAAGTACCTGCCATCAACGTTAATGACTCAGTAACCAAATCAAACTTTGATAATCTCTATGGCTGCCGAGAATCTTTAGCCGATGGCATCAAACGTGCCACGGATGTTATGATGGCAGGTAAAGTTGTAGTGATTGCAGGCTATGGCGATGTGGGCAAGGGCTGTGCCCATTCTATGCGCTCATATGGTTCCCGTGTACTCATCACTGAAATTGACCCCATTTGTGCCTTACAAGCAGCTATGGAAGGCTTTGAAGTCGTCACTATGGATGAAGCCGCATCTCAAGGAGACATCTTCGTCACCACAACAGGCTGTTGCGATATTATCGTCGATAAACATTTCAATTCCATGAAAGATGGCGCCATTGTTTGTAACATCGGGCACTTTGATATTGAAATCGACATGGCCTGGTTAAACAACCATTCAACGATTGAAGAAGTGAAACCTCAAGTTGATATGCACACTTTAAAAAATAGCAACAAGATTATTGTGTTGGCCAAAGGTCGCTTAGTCAACTTAGGCTGTGCCACGGGTCACCCTTCCTTCGTCATGTCTAACTCTTTCACCAATCAAGTTTTGGCACAAATCGAACTCTACACGAATCGTGAGAAGTACCAAGACATTGGAGTCTATATGCTACCTAAAGAACTCGACGAAAAAGTCGCGCAACTGCACTTAGACAAACTTGGTGTCAAACTTACCAAACTAACAGACAAACAATCTGAGTATTTAGGTTTGGATCAAAACGGACCTTTCAAACCTGCACATTACCGCTATTAATTTATCGACATGTAGGGGCGACCGACTGGTTGCCCCTACATCATTCCCGTAAAACTACCTTATTTCGCAGCAACCCGAACCCTTCCCTAACCCGATAATTACCTGAGTCAAACCCGCATGGTGTCAAAAAACCACCAAGGCGGGGGATTTTTGTCCCAGATTGGGGACTGAAGGCCGCAAATTTTTTGCAGAAGATCTCATTTGCTGGTGACTCAAAACAACAGATTCTATTTTATATAATAATATTAGATAGTTACAAATAGATTTAAAATAAGCCCAGAGGGATGACTCTGGCACAGCAGTTGCTTTATAATAAGAACGAGGCACAAACCTATGATGAAGATTTCGTCAAATACACAGAGCCAAGCGGCGCAACAAACTCAGCTTCCAAGTGACGTGAATAATAGCGTTCAGAAGCTTGAGAATGCCGTGCACAGTCACAACCCTGCCGCAGAACAGTACGGCATGAGTTCTCAATCGGCTGAAGGTGATACAGGGCCCCAAACCTATGACGAAGCCCTGACCAGCTTAGAACGCGAAGTCGCACAAAAAGAATTAGAAATTCAAGAATACGAACGCATCTTAGGTGAATTAGAATATTATTTAGAAAATGCCGACATGACGCCGGATCAAAAAGCCGCCGTGCGTGATGCCATTATCAACGGACGTGCCCTACTTTCCAAAGCCAATCGCGAATTACACAGTCGTCAGCAAACCTTAGATTCCATGCTCACTTATGGTAGTGAAGCCGATTGGGATGGCGATGGTTTAACAAATAGCTGGGAAGATGCCAACGGCGCCGATAAATTAAACATTGATACTGATGGCGATGGCCTCAGTGATGCCGTAGAACGTGTCCTGAATAAAAGCGGTTTTAATGCCCATTGGAATAGTGCCGACACCGACAATAATGGTGTCACGGATTATCAAGAATTATATGGTCCCGCCGCCGATGCCGCCGATGCCTTAGGCATTGATAATTGGGATTTAGGTCCACGCGGTGGTGGCAGTTCAAGCTCACCCGACCCTTTTGGCAGCAGTGACGGCGACAATTCAAGTTCTGGTTCTGGAAGTACCGATGGCAGCACCGGTCCTGATGGATCGACACCCCCGCCTTCTGTGGGACCCGAGCCTTCTGATAATGCCCATGAAGTTGATTTAAGCGGCGATGCCGACACAAATGCTGAAGGCGAAGCCGAAGGTGCCAGCGCACAATCAGGGATGGGCGTGCAGACCGGTATGAATACTCAAGAAGCCGATGAATTAGCGGCCCCTGACGTAGACACTGGCAATTCAGACAAAAGCAAAGCAGAGATTGTCGACGAACTGACCGGTAAATCTTACCCCCCTGAAGATGTCATCACCATTGAAGAAGAATTAGATGCTTCTGGCAATTCTCTTGAAGATGTTGTGCTTAAATTAGGGGCCGGAGATGACAACGTCGTCGTCGAACAACAAGGTGAAGACCTCATCATCTATACGGATGAAAAGAAAATTATTGTTAAAAAAGGTATCTACCGTAAGATCTTTGTTGAAGACAAAGGCGGCATTGATAACTTCGTCATGTATAATGTCAGCCAACAAGTTGTTCAAGGTGCCACTCAAGCCATCGATGGCGAACATAGCTGGGCCAGTGGTTTCTTTGTACAACGCAACGAAGGCAATGGCTTTAATCCTGTCAGTGATAATGTGGAAGAAACCGCTGAAGAAGAATCACCTTTTGGCTTTGACGAGCCAGTGACTCCAGAACCCACTGAAGATGAACCCGTCCCTGAGCCTCAGAACGCTGGCGTCGATAATGTCTACACTGTCTGGGATACCTTCCGTGATGAGAATGGCAACCCCGCTTCCTCTGGTAGCATCGGTAAAAGCGAGCCTTTTGAAGAAGTCATGGGTGAGAATGGTTCTCAATGGGTTCAAGAAAACTGGAACTTAAAAAGTGGCTCCTCACAAGTAGATATCGCTTTACCTGAAACCGTTAATGGCATCCCTGTCCGTGAAGTGAATGTCCTTGAATCCGGCAGCGATATGGTCATTGAATTAAAAGATAAGACCGGTAAAATTTTAAAAGTTATTAAGATTAAAAATGGTATTACCAATGGTAATACCGGTGCTACGGATGACCGCATTCAATTCAAACTCCCCGATGGTGTCAACGACCCTAAAGGTTACTATGAAAACGGCTACCAATTTGGCGGCGTGAAGTTTGATGCCAGCCAAGTAGAAAGCAACCGCGTCGTTGTCCACGGCGGTGCCGGTCACGACTGGATTATCGGTTCTAATTCGGGCATGGGCGATGAAATTCGCGCAGGTGCTGGTAACGATATTATTGAAGCAGGTGCTGGCGAAAACTTACTTTTTGGTGACGACGGTGATGATATGATCGCTGGCGGCGACGGCATGGATGTCATTTATGGTGGTAAAGGTAATGACATGATTGACGGCGGTAAAGGCAGCAACATCTTAAAAGGTGAAGCTGGCAATGACTTCTTAGTCGATGCTGATGGTGAAAGCATTGTTGATGGCGGTCATGGTATCGATCAAACCAATATGGCTGACACTGAAAAAGTAGATGGTGTTGAAAAAACTCTTGATAGCATTTTGGATGCCACTGAACATCTTGATGACTTAATCGCTATGCTCGACATTAGTGATGAAGCAGCGCAAGAAGCTGTTGATCTCATTAAAGAGTGGATTGAAGAAGGCGCTATGGATAAAGCCCGTAAAAAAATCCGCGAACTTTTTGGTCAAATGCTGGGCATCAAACAACAATACTACTGGGAAGGTGGCTCTCCACCACCTGATACCAACCCAGCTCCTGCCGAACCTGAAGAACCTGAAGGCGAAGGCGGCAGCTAATAATCAACTTTCATTAAATAAAGACCATAAGGCGGGGCGCAAAGTCCCGCCTTTTTTCTATCACAAGCTTGTAAAACCTGTTTCACTTCAGCAACAGTCCGCTTGCCTTGCCCCACTTCAATCAATAGACCCATTAAATTACGCACCATTTGCTTGAGAAAACCGTTACCAACAAAATCAAAGACTAAATACTGACCATTATTAGCCTCATCGAACAAAGCGGGTGCTGCTAAAGAATACGGCCATTTTAAATCAAGACCACGATTAATAGTAATTTTATTTAGCGTACGTACCGTGGTCTTTACCGACGCCCCACTCCCCTGAAAACTAGCATAGTCATGCGTCCCGACTAATTGCCGGGCAACCTCCCGCATTGTCGTTAATTTGAGAGCACAGGAACAATCCCAAACATAGCCTCTAGAAAATATCGGTGGGGGTGCCTCTCTACCGCTCTCATAAACAACATAGCGATACCACTTCTTTCGTGCGGAATGCTGTGCATGAAAACCATGCTCCGCTTCAACGACTTCAGAGACATAAATATCATTGGGCAAGGCACTGTTCAAAGCCCGCTGCAAGGCTTCTACTGAATGAGCCCAGGATAAATCTACATGCGCTACTTGAGCCACCGCATGCACCCCCGCATCGGTACGCCCCGAACCCTGCGGGCGAATAAAAGTTCCAGAGATGTTTTCAAAGGCCGTCCCCAGAGTATCTTGAATAGACACCCCATTACGTTGTGATTGCCACCCCACGTAATCACGACCGTCATAGGAGATAGTAAGTTTAAAACGGGTCGACATTAGAACTCAAACAACAAACCACCAGAGACAGTCACCCCAGAAAGGTCTAAACCAACGCCACCAAAGTCATTGATCCAGGCATATTCTCCCTCAATGGTAAAATAAACATCATTGACACCCATGGACTCCATCGCATCGCCCTCACCCCAGAACTCTAAAAGAATCTGCAACCCAGCCGTCCCATGAAAACCGTACTTAAGTCCTGAAGTCACATTGCCTTTAACATTTTCACGAAAAAATACAAAATCAGGGCCTACCTTTACATAAGGCACCAACAACTGATCTTCTTTAAAGTCAGCGCGATAAGTGAGATTTAATTGCATCGGCACCAAAGTAAAATTAAAGCGGTCTTGGCTCTGCCCCCCGGCGATAGCGCCCACAGCATCACGGTCCTCACTTAAAAAACCAACGCCCAACTCAACACCGTATTTACTGTCATAGAGAAAACCAAACTCTAATTCAAAGCGTTCGTTACAACATTTAGATAAGCCATTTTTTGTCACGGCATCAAAAGGAATGAATTCGCCGACTTTAATCTCTAATGTAAACCACTGAGGAGAGAGCTCTTTCGCATAGGCCGGTGTCGTCGCCCCAAAACAGACGATCAAAACGAATAATCCTACCCCTATTCGTTTTACGCGCAATAAACTCAGATTTATGAGTGCGACTAATAACAGCAGCAATCCGAAGCCAGAAAATGAAGCGGGCTCCGAAAGTAATGAACAACCAGTTTCTCCAGCACGGCCTGTAATCCCTATTGTCGCTTGAGGAATCACGGTCGCTAATTCACCGTTAGATAAAAACCCGTTACGCGCACCGACCAAACCACTTGTATCGACAGCTTCGATAGCCACAAAATAAGTTGTTTCATTAGTCAGGCCCGTAATAACACCTTGCAAGATATCACCACTCGACTCCTGAGCAACGCTGCTATCCGCCTCTGTTTTACTAAGTACGGTAACCGCGTCGGTGGCGGCATATAAATTATAAGAAGCAATATCGCTCGTTGTCAGTCGTTCAAAATTAATGAAGGCTCGTTGATCGCCAAAACCCGTAGAAGTTATCGTTACTAAGGGTGGCGGTGTATTCACTGTGACTGTAGCCATATCATGCCCACGGTTACCTTCAGCATCCGTTACGAAAACAAAGATTTCATTCTCACCTTCTACAAAATTATCATTCTGACTTATCTCTCCAGTTGTCACACTCGTATTGGCCTCAGCAACAGTACCTGTTAATATTTCACTACCATCTGCAGAAATTGTTCCACCGACCCTTACTGAAAAATCCCCGATCTCATCGGACTCAAAAGTAAGTGTAAAAGTATCTCCCTCTGCCAAACTATTATCCTCTAGCGATATCGCTGTAATAGTTACAAATGGATTATCTGAAATAACTGAAAAAGTGGAATCCCCATTCACTGTAAGCACATAATCTCCATCAAGATTGATCAGTTGATTAGGGCTCCGACCATTAGCTAAAGGTAAAGGATCATCGTCATCACCATCGGTCACCATATCTAATATATCCACGTCTGTCAGGCCACCGGCGACAATATCCAAATCAACAATAGATAAACCATCTGGACCCGCTACGTACGCATAGATATCCGTAGGGTCAGTTACATTCGTCACAATAATATCCCGCGGCGTTCCATTGACATCCGCAAGGTCAACAGGAACATCCACTAAAGCTACTTCTGTATTTGTTACAGTTTCAAATATTTGAATTAAAGAATCTGTTTGATTCAAAATAAGAATCAGCTCTTCATCAGGAACTTGTGTCAGCGCTACGAGATTATCACCATCACTAAAAGAAGCTTCAATGCGCGTTGCTATACTTGAACCTTCTTCAATGACAAATAGAAAGCCATCATCACTGGCAACATACAAGGTATCGGTAGCCGCCGTCCGCGAGATCAATACCATATCCGTTGGATTGACCGACCCACCTAAATCATCTTGCAGTAGAATTGTAAGTGTCACCGCTTGCTCAGAAATATCATAGACTAAAATCCGGTCGCCACCTTGATCCATAATATAGAGCTTATCATTATCTCCCGTCCCTGCTGGATTACGGACAATCTTTCCTAATTCAGTATCGCTAATATGAAATAATAATGGGGATTCACTTAAGTCATTCAAATCAAACACGAGAAGATCTCCATCATTTTGAGCGGCAAACAACTGTGATTGAGAAATCTCTAACCCGAGAATGGACCCCCCTTCATCAGGGTCCCCCTCAATATCCGTAGAACCACTCAACTCAGCAATTTGCTCACTGGCAAGTGACCAACTAGCCAAGTCAAAGCGACTGATAGTGCTACCCGTCGCAAAAAAAACAAAGCGATTATCGTCATCGACGACAATCGCTTCTGGTTGATCTGAAAGAATAGATAAAGGTGGCTCTGTTAAAGCACTAGGGTCTGCCGGCAAGCGCTCTGAATTCGGAAAGGCGGCTACAGAACCAGTCAATAAAACCAATAGAATATTAAATATATTTATCGATAAGAATTTCCGCAATTTGGACTGCATTCAACGCCGCTCCTTTACGTAAGTTATCGGCTACCACCCACATATTAATACCGTTCTCTACGGATTCATCTTCGCGAATACGGCCTACAAATACATCATTCTCACCCGTCGCTGTTAAGCCTAGGGGATACAGGTTTTCTTCAGGCTTATCATGCAAGACCACACCCTCAGCATTGGCCATCAATGATTTCACTTCTTCAGCACTGATTTTCTTTTTGGTTTCAATATTAACTGACTCCGCATGGCTATGAAATACCGGTACTCGTACACAGGTTGCTGTGATCCTCAAATCTTCCTGTTCTAAAATCTTACGTGATTCCAAAATCATTTTCATTTCTTCTTTGGTATACCCATTATCCTGAAAAACATCGATGTGAGGAATACAGTTAAA
>JAJFLM010000459.1 GCA_021772655.1 Deltaproteobacteria bacterium
CGTGGATCTAAATAATATTCTATCGCATGTAAAATAGTAGTAATAGCAGGCTGTAAGTCATGATGAAGTAAATGATGGACTAAAGCAGGCGCCCCCATTTCATCAAAACCTTGAACGACGTCACGAAGTGCATTCAATGATTCAATAAATAATTCAATATTTTGAGGATTATGAAGGTCTATACCTTCAAGCTTACTCACTGAAGACCTAAGCTGACTGTTCAATCTGTTAATTTCAATAGAACGTTGCCACCAACTGACCAGCACATCAGTTAAATCAGGGCTCGTCTCTCTATCCTGAATATAAAGCTCTAAATAAGCTATAGCAAAATCCATCAGCTCATGACTGCGCTGTGGGTTTCCGATAGCAAGTTGCTCAGCCGCAGCGTGATAGAGCCACCAACTCAATTGTCGATAACCCTCTGCGCCTAACTGACTACGCGGATGAACTACAGTATCAATAACTTCGCGAAATGATGTAAAGTCTCGTGGCATCACACCCACAATATCTTTAAATACAGTAGATTCCGCGGAACTAACTTCAAAACTGTGTGTCTCGGTTGAAACTTTTACAAATTGAACCTGAGAACCATAGCCTTTAACAGCAGCACCCTCGCCTTGACGAACTAGTTCCCCACCCAGCGCAGCACTTTTTAAATAACGCCCTAAACTCATGTGATCATTTTCTAAGCCACTTACTAAAGCCGTGGGGTAGTCACGCCGGGCTGATAAGCTAGTAGCCACCTTGAGGCCCGCATTAATGATTCTATCTCCGAGCCCTAGGCCTTGAAACATCCCAAAAAGTGAAAATGTCGATTGATCGCTCACACTGATTTCATCACGACGCAAAGGATCATTAATTCTATCTAAAAATGCGACAAACTCAGTCGCCGCTTCGGAACGTTCTGGAGCCGTTACATGAGAAATGAAAGCATCATTAATAAGGAAATTACGAAGTCTACTATCTAAACCCCCTCGCTGAACGAGGGTATTGGAAATAGCCTCTTCAACTCTCTCTAAATGACGAGCTCCTGGCACATTAAGTGCTTCAAGATGTTGTCCTAATTCAGCGCATTCAGCAGCACTTACCCCGCCATAAAGCAGCGGACTCTCACTATGCTGAATACGTTGATATAAATCTACGGAACTAAGAGCGGCGCTCGATGCAAAGAGTGCTTGCGTTGAAAGACCTGCGGCAGAACCAATAAACATAAAAATCTCCTAAATAATTACTTAGCCGGGTCCTTTTTATTCGATTATCGAAAGATAAAGTTGTGTCAGAATAGACAAAAAACTATCCGATTTTAGAAAATAGTGATTTTAGCGTATACTATTGTGTACGCACTAGTTTGAATGAAAGAGAATTCTGTACGAATGCACTACAGTTGATAATTTAACTTTTGATCAAGCGTCGCTTGACAGCGCCACTCATTTCACGGGCCTCAGCACTTCGCAGTAATAATAAAATAAGGGCATAAGCAATCACACCAACAACAACGCAAAGTATGATCCCAAGCACCTCACGACTAAAGGAGTTTGACGCGCCAAAGAAACTGCCCCATTGCGCAACAAAATAAACCAGCAACATCATAGTACAAGTAGCAATCACCATCTTGGCCAATGATGGGAGCATTTGCGTAATGCCAATCGGACCTACGCGTTTATGGTAGGCTAAGACTTGAAATAAGAAATTACAGAGCGCCGCAATGGACAAAGCGAGTGCCAAACCATTATGTTTCATAGGAAACATCAGTAAAGCCGCAGCCACAATATTAACCAGCACAGACAGATTCGCCATCTGCACAGGCGTGCGCGAATCTTTAATCGAAAAGAAAGCATTGGTCGTCACCCGTACCGCCGCAATAAACGGCAATCCCAAGCTAAAATAAATCAAGGCCTGTGAAGCGGCTTGCGTCGACTCAGCGGTAAAACTCCCTCGCTGAAACAATACCCGAATAATCGGCTCGGCTAACACAATCAAACCACCCATCGCCGGTAACGTAAAAAAACTACTCATGCGCAAACCATAGTTTAAGGTCGCGCGCATCTTATCCGTTTCACCAGCCGCGGCATGGTCGGCCATGCTCGGCAAGAGAACCGTCGCCAAAGAAATCCCAAAAATCCCCAAGGGGAATTCCATCACGCGATCGGCGTACCACAACCAAGATACACTTCCCTCCGTCAAGAACGACGCCAAGAACGTAATAACCATCACATTGATTTGATAAACTGCCGCGCCATAGGCTGAAGCCCCCATCATCGGAATAATCTTTTTCACCGCAGGATGCTTGGGCTTAAAATTAAAGCGCGGCCACATCTTGTATTTGGCCATGACCGGCAAATGGACTGCAAACTGAAACAAACCACCAATGAGTACACCTAAAGCCAAACCAACAACCGGCGGATTCGTGTAACGAGAAAAGTAGATAGCACCGGCAATAATCCCGCAGTTCAGTAAAATAGGCGCCGCCGCCGGAGCCGCAAAATGCTTCAGTGAGTTCAATACCCCCATGGCTAGTCCGGCAAGACTAATAAAAAAGATATACGGAAACATGATGCGTGTGAGCATCACGGTCAGCTCATACTTGGCAGGGTCTTCTGTATAACCATAGGCAATTGCCTTAACGATCCAAGGTGCGCCTACAATTCCCAGGGCAACGACACCTAGCAGAATAAGTCCCAACAACGTGAAGGACACATTGACGACTTCACGAGCCTCTTCCCGGTGCTTTTTTAGATAATCGGTAAAAACCGGCACAAAGCTGATGGTTAAGGCCCCCTCAGCAAAAAAGCGGCGTAATAGGTTGGGGATACGGAAGGCGACAAAAAAAGCATCCGCAGCCCGGTTCGCTCCAAAAATATAAGCGATCGCTATATCACGGACCAAACCGAAGATGCGGGAGACCAATGTCAGCCCTCCAACGGTACCCGTCCGACGTAGGATTTTACCCTTCTCAACCATCTGCTGTGGCTACCCGATAAGTGAATGATTTTGCAAGAGAATCTCTTTTTTTGATGATTTAGTCAGCCCAAGGCTACTTTTTTACCCCCACACGAACTAAAAGCGAAAAACCCATTGACAGACGGCTACTTATCCCCTAAAAACCTCGCCCTATGGCAACAAAGAAAAAATTAGGTTCAGGACGTCACGCATCAGCCATCAAACGGCACCGTCAGAGTGTTAAGGTGAATGTGCAAAACAAAGCTCAGCTTTCTACTATGAGAACGGCAATCAAGAAATTGAATGACGCCCTCAGTGGCACTGACAAAAAAGTCGCTCAGGATCTCTTTATTAAAGCCCAATCTATCATTGACCGTGCTATTCGCAAAGGCTTAGTGCATGCACGTGCTGGTCAACGTAAGATAGCGCGCCTAAACACGCGCCTTGATTCTTTGTCGTAACTTCCACAACAAAGCTTCTAGTTCTAATTCTTTCTTAATCGGGCTCGATTTAAGGTTGCGGTCCGTTTCAAAGAGCAATTCCCAACAAGAAATCAGCGTTTCCCGGTCGTAGCGACGTGCCTGTTGCACATATTTATCGACGGCAAAGGGAGGCACTCCCAAAACCCGCGCCAACTCTCCAGAACGTCCCCACAGTGCACTATGCTCCACCGCACGCAATAAGATGCGGAAATGTCTCAACAATAAAGCTAGTAAGGCCAGTGGTGCTTCTTGATTGGCCCAAAGTTTTTGTAACAATGCGAAGGCCTGCTTCCAACGCCCCGCGCCGACGGCTTCTACCCATTCAAAGATTTTAACGGGGGTACCACCACTTAGGCAGCTTTCTAGGGTATCACGACTCACCTGTTTCTCGTTCCCTAAAAATAAAGCTAACTTTTCAAGAATCAGAATGGATTGATTAAAATCGGCTAGAATTAATTCATATAAAGTTTGGAAGGCGTCAGGAGCCAGTTGCAAACCGCGGCCTTGCAGATCTTGCTGCAACCAAGAACGTCGTTCTTTAGCGGGCGGTGCTTCAGCTGAGATCACTTCAGCTTGTTTACTGAGGATCTGCCAAAACTTAAGTCGCTTATCAATCTTGTCAGCTAATAGAATTAAACAACAGTCTTCCGGCAAACGTTTCAACTCGGCTTGCAAGACAGTTTGTTCAGCCTTAGCCAAGCGATCCGCAGCACGCACGATCACACCAGGTGAATCACCCAATAATGAGAGGTTCGTACATTCTGCAAGAATCTGTTTGGCCTTACATTCAGGGCCAAAAAAACTCATGACTTCTCTGTCTTTAAATTTATTTTTTAGCCGCGCGAGGGCTTGATCTTTTAAATACGGTACATCGCCAATAATCAAATAGATCATGAGTTTAAGTCGCCACTATATTATAGAGCTTACCCGGAACAAAAATCTTTTTGCGGATGGTTTTACCTTCGATGTGCTTCATGACCTTCGCATCCACCATAGCTAAGGCATCTATATCTTCTTCAGAAGCATTGACACTAAGTTCAATCTTGCTACGCAGCTTGCCATTCACTTGCACTACAATAGTCATTGAATCGGCTTGCAGATAATCCTCATCATAACTGGGCCACGACGCCACCTGTAAAGCTTCTTGATGGCCTAAGGACTGCCATAACTCTTCACAAATATGAGGTGCAATCGGAGACAAACAAATAGCCAAAGTCTCTAAGCAGGCATGCAGCACCGGCCATGACACCTGCGGGTTCTGCTCAGCCGTAAAACGTGGCATTTCATTCAACAATTCCATCATGGCTGAAATCGCTGTGTTAAAACGATGTCGCTCCATATCTTCGGTCACTTTTTTAATGGTTTGGTGCATCTTGCGTAGCAAGGTCTTATCACCACTCTGTTCCGTCTTATCGCGGTAATCACTCGTCAAATATTCTGCAGATAAGCCCCAAAGGCGGTTGAGAAAACGATACATCCCTTCAACGCCCTGCTCATTCCAATCCAGATCTTTCTCAGGAGGAGCTGCAAACAAGGAAAACAACCGTGCTGTATCAGCACCATAACGATCAATCAATTCATTGGGGTCCACGACATTACCTTTAGACTTACTCATCTTTGAGCCATCTTTAATCACCATACCTTGAGTCAGCAGGTTATCAAACGGCTCGTCGATATCGACTAAATCTAAATCGCGCATCACCTTAGTGAAAAAACGTGCATACAATAAATGTAAGACCGCATGTTCAATGCCGCCAACATATTGATCAACGGGCAACCATTGCTTGGCCGCATCGGCTGAGACCATTTGTTGATCATCTCGCGGACAACAATAACGGATAAAATACCAAGAGGATTCAAAGAAAGTGTCAAAAGTGTCTGTTTCACGGCGCGCCGTACCAGACGCAGTTAAATCTGTGGTTACCTCAACCCACTCGTCCATCTTACTGAGCGGTGAACCACTACCACCCGTAATCGTCACATCTTCAGGTAAAGCGACTGGAAGCTGATCATCAGGCACCGGAACTGTCCCACCGTTTTCATCATACATCATGGGAATCGGCGCCCCCCAATAACGTTGGCGACTCACCCCCCAATCACGTAGGCGATAATGAATAGAAGCTTCGCCTAAACCTTTGGCTGCCAAAGCCTCAGTAATTTTCTTTTTACCGGCTCCATTGGGTTCGCCATTAAAACCGGGAGAATTATCCATGACCCCAGCACCTTCATAAGCTTCCGGTAAATCGTCTTCATCTAAGTGATGGTCTTCTGGTTGAATCACAACACGGATTGGCAATTGATACTTTTTGGCAAAATCAAAATCACGTTGATCATGGGCCGGTACCGCCATCACGGCGCCGGTGCCGTAATCCATCAAGACAAAGTTAGCTATATAAATAGGAATGTCGCGTCCGGTTAAGGGATGCTGACAATAAACGCCGGTGAAAATTCCAGACTTTTCGTAGTTACCCGCTAAACGCTCGTCTCGACTGATCTTAGCCACTTCGCGTTTAAACGCCTCCACTTCATTTTCAAGCCCACCGGCTTGCGCCAACTTTGGAACCAGTGGATGCTCCGGCGCCAAGGACATAAAGGTCACTCCAAACAAAGTATCAGGGCGGGTCGTAAAAACTTCGATATGATCTTGCTCAAAACCTTCAATCGCAAATTTAACCTTGGCCCCCTCACTGCGGCCAATCCATTCCCGTTGCATGGTACGCACGCGCTCTGGCCAACCAGTGAGGCGCTCTAAGTCATCATGCAATTCTTCCGCATAGGCCGTAATCCGTACAAACCATTGCTCTAAAGGACGCTGCTCCACTAAAGCCCCTGAACGCCAACCTCGGCCATCAATGACTTGTTCATTGGCCAAAACAGTTTTGTCGACTGGGTCCCAATTAACCATAGCATTCTTTTTATAGACCAAACCTTTTTCATACATCTTGGTAAACAACCACTGCTCCCAACGATAATAATCAGGATGGCAGGTCGCCAACTCACGGTCCCAATCATAAGAAAACCCTAAGCGATCTAGTTGTTCACGCATGCTATCAATATTTTGATAGGTCCACTCGGCGGGCGGCACATTATTTTTAATCGCCGCATTCTCAGCCGGCAAACCAAAAGCATCCCAGCCCATAGGATGCATCACATTAAACCCTTGAAGACGCTTATAGCGCGCAATCGCATCACCAATAGAATAATTGCGAACATGTCCCATATGAATACGGCCCGAAGGGTACGGGAACATTTCTAAACAATAATATTTAGGCTTATCGCTGACATCCTCAGCATAAAACGCCTTGCTATCGTCCCAGTGTTCTTGCCACTTCACTTCAATCTGTTGGGGGTGATATTTTTTTTCCATAATTCATCAACTTATTTCATAGCGCGTTTAAACTTGCGGGTCATGTTCTCTAAGGCAGCTGGGGTGATGCCCTGAGCAATCTGCTTTACAAAGGCACTACCGACCACAACAGCATCTGCAAACTGGCTGACCCGAGCTGCCGCATCCGGTGTCGCGATACCAAAACCCACCGCAACCGGCAAATCAGTCAGCGCCTTAATCGCTTTCACCTTTTTTTCGACCCACTTTGTCCCTGAAAGTTGCGCCCCTGTAATCCCCGTCATCGAGACATAGTATAAATAACCTTGTCCGACTTTAGCGGCAGCTTTAATCCGGCCATTATGACTAGTAGGCGCTAATAAAAAGATCAGATCGAGACCGGCTTGCTTAAACAAAGGTTTAATCTCGCTAGATTCTTCTACGGGCAAATCAGCAATCAAACAGCCATCGACGCCCGCCTTCACCGCATCACGGGCAAAACGCTCTACCCCATAGGCAAAGATAGGGTTGTAATATCCCATCAACACAATGGGCACCTCAGTCGTCTTGCGTAGCTCAGAGACTATTTTTAAAATACCATTTAAATCCGTACCTTTAGCCAGAGACCTCTCATCTGCTTCTTGAATAACTGGGCCATCCGCCATGGGGTCACTAAAAGGCATTCCCAGCTCAATAACATCTGCCCCTCCATCCACCAAAGCCTTCACATAGGCCTTCGTCTTATTCAGACTAGGGTCTCCAGCCGTGATAAAGGGGACCAAACCCGTTTCACCTTGAGCCTTTAAATCAGCAAATTTTTGTTTTAATCGCGACATTTCTTTTCATTCGTAGGCACAGCAGGCTGCGCCCCTACTTAATTATAATTTAACCCCAAACCATTCAGCTGCCGTATTTAAATCTTTGTCACCACGACCTGAGAGGTTCACCACTATCCGCTTTGACTTGGGCAGTTTCTTCGCTAATTTAAAGGCATAGGCCAAGGCATGAGAGCTTTCGATGGCAGGAATAATCCCTTCTTGCTCGGACAACATTTGAAAAGCCTTCATCGCTGCTTTATCTGTCACCGACACATACTCCGCACGACCTATATCTTTGAGATAACTATGTTCCGGACCAACACCCGGATAATCAAGGCCCGCCGAGACAGAATGCGTCGGTGTAATCTGCCCGTCCTTTGTCTGAATCACATAAGACTTAGAGCCATGGAGAATACCGACCTTACCTTTTACTAAAGTCGCGGAATGACGTGTTGTATTCAGACCTTCACCGGCCGCTTCCACCCCAATAAGTTTCACACCTTTAGTCTTCACAAAGGGGTAAAACAAACCGATCGCATTAGAACCACCACCTACACAGGCTATTAAATAATCAGGCGGTCGCTTTGAAAAATCCTTAAACTGACGCTTGGTTTCTTGACCAATAATCGCCTGAAAATCCCGCACCATCTCAGGGTAAGGATGGGGTCCGGCGACAGTACCGATGCAATAATGGGTATCAGCAATATTCGTGATCCAATCACGTAAGGCCTCGTTCAAAGCATCTTTTAAAGTTTTGGAACCTGAAGTCACCGGCACGACATCAGCGCCCAATAACTTCATTCGAAAATAATTAGGCTGCTGACGATGAATATCTTCATCACCCATATAAACTTCACACTTCTGTCCTAATAAAGCGGCCATCGTAGCCGTCGCCACACCGTGTTGACCGGCTCCGGTTTCAGCAATAATCCGCGGTTTGCCCATTTTCTGAGCCAACAAACACTGCCCTAAAGTATTATTCACTTTATGAGCTCCCGTATGACACAGATCCTCACGCTTTAAATAAATCTGCCCACCACCTAATTGATCACTAATCTGCTGCGCATGATACAGCGGCGTCGGCCGACCTACATAGCGTTTGG
>JAJFLM010000460.1 GCA_021772655.1 Deltaproteobacteria bacterium
CGCACGACCGTTTCAACCTCCCGTCTTGCCAAACACTCTTCGTAACCATGCTCTTTAGCCCCAATTTTTGAAAGCCCGTAATGGCAGCGGTTTACAATAGTTCAAGTCTTTTACGGCGGCTCACGAGTTTTCTGGTCGGCGTTTTGCCAACGGCAAAGCCTGGAACAGAATCGATCTGATTCCGCTCGCTGCCGCAACATAGACTCGAAAGCTGACTCAATTCAGCTTTGACAAACAGAGAGTTCTACGGAGTCTGGCTGGTCTTCCAAGATGCATTTTTGTCAGCCGATTTGGCAGCGACGGTCGACACAACCTCGTAACTCTGCTGTTTCAAGAGGTTGTGTCGACCGGAGCGGCTGAGAGGAAAACTATTCGATGTGGTGGGTTGATCTCGCTACCGGTTTCGAGATCGTATGTCGGAGCGCAAAGCACTGTGGATTCTATCGATCTGATCTCCTAATTCGCGGATCGCTACCAATTGATCTTCGCCTACTCGGCCAAAATTTTGCCCACAACAACGCTATGCGCTTGGGACTGATTCTCCGACAGCGAACTGATTAGTCTGCAGAAAGGTCAGCTACCCAGTGCGGCAACACGTGAGGTGATCTGTTCGTAAAGTGTCGATTCCAATGGGCCTTTCGCGATGGTGGCAATGTTTTCATCGAGATGAGCAGGATTGCAGGTGCCCACGATTGTGGTGTCACAGTGCGGATGGGAGATGGTGTAGCGCAAAATCAGTTCCGCACGGTTCATGTCATCGGGAAGGAGTTCGTCAAGTCTTGCCTGCGTCCAGATGTCGTTGAGTGCCGGTCGCTGAATCTCAGCATCGGGGCCGCCCTGAGCAATACCACCGCGAATGATGATGCCCGCACCCGTTTCAGCGGCCCGTGTGATCAAGTCGTGGTGCTCCGGGGCGAGGCAGGAATAGGGGATTTGAAACGTGTCAAACACGCCCAGTTCGATGAGTGCAGGCAGTCGTGGCAAGGAACTGGAGACACCGATGAACCTGATCAGACCTTGATCGCGAAACTCCATCAGCAATTCGATCAATCCTTCTTCGACGAGCGTCTTGGCATCGCCGCCATGGAATTGGAGAATGTCAACGTAGTCGGTCCGGAGCCGCTTAAGGCTGGTCTCGATGTTTTGCCGTAGGACGTCTTTGTTCCAAATATGGTCAATCTCAAGGTGATCTTCGTGCTGTGTGTAGGCGCAGCCGCATTTGGTTGCCAGGTAGAATTCGCTTCGCCGGGAGCTGATGTACTGGCCAATTCTTTGTTCGCTGATTCCATAGTCGGGCGCTGTGTCGATGAAGTTGATCCCGGCATCGAGTACGGTGTTGAGAAAACTTTCAGCAGCTTCCTCACTGACAACGCGTTTGCCCCAGGTCTTGGGTCCGCGAATTCCCATACTCCCGTAGCCGAGTTGGGTCACTTCAACTCCAGTTCGGCCTAATGTCTTTTTGACCATGGAGTCTCAATTCCTAGCAACGGTGCATATCAGCAGCGATCGGGTCGGTATTGAGCACGAGTATCCTATTCGATAGTGACGGTCAAGTCCCACAAATGCGAACTGGTGGAACCAGAAGTAACACCAAGCCGTATACCCCGGTTGAGCGACCGATTCAATAAGTGAGTATACCGCTCTGGGGTGAAAAGCTCACTTGGTACCTGCTGCCGCCTTACTCTCGTGGCCCAAACCGCAGATTCTCTACTCTGCGGATTGACTCAGGGGCAGGCCAGAACAACAGGCCCGGAACTTTATGAAGCACGCTGCAGATTTCGAACACAAACCGACGCACTTGATCCGTGACCGCGACACAAAATTCACAGCGAAATTCGACGAGCTCTTCAAATCGGAAAACATCAAACCGATTCGCTTGCCGTTTCAAAGTCCAAATCTCAACGCCCGCTGCGAGCGAGTGATTCAAAGTATCAAGCAGGAATGCTTGCACAATTTCTTGATTTGTGGTGAGCGGCATCTGAACTATCTGATTCGGGAATACGTTCGATATTACAACGACAACCGGGCACATTCTTCTCGCAATTCGTCACCGGAAAATGGTAACCGTTCACACCCCGGCAAGCAGTGAGGGGTGGGGTTGGCGGTTCCAGTGGGACTCGATGGCCCCTGTCACGAAACTGACGACGTCCCGGTCCTGTTGCCGGCACGTTTCGACGACCGTCAGCAGCGTCTCCACGAAGCGGCTCCCCGGTTCACTTTGCGTGCCGAAACTCAGCTTCCGCCAGATCACCGCGTGCCGCAACGCTCGCTCGGCCGCATTGTTCGTCGGTTCGACGTCCGCGTGCTCCAAAAACATCCACAACTGATCGAACCGCGCGAACAAGTCATCGCAGACCGCGTTCGTGCGCGCATGACGGCACCGCTGCCCGGCTTCCAGGGCTTGCCACATGTCGTACATCAACGGTTTCATGTTTCGGCGAAACGTCGCGCGCGTGATCGTACCGTCCCGCGCGCGATGCCAGTGGTGGAACAACTCGTGGCCGATCTTTTGCAATCGCCGGCCGATGCGTTTTCCCGCCCCACCCGCATCGATCAACGCCTGAAAATCCCGCATCAAATGGGCCCAACAAACTTGCCGCCGCCCGTAATCGTTGTACCCACCGTAACGGTCGGTGGTGATGATCCCGTCGAAGCCGCCGCCCAACAGATCGCGCACGACCTGCGCCGCGCGCGTCATGCGGATGGCGAACAGCGTGAATGCCGTCGTCGCCACCACCCAGATCCAACCTTTCGCACCCGCCTGTTTCGTGCCGGTCTCGTCCAGGTTGATCGCTTCGGCGCGCGGCAGCGCCGCGGCGAGTTCGTCGTAACAGGGACGCAGCGCCGCGCAGCCCAGGTTCTGCATCTTGACGACCCAGCCCGTACTGCACGGCACATTCAACACCGTCTCCAAGAACAACGCCGTGCGGCGTTTGCTCTGCCGGAAGCAACCCATGAGCAGGTTCGTCAGCGCGACCAGCCGCGGTCCGCTCTGGCCGGTCGGCACTCCCGGCGGGAGTTCGCCGCAAGTCGTCGTGCCGCAGCAACGGCACTCCAATCGATGCCGCTGATATTCGGTGATGATCGGTTTGATCGGCGGCAATTCCCAAACTTGATGCCGTAGCGGATCGGCGTCACTCCCTTTGAGTCGTTCGCCGCAACGCCGGCAGGCGTGGGGTTTGATCACGATCGTCACGTCGACCTCTTCGGGCGGCACGAGTGTTCGCTCGTGCTTTTCGTGTCCCGGTTGCCCGCCGCGTTTGCGTTTGGACTTGGGTTTCTTTGGCGCGGGTTTCGCGTGCGGATGTTGCGAGGAGGGTGGCAGCGACGAGTTGGCCGGCGTCATGCCCAACCGCCGTTCGAGTTCGGCGATGCGCGTTTCATATTGGTCGATGCGGGCTTCATACTGGTCGATTCGCCGCTCATAATACTCGACGATGGCGCAAATGAGGCGTCGCGCGTCCGGGGCTAACCCGGCGAGCAGTTCAGCGGAAATCGGCGGTCCGTCCTTGTGCTGCGACATGCCGCAAGGTGTCGCAAATTCCGCCGATTAAGGGAAGAGCAATTTCGGGGTGTGAACGGTTACAAAGATAAAGTTCCGACACAGAATTATTCGAAAAGTTCGGATCAATTGATCTGCAATGCAATACTATCGCAGATTAAAGGGATGTTGCACTAGACTTTTAACCACAATCTCCTCCATTTCACCGATGAAATGTTACCTCTCCCGACAACGCAACCGGGGGAAGTAAAAAAGGGTGTGGCAAATTTACCACACCCTAGATTCGAACCATCACTCAACCGCTGGCATCAAGAACTCACGCTTTCGCACCTCAAATGGCCGTGTTACGCCAACTGGTTGTGTGAAACCAATTCTCCATGGATTTCCAGCCATCGGCGTGTATGCGTCGTTTTTTTGTACGCATCTTGAAACCTGCCAGGCCGCGTCTGCCGTTAGCTTCGCAAGCAAGAAAAAACTGCCCCAAACGGTCGCAACATTCGGATATGTGAGACAAATCTGAGCTGGCACGAACAAACGGCGTTTTGAAAATTGAAAAATCCGTTTTGCCAAGGCTCGATCTCTCGCACCTTTCAGACAGGATTGAATCAGATGACAACGACAATTGCTCTTAACCCAAAACGACTTTTGGTCAAGAACTATAAAGATTAAAGCAGAAATATTGTTCTCGGTTTGTTTGGCCTCTTGTTAGGGTTAAGTAATCTTACGGCCAACAGTGCTGTCGCTCAGAGCGAGTCTCGGCTCATTCCCGAAATCAAATGGGATACGACGCTGGATAAGTTTCAATTTGATACTGACAAATTTCTCGGGCAACGCTTGACGGTCAAATGTCCCCCCGCCGCTGTGAGTCAGAGCTTTGCAGGCGTCTACGGTACAGATGCTTATCCCAGCAACACCCCCATTTGCATTGCCGCACTGCATGCCGGAAAGATTACGCAGCAGGGGGGAACGGTCACCATTCAGTTGAATCCAGGAAAAGCTGAGTATGAGGGGAGCGATCGCAATGGCGTCAAAACTCGCGACTTGCCTGCGACTCCCAGGAGCATGACATTTGTTGATGGTTCAAGTCCAGCGGAGGTCAACGAACTTCACCTTGCGCATCTGCCCCGTATTGATTGGGATACGAAATTTACCAGAACGGGATTTGCCTATCGGCACTTGGTCGGTCAACGCATCACATTTCGCTGTCCTGCCGCTCCAAGCAACTTGCGATCTAGAATTATGTACGGGACTGATACCTATGCGTTTTCCAGCATGATCTGTCGAGCCGCCGTCCATGCCGGTAGGCTTACGACAGCAGGCGGGATCGTTACCGTCGAGATCGGTCCCGGCGCCGACAAATTCGTGGGCAGCATCCGCAACGGTATCGAAACTAAAGGTAAAGGAGGCAGCGATCGTTCGATTTCCTTCGTGGAGAACCCCGTTAAAGCCAGTGCTGCTGGACCGGTCCCAGCGAAGAACGTGGAAAAAGAAGAATAGCGGCACTCATTGCCAGGCTTCTATCGCGTCACTTTCTTCGGACAAACTGAACGCAACATCTCGGAATTCCCGCTCGCGCCGGCGGAGA